>NZ_BAAAQN010000026.1:0-135680 GCF_039531695.1 Catenulispora yoronensis
CCCTTGCCTCACAGAACGACATGGCTACGATCCGACTTCTCCCGACCACCGCCTACGCCCCAAAACCAACAATCGTCCTCGTCCACGGCCCCTTCACCGACTCCACCATCTGGCTCCCCGTAATCCGGCTCCTCCGCGAACTCGGCTATCCGGTGACATCCGCGCCGAACCACCTCCGCGGTCTCGCCTACGACGCCGCCGCAGTCCGCTCAATACTGGACGCCATCGCAGGCCCCATAGTCCTCGTCGGTCACTCCTACGGCGGCGCAGTGATCTCCAACGCCGCGACCGGAGCCCCCGACATCAAAGCGCTCGTCTACATCGCTGCCTTCCTCCCCGATGAAGGTGAAAGCTTCGGCGCGATCCTCAACGAAAATCCCGGATCATTGCTCGGCCCAGACACAACCTGGACCGTCCCCCTCCCCACCCAAGACACCGACATCTACATCGCCGAAGAACACTTCTCATCCGTATTCGCCGCGGACATCGACACCAACCAAGCCACCGACCTCGCCACAACCCAGCGCCCACTCTCCACCACCGCCCGCGACGCCGCCTCCGGCCCGCCGGCCTGGCGCAACGTACCGGCCTGGGCGCTGATAACGCTGGCCGACAACACCATCCCGCCATCAGCACAAATCACCATGGCCAAACGCGCGGGGGCATCAATCGAAACAGTGCCAGCCTCCCACGCGGTGGCGATCGCCGACCCACAAGCCGTCGTCAAAATAATCCTGGACGCCGCGCGCCACTAAACGTCACCCACCCCAACACCAACCGGGCGTCCGCCACCGACCACCTGGCCCGCAACGAACGCCCGACTCATGCCGACTCACCACTCACCACTCACCATCACTCACTATCACTCACCATGATGAGTCAACACGCATAACCCCATCCCATCCCCAACAACTCCCCTCAGCCCTTCAAAACAACCGCCGTCGCATCACTAACCGTCATAGTCCCATTCAGCGCCCGATACACCGTCCCCGCCAGCGCCTCCGTCTGCCCGCGCTCGCCGTACACGAACACCAACAGCTTGTAGTTGGTCCCCGCCACAACCTGCGTAGCAGCAGAAACAACACGGAAGTGCCGCCGCGGGCTCCGCTCCGGCAAATTGGCATTCGCCCAATCAACCAACGCCCGCCCCGCCGCCTGCACCTGCGGCCCATACGGCACCGGCGCGCAGCTGTAGCTCCCCGGCATGCCGGTCAGAATCTCCAACCCCGGCGAACCGCAGACCGCACGGTGCTGCGACGTGACAGCGTTGGCCGGCGCGACACCGGAAACGAGAACGGCGGCGGTCAACCCGGCCGCGACGACACCGGTCCGGCGGAGCTTCGCGCCGGCGCTGCGGATGATGCTCAATGAAGTGCCCTTTCCCAGGATGAAGCCGACTGGTCGGGACCGAAACTACCCTAATCACCACACATCACCCGGTATTTCACAAGATGTCGGCGTTCCTGTCATCCGACAACGGGCCCCCGCGCCGCCACCCCACCCCGCGTCACCACCCCCACCACCTCCACCCCGAATGAGCCCCCTGCGTTAAAGCCGGAACATCGTTAACATGCGCACCAAGGATCGTCATCACGACGCCCCGAGAACCATGCTCAGAAATACCGGGAGGCACCACACCATGGCGAATGACGCCGGGGCCGAGCAGGCAGCGCAGGCCGAGCAGGCAGCGCAGGACGACTACCCCTCCGTCGACCTGCGGATGGACGTACCCCACTCCGCACGGGTCTACGACTACCTGATCGGCGGCAAGACCAACTTCGAGGCGGACCGGATCGCCGCGCACGCCTCGGTGGAGGCCTGGCCCTCACTGCCGATCTCCATGCGCACCACTCGGACCTTCATGCACCGCCTGGTGCGCGAACTCACCGAGAAGCACGGAGCACGGCAGTTCCTTGACATCGGCACCGGCATCCCGACGTCGCCGAACGTGCACGAGATAGCCCAGGGCATCGCCCCCGAGGCCCGGGTCGGCTACGTGGACAACGACCCGATCGTGCTGACCCATGCCCGGGCCCTGATGTCCAGCACGCCCGAAGGCCGCACCTGCTACGTCAACGCCGACTTCCGCGACCCCGAGTCCATCATCGGCAACCCCAAGCTGCGCGAAGTCCTGGACTTCTCCCAGCCCGTGGCGCTGTCCCTGATCGCCATCGTGCACTTCGTCCTGGACGAGCACGATCCCCAGGGCATCGCGCGCCGCTTCATGGACGCCCTGGCGCCCGGCAGCTTCCTGGCCGTGACCGTGTTCACCGGCGACACCGACCCGGTCGGCGTGGGCGGCGTCAGCCGGGAGTACAACGCGCGCGGCATCCCGTTGCAGGTCCGCGACAAGGCCGAGGCCGAGGCCTTCTTCGAAGGCTTCGACCTGCTCGACCCCGGCGTCACGCTGGTGCACCACTGGCGGCCGGACGCCGACGCGGCGCCGGTCCGGGATCAGGACATCGCGATGTACGCCGGCGTCGCCGTCAAGCGCTGAACCAGCCCACCCGCCCCACCCGCCCCGGACCCGGCTACCGCCACGGCTCTGGCCTCGGCCAACACCAAGGCCACCACCGCCAAGGTCACTGGTCACTGGTCACTTCTTGTAAAAGAGAACCAAACGGTAGCCATCCGGGTCGGCCACCACGAACTCCTTCCCACCGCCCCTCCGCGCACCCGGCTCCCCCTCCGGCTTGTGCCCGGCCGCGAGAACCTCCCGATACGCCTCGTCGATATCGTCGACCTTCAGATGAACATCCCGGCCCTGCCCGACCGCGACCGGCCCGTCCGCCGCCGCCCCCGTCGCCAGGAACGTGATCCAGAACCAGTTGACGTAACACGTGGCCTGGGCCTCGTCCCGCTTACCGACACGGAATCCGATGCTCTCGTAGAACGCGACGGTACGGTCGAGGTCGGCGACTTCGCAGGTCAGTCCGGAAACACTGTTGAGCTTCATGCCACCTTGACGAACGGCGGCGCGGAAGTGTGACGAAGGGAGTGCCGTGAAGATTTTCATCTCCTCGGACATGGAGGGCACGGCCGGCGTCGTGGACTGGGATCAGTGCCGACCGGGCCGGCAGGACTACGAGCACTACCGGGACCTGCTGCAAAACGAGGTGAACGCCGCGATCGACGGCGCGAACCGGGCCGGCGGCCCGCACGAGTTCCTCGTCAACGACTCCCACGGCCGGATGGCGAACCTGCGCCCCGAACACCTGTCCGGCGAGGCCTCCTACCTCTCCGGCCGCCACAAACCGCTCTACATGATGCAGGGCCTCGACGACTCGTTCGACGCGATCTTCTTCGTCTCCTACCACGGCTCCGCCTCCGCCGGCCCCGCGACGCTGTCCCACACCTACAACCCGGCGGCGATCGCCGAGGTCCGGCTCAACGGCGTCCTGGCCGGCGAGTCGGGCATCAACTCACTGGTCGCGCTGGGCCACGGCGTCCCCGTGGTCCTGGTGACCGGCGACCAGACCACGGCCGCCGAGCTGCGGCCGTACTGGCCCGACGCGCACGCGGCGGTGGTCAAACAGTCGGTGTCGCGCTTCGCCGCCGAGAGCCTGCACCCAGCCCGCGCCGTCCGGCTGATCGCTCAAGCCGCCACCGACGCGATCACGGCCCTGCGCGACTCCCCAACACCTCCAGCCCCACAACTCAAGCTCCCAGCGACGCTCACCGTCCGCATGCGCAATCCCGACCTGGCCGAGATTGCGACGTGGCTGGAGCGCGTCGAGGCGGACCCGACCGACCCCACCGACCCGACCGTCGTCCGGCTCGTGGACGACGATCCGATCCGGCTCTACCGGACGTTCGTCACTCTCGTCATGCTGACCCGGGGGATCGCGGAGTAGACCCCGGGTCAGCCGCGTGGAGCCGGATCACGTCTCGATTCGGCCGGACGAGCATCTCGGCGCGGTCCGCAGCGGCTTTCACGTGACTGCGGAAGTCGTCGACAACCGAAGCGCAAATGGACAAAGTGTTCTCTTCGAGGAAGCCTCTCCCGACCTCCTGGACAATGGCTGCTTCAGGCGAGGATTTCCGCACCTCACGCTCAATCTTGGCCTGGAGCCGCTTCTCGCTGACCATGTGCCGCGCCTTGGGATGGATCCGCATGGTCTCGACCTTCTTCAGCGCTCGCCGCCTGACACTGCGCGCCACCAAGGAAAGGCCGGCTGCCCCCGCGATCATCAAGAGAGCGACCGCCAGCACCGGATCCCAGATATTGACGGCCGCGCCGGTCGCGGCAGCCGCAGCGAACGCGGCAACCACTGCTTCGACCACTACTGCCACCGCGACCACCGCGACACCCGCCGCGACAGTGTTGACCACGCCTATCATCCATCCGCTGATGTGCTTATAGATGTCGAGCGCCATCTTCTGCGCGATCTCGCTGTCGGCTTCGATCGGCTTGCCCACCGTGGGCTGGTAAGCAACCGCGAGCACCTCCGCGGGAACGCCGGTCCGTTCGCAGATCTTGCGAATCTCTTGGTTGATGTCCTTGGCGAGATCCTCGGTCCAACTGCTCACCGCTGCCCGGAGTTCGCTCGCGACCGTGTCAGAGGCCAGATGCTCCAGGAAGGTCCGCTGCACTTCGTCCTGGATGTCGGCGATGGTGTCGAGCTCCGCCTCCCGCCATTTCATCGCCGCCGGGATCATGTGGTCCGCCACCAGCCCGGCGCTCATAATCCGTCCGAACTCGGCGGCGAGCTTCGGCAGCTCCTCGTCGATCCGGGCCGGGATCTCGGGTCCGTCCAGATAGGCGGAGCACTCCTGCCGGAACTTGGCGACTTCGTCCTGTCGCCGGCGCAGGATCGCCAAGCCCTTAGCCACGGCCAGCTGCGGCTCGGTCCCGAGGACAACCTTCGATTCAGGAAAGACGCGGACCACCACTTGGCGGGCGTAGGTCATCCGTGACACACCGCCGGTCATCACGATCGCCTCTGGCGCCTCCTCCTTCAGGTGGGCCCGGATGGCGGACAGGTCTCGCTCGAACGCCTCGCGCCAAGTCATACCCAGCTCCGGCAAGGGCGTGGCAAAGACGTCCTCCATGGTCTCCGGCGTCAGCGTGATGGGGACCTCGATGGTCTCGCTGGCATAACCGACCTTCAGCCTGACCTTGCTTTCCACCAAGGGGTAGCTGTCGATCGGGGTCGCCGGTGGCCTGTTGCCGAAGAAGTCCTCCTTGGCCATACGACATCTGAGTTCCAACAGCCCACTACGACCGGCTTCCATCAGATATTCGTCCACCAGTTCGGGGGCGTTACCAAGCCGCTCCTTGTAGGCCGCGACCGACCGCCGCTGGATCTCCTTGTCGATCACCGACCCACCAACTGCTGTCCCGTCGTCGACGACGCAGGCGTCGGACTCCAGACCGGTCACGAGCGTGTAGTCCGCCGTCGAGGATCCAAGATCGATGATGAGGATCCGACCCGTGTCCCGACCGAGCCCAACTTCTCCGGACTGGCGGGCATGGTGCAAAGCCGCGCGCGATTCGGCAACGACCTGAACCTCCCCGCGGCAAGCATCGACCAACAGCCTCCGATATCTCTCCCGCGTCTCATCACTCCACCCCGACGGAACCCCGAAGACCCAGCGGACCGGGGTTCCCGGCGGCAGCACGGCGGCCCTGTCAAGGAGCCACAGTATTTGCCGTACAAAGAGCGTGGTTCCGCGAGTCATCGTCTTGTCGGTTAAATCAGGGCTCTTGAAAGCAATGAAGAAATCCTCGACGACCCCGCCATCCAGGATGTTCCCGATCTTGATCCGCTCCTCGATCGGAAGCGGAGCACTCGGATCGTCGGCATAGACGGCCATCACCGTCGGAAACCGCTCACCCGCCCCAGGCACCGGCAGACTCTCAGGCTCACGCGATCCCGGCCACAACACCGACAACGCGGTATCACCGTGCCCCAAGTCGAAACCGACGATCGTGACGTCGTTCCCAGACCTGACCGCTTTCATAACTTCACCTCGGGGCCAATATCGAAGGGACCTTGGTGGGCCAGACCTTTACGCCCGGGCAGGGGAACCAAGTCCCGCCCGGAAGTCTTGCGAGCGAGCGCAGGCTCATCAACCCGCACCGCCCCCGCCGGAAGCCGATCATCCAAATGAAACAGGAAACACGCCGCCGAATCGTCCGTCACTGTCTCGACAACCACGATGCCATGTGCCTTGAGCTGCCGCTTCAGAACACCAATCGGCTCGTCGAACGCACCAGGCGCAGCGAACGCCGCCTTCACCAACTCATGCAGCGTACGAAGCAGAACCTCGTCCTCGATCCAGGGCAACAACTGCCCCGGACCAGCAGCCTGACCGGGCACCGGCACAGTCTGCGAAAGCCCCCGTAGGCCGGTGCCGACCGCATCAGTCAGCATCTTCCCAACTTGCTTGGCCGAAGCCTTGGCCAACGCTTGTTCGAGGTCTGCGAGATCCTGATCAACCTTGCTCCATGCCGCGTGCTTCCCACGATTCCGCTGCGCCGGCTCAAAGGCGGCGAGTTCATCCCTGATCCCCGCGATCGCAGTCCGGCTGTTCCGCAACGCAGTCCGGTGCTCATCGACCAATCGGGCCAGGCTCTCGACCATCTGCTCAATGCCATCGGTGACCGCATCAGCACGAGCACGCTCGGCATCCGACGAGAAAACCGAGTGGCTGGCGGTCTTGAGCGCACGAACGACTCGCCCCGCCACATCGACAGTATCCGCGCCTCCACCCCCGGCACGAAAACCAGCCCCAGTCCCAGTCCCAGTCCCGGCCCCGGCCCCGGCCCCAACGCTCGCCGAGGTCCCCGCACCCTCCCCAGCCAACCCCTCCGCCTTCACCGCCGCGTCGTACTCAGCCCACAACAGCTGCAACGTCGCGGCAGCATCCTTCAGATCATCAGCAGACTCGGTCACCCCGCCCCCTCCCGCGTAAGCCGCCACAGCTCAACAGCCTCCTGCCCGACAACCAACAACCGCCGCCCATCCGGGCTGAACTCCAAATCCTGAACATTCCGCCCAGCTATCTCCACACCCCCCGAACCCTCCTCCCCCGCGACGCGAACCGCGCGGTCCGGCGTCTGCCAGGCCCCGATCCCCCCGCTGACCGCCCGCACCCACCCAGTAGGCGTCCCAGAACGAACATCGACCCGCGTCAGATCAGTCTTGAACCCGAAGAACTCCAGAACATCCTCAGAAGCCACCATCAGCTCACTGCCATCGCGCCCGAACCGCACCCGCCCGATCGGCCCGGGATAACTGAACGGCGCCGGCCTCGGCCTCCGGTCCAACGGCACCACGCACAGCCGACCCGCCATTCGCCCGTCCGCTCCAGCAGCGACAAAGAAGGCGCCCGACGGGTGCACGGCCAGCGACTCGATACTGCGCATGAGCGTTTCCGTCGTCATCGCGCGAGACCCGGTCTCGATCCGGTGCAACTCGCCCTTCCCGCTGCCCGCGAGCACCACAGCACCGTTCGCCGCGAAAGCGAGCGCGTTGACCGCTCCGGCAACCTTCGCAAAAGATTGCGTCTCGCCGCTCTCCATCAGAAGCCTGATCTCGGGCCCCGCCTCCGCCATCACGCCGAAGGCCACCGTCCGACCATCAGGAGCCCAGGCCACAGCCTGAACCCGCCCGGAGAACTCGGCCTCCTCCACCACCGCGCCACTATGAGCGTCGACGATCAGCAACCGTGCATGCGAAGGCCCGGCCGCCACGGCCAGCACCACTCGCGTGCCGTTCGGCGAGATCGCGGACGCCGTCACCGGCGCCTGGATCCGCCACATGGGCCCGGACCATTCACACAAGTCCTCGGCGCCGGCCGGGGCCAACGTAGTAAGGATCCAGTCGCCGTCGAACAGGTCCTGGCCCTCATCCAGGTGCCGGCGCAGGATCCGGCCCCGCGAGGAGGCCTTGTACTCGCGCAACGAGCCGCCAGCAAGCCGGATCATCGCCAACACATCGCCGGCCCGGAAGCACTCGTCCGGCTCCACCAGCCAGCGGGTCAGGCAGGACACCGCTTGGGGCTGGGGAGCCGTCCAGCGCAGGGGAACCACACCCGCGGACGGCCCTGGCGCGTCGACCCAGCGCGCCGCGTCCCGGCACCACTGCGCCGCACCGACGACCACGGCCTGCGCCGGGTCGCCCGCAACCTGGGGTTCGACACCGAACACGTGCCGGAGCGTCGGCGCCACGGCCGGCATCTTGCTGCCACCGCCCACCATGAAGACGGCGTCGACATCCGTCACATCCAGGTCATGCTTCGCCAGCAGGGCCCGGCAACACTCCATCGTCTCCGCCAGGAGCGGATCGGCGGCCTTCTTGAGGTCGTCGCGAGAGATCGAATACAGCGGTGCCGGATAGATCCTGGTCTCCGCCACCGGCGTGTCAGTGAGCTGATGTTTGAGCTTGCGAGCATGCTCCTTCACAGCAGCCGTGAGATAGGGATCCTCACGCGGAACGTGAGAATGTTCGACAAACCAGGCATCGAGGTGGGCCTTCAGTCCCGCGGCCACCGCCAGATCCACCCGGTCCGCACCAGAGCCCGAATCCAGACCCGAGTGGTCGACCACTTCGGGTCCTGAGTCGCCGACCCGCAGCAGCGCGACGTCGAAGGTGCCGCCGCCAAGGTCGTAAACAAGAATCCGCGCGCCCTTGGGCCAGGGCGCGGCGTATGGATCACGTGCTGTGCGCGCCGCGTACACGCCATAGGCCGCCGCCTCCGGCTCGCTGAGCAGTTCCACGTCACGGAAACCGGCCGACTGCCCGGCTCTGATCGTGGCGTCGTGCCAGGCCTTGTCGGCCGTGTGCGGCACGGTGATCAGCAACCGGCGCGGTGTGATCCCATACGTCCTGGCCGCCGTGTCCACGAGGCAGCGGAGCACTTCGGCCGCCAGTTCCTCGGGGCGATAGGGCTTTCCGTCGACCGTCAGGGGTTCGCCGGTACCCATCATCCCCTTGAAGCGGTCACTGTAGGCAGCCGGGCGGTCCAGCTTCCGGAGCTCGGCCGCGTGCCCGACCAGCCAGCCGTCGTCCGTACGGAACACGGCGGTGGGCCATTCGAAGCTGCTGGAAGCGTTCGTCAGAAGACGCTCGACTCCGGAGGGCAACAGCAAGAGCGCCGTCGTGTTCGAAAAACCGAGATCGACAACAAGAACCGGCTCGGTCAGGGTTCCCGGATTCATATCCCGTCCTCCAGCAGGGCGCGCGCGGTCCGGACCCGGTGGACGATCAGCTCGTAGCGGCGCTCGATGGCCCGCAGGACGGAGACCGCGTGGGGGTCCAGGACCAGGAGCGAATCGCGGCTGGCGGCCAGCCGGTCCAAGGCGGTGGCTTCGAGCACTGCCAATGGTGTGGACGGCGTCAGGTTCAGCCGGTCGGCCACCGACGCTCCATGCTCGCCGGCCGCTCGTCGGAACTCCTGGGCGAGGTCCTCGGGCACCACGAGTCGTCCGTCGTAAAGCCGGGTCAGCACCTCGTACTCGGCGAGGTCCTGGTCGTCCCGGACCAAGTCGGCGACGCGACGCAAGGCGCTGTCGACGGCGAAGCGCTCCCGCGCGTCGGCGGAGAGGTCGTCGGTGTTCAGGGCACTGACTCGGGTGACGACGCGGGTCACCTTGAGCAGATCGCGGCGGCGGCCGAAATGGTTGACCAGCAGGGATCGCAGTTCGGGCAGGCCGCTGCGGGCGTCGAGCTCCGTGCGCAGCTGCTCGACCGAGTCGACGCCGTCGCGGATGAGGCCGCAGGCCAGGTGGATACCATACGGCCGGAACCGGTGCCCAAGCGCGAGGCGCCGCTCGCTGGAGACCGGCAGTTCGGCGCCGCCGAATTTCTCCACGGTGATCAGGCTTTTGAGAAGCACTCTCACCGGAGCCTTCGACAACTCTTCCAGGTCACCGAAATCCGTCTCATCAAGGGTCGCAGCGGCCGCGCCGACCATGGAACAGACCGGAAAGACCCGCAACAGCAGTCGCGCGGCCTCGGGCTGCTTCATGATCTGCTGCGCGTCCCGCTCCCCCACGCGCAACGGATCGAGCTCGGGGGTCTCCGGCTGCCAGCGGCCTTCGAGCATGGTGAGCACGCCCAGGCAGCTGATCGGCGACAGCGGCCCGCGCGCGCCCTCGCCGGCCTGGAAACGCCGGAGCACCGCCGCCTCGTCGGCGGACAGGTTCGCCGTCTTGAGCACGGCGACGACGGCGTCGGCCCGGACCAGCTCGGCCAGGGTCCGGGAGTCGTCCGCGTCGTACGCCGAGCCGAAGCCGGGCGTGTCGATCAGGTCGAACCACCGCAGCGCCGGCCAGGGGCCTTCGATCTCGAACTTCCTGATCCCCGTTTGCGGTCCGGCGGTCTCCCGGTCCGAGAGGGCACGCAGCTCCTCGATCGTGATCACTTTGCGGTCGGCACGGATCGTCTGCAGGTCGCCGTAGAGCAGCAGAGCGGGCACGTAGGTCACCGGGCGGAACCCGGTGGCCAGCAGATCGGCGCCGAGCAATGCGTTGACCAGCGTCGACTTGCCCGTGCTGACCATGCCTGCGACGGCCACGGTCATCGCGCCGCGCAGCGCTTCAGCCTCCAAGTCCAGGGTCCGGCGCAGCACCGAAGGCCCGGCGGGCAACCGCTCCAGGACGGCGGCCAGGGCCTGCTCGGCGCGGACCCGGACGGCCGAGACCGCGAGCTCCGGCACAGAACCCATCGCCGAACCAGTCACGCCGGCCCGAGCCCGGCGGCGGCAACGATCCGGTCGATCTCGCGGCCCAGCACGAGCAGTTCCTCCAGCCGCGCCTCCACCTCGGCCCGCTCCGCCCCGCGGTCGGTGGCGCCGCGCGCGGCCTCGATCCGGGCGACCACCTGCCGCGCCGCCTCGCTCCGGCTCTCCAGGAACACCCGCAGCTGCGTGCCGATCGACGCCGCGTGGCTCTCCATCAGCTCGGCCAGCGACTCCGCGAAGAACGCGCGCAGGTCGGGCTCCCAATCCCTGAAGAACTTGTCCAGCGCGGCGATCTGCTCCGAGCGCGCCAGCCCCAGCGCGTTCTTCAGCGCGCCCACGAACGCCAATGTGGCGCCGACGATGGTGCCGACCATCCGGAGCTTCGCAGCACCCGGATCCTCGCGGTCCGCCGTTTTGCCCTGGAAGGTTTTGAGCAGCTCGGCGGCGAGCGTCACCGTCATCGTGCCTGGGGCCGGCGCCAGGTTCCGCACCAGTCCCGTCGCCAGAATCGCGCTCAGCCGGTCGGCGGCATCAGCCCCCTGCTGCGCACCCTGGGCGGCGGCCTCGGCGGCGCGGACCAGCATCTCGACCGGCGAGGGCCGGCTGTGGGCGCCGGCGCCGGGGACGAACGGCTCGGGCATCGGCGCGGCCGGCAGCAGGGCCTGGAGCCGGGCCCGGACCCGGTGCCCGAAGCGCTCGACGATCTCGTCGCGGACCCCGGCGACCGCCTTGTCCGCCGCCGTGCCCAGATCGGTGGACAACAGCGCCAGCCAGGAGGCGAGCAGGTCCATCAGCTGCTGCGGGTCGTCGCAGAGTTTTGCGTCGCTCCGGTACTCGTCGCGCAGGTCCTCCCACAACCGGGCCAGGCGGACGTCGGCCTCCCGAGTGAGCCGTTCGGTGTGCGCGGCGAGCAGATCGGCGACCTCGGCGGGCACCTGCTCGGCGGCTTCGGTGCTCGCGGCCAGGTCGGCGAGCGCGGCCTCGGCGGCCTCGTCGAAGGACTGCTGGTGCTGCGCGTCCCGCGCCGCGAGCACGCCGAGCGCGGCTTCGAACGGCTGGGCCAGCTCGTCGACGACCGCGCCCAGCTCGTTCAGGGCCGTGCCGAGCCGCAGCCGCTCCCGTACCCCGCGGACCGCGGGCCACAGCGCCGCTTCCAAAGCCGTCAGGTTGCTCGCCGCCAGGTCCTGCGGATCGCCGTCGGCGAGATGGATCAGGCGGAGCCGCGCCGACACCGGGACGACGACCGCGTCCTGCGCACCGGGCACCTCCTTGAGCCGGTCGCGCAGGTCGGCGACGGCGGCTGCGGGGTCGGTGGCCTGGTCGGTCTTGGTGACCGCGAACAGCAGGCGGCCGGGGTGTGCGGGAAGGTCGAGCCCTTCGGCGATCTGCTTGATGAACGCCAGCTCGGAGGCCAGCAACGGTTGGAGGGCGTCGGTCACGTACAGGACGGCGTCGGCGATCGGCAGCACCCCGAGGGTGGCGATCGCGTGCCCGCTGAACAGGCTGCCGGTGCCGGGGGTGTCCAGGATCGTCAGGTCCTCGCCGAGTTTCGCGTTCGGCAGCTCGACGACCAGCTCGGTGGCGCGGGCCCGGTCGGCGGCGGGCTCGGCGCTCTCGAGGACGTAGCCGGCCATCTCGGCCCGGGTGATCTCGCGCTCCTCGTCCGGTCGCCTCCCGTCCGGATCGGCAAGCCGCACCACGATCCGCTCGACCGGTCCGGGCCGGACGGTCACCGTCAGCCGCGTGGCCGCGCCGTCGGCGGCGGGCAACAGTCCAGGCTCCTCCAGCAGCGCGTTCAGCAGCATGGATTTGCCCTTGTCGAACTGGCCCAGCACCACCAGTACGGAGCCTGATTCCCGCAGCCGGCGCTCGGCGGCGTCGAGCCGCCGCACGGTCTGCTCACCCGCGTCCGCCGGCAGTTTCGCCGCCACCCGGTCGAACAGGGAGAGCGCATCGTTCTTGAGGACACCGAGGTCGTTCATCCGACCCTCCGAATCTACGGACCCCAGGCCCGCCAAGTGCCAGGTCAGTAACGGTTTCCGCACAGCCGCGCGGGCGAAGGCAGAACCCTGCGAAAAGCCTAGTTGAGCAGATGGCGGAATCGTTGCCGCGCGGTCAAAGGGCGGGGTAATCCCTCACCCCGGGCCCGTGGCCGTACCCGCGCCGAGCGTTCCATAGTCGCGTTCCCGCCAGTACTGTGACGGATACGCGCTTGGGGGGCGCAAGAAAACATCTGCATAACGAAATTTCACGCGCCTGCGACTTCGGAGGACTGGTCGATGACTGCCATGCCGGATCGGACCCCGGATCAGATCACGGTCGCGTTCCACGGAACGGGATCCGGGCAGGCCGCCCTGTCGTGGGGGCAGAAGGAGAACTGGTCGGCGATCGTCGCCCAGAACACCTGGATCCCGCTGGGCGGTGTCAAAGAGCTGACACCGGAGACGACGATCGAGGACATCGTCGAGGAACTCGCCTACCTGATGGGCCGCTACCAGCCGCTGCGCACCCGGCTGCGTTTCGACGAGGACGGCGTGCGGCAGGTCGTGCACGCCGAGGGCGAGATCGCGCTGGAGATCTTCGACACCGGCGGCGAGGAGGACCCCGACGCCGTCGCGGCGGCGATCCACGCGCGCTACCGCGACACCCCCATGGACTTCGCCACCGAATGGCCGGTGCGGATGGGGCTGGTCCGGCACCGGGAACGGCTCACGCACATGGTGGTGCTGATCAGCCACCTCGCGACCGACGCGACCGGCGCCGTGACGCTGATGACCGAGGTCGCGGTGCGCGAGAGCGCCCCGATCACCGGGATGCAGCCACTGGCTCAGGCCCAGTGGCAGGCCTCGGCGCCCGGACGGCGGCAGAACGAGGCGGCGATGCGCCACTGGGAGACGGCCCTGCGGACCATCGCCCCGATCCGGTTCCCCCCGTCGCAGGAGCCTGAGCTACCGCGCTACTGGGAGGCGGAGTTCGAGTCCGCGGCGATGCTGCCCGCCGTGCACGCCATCGCCGCTCGCCACGACATGGAGAGCACCACGGTCCTGCTCGCGTTGTTCGGCGCGGCGCTCGACGCCGTCGCCGGCATCTCGCCGGTGGTCGTGCGTCCCATTGTCGGCAACCGGTTCCGGCCCGGGCTGGCCTCCGTCGTGTGCACGCTGGCGCAAGGCGGGATCTGCGTGCTCGACGTCGCGGGGCTGCCGTTCACCGAGGTGCTGGAACGCGCCCGGCGCGCGGCGCTGGCCGCGTACAAGTACGCGTACTTCGATCACGACGACATGGTCGAGCTGCGCGCCCGCGTGGCCCGGGAACGGGGCACGGCCATCGACACCGGGTGCTACTTCAACGACCGCCGGTCCAGCCGGGACGCGGGCCTTCCGGTTCCGGACGCCGACCTGGCCGCCGTCATCGACACGGCCGCGGAGCCGAAGCTGCGGTGGGTGCTCGGCCAGGACGAGCCCAGCTTCGAACCCTTGTTCCTGCACGTCGAGGACTCGACGGACAGCGTCCGCCTCACCGTGAACATCGACACCCACGCCATCTCCCGCCAGGACGTCGCGACCCTGCTGCAGACGATGGCGGCCACGGCCGCGCAGACCGCCGTCGCCAGGTCGTGACCCCGGACGGGCGACCCGGCACCCGGAATCGGCACCGTGCCGTCACCGGATGTTCAATCACAGAACGTTGACACCGTCGCACGGTTTCCGTGATCTTGAAACGTGGCGGCTGCGGGGACACGCCGCTCACGGGTTGCACGACGAGGGATGGTGGTCATGGCCGACCAGTTGCAGGCGAACAGCGCGTCGTTGGACGAATTCGGGACCCGGCTGGAAGTCGCGGGGAACGAGTTCGCCGTGGCCACCAACGGCCACGCGGCCTTCCCGCCGGAGCATCCGACCGACTACCCGCCGATCAACGAGGGCCTCTGGGAGTTCCGGGACCTCTCGGACCGCTCGCTGGTCGTCGTCGACTCCTACTTCACCGCGCTGGCCAAGATGTGCCGCGTCTCGGCGGTGATCGCGCGCGAACTGGACGCGAACCTCGCCAAGCTGGTGCCGAACCCGGCGCCCTGAACCACCCGGGCACACGCCGGCGCCGGATCCGCTGGGGGGCAGCAGGATCCGACGAGCAGTCCGGCGAGTGCCCGGGCGCACCACCGCGGCCTGCGCCGCGTTCCGCTTCATCCTGCGCGGCTCACCGTTCGGGACCTCGTTCCCCTGCCCCCTTTGAGGAACCACCGGCATGTCCAACAACCGCAGCGACGGCGGGGACACCCGCTCCCTCGACTGGACGATCCTCGGCTTCGGCGCCGACCCGGTCCCGGGCGACCCGGCCTACCTCCGGGTCCTCGCCGGCGAGTTCCAGGACCGGGCCGACCGCGTCGAGCAGATCCGCCGCGAAGTCCAGTCGATGATGACCGACGAGTCCCTGATGGCCTGGCTCGGCGCCTCCGGCGACGCGTTCCGGTCGGCCATGGACCCCTTCCCCAAGCACCTGTCCGACATCCACGAGGGCTACAGCCGCGGCGGGGAGGCGCTGGTCAAGTTCGCCGGCGTCATGGAGGGCCACAAGGCCACCGCCAGCGAGGCCTACCGCGAGGGCGACGCGGCCTGGCGCGAGGCCAAGGTCGACCCCACCGACGGCATGCCGGACTTCATGCCCGACCCGCTGTCCTTCCAACGGGCCGCCGACGAACTCCTGCGCAAACACCTGAGCGTCCAGGACCAGCAGTGGGCCGGCAACGGCACCGGCCCGGTCCAGGGCGGCACCGGCAGCCCCGAGTACTTCCTCTCCAAGATCATGGCCGCCCGCGCCAAGGCCGCCCAGGCCGGCGACGACTGCGACCGGGCCAGCCAGCGCTGCGAGAGCGAGATCGGCGACGCGACCGGCTACGTGGTCCTGCCCGGCCGCCAGGGCAACCTCACCTTCGACGAGATCTTCAGCCAGCACGGCGGCAACCCCGCCGACCTGGTCCTGGTCCAGCACGGCAGCGCCGACTTCATCGCCGCCGTGGACCAGGTCCTGGCCGACGCCGGCCGCAAGGACGCCGCCGACCTGGCCAAGGCCGTGGCCGACCCCGACAACCCGGCCTCCCAGGCGATCATCGCCAAGATCGGCACCGACCTGGAGAACGCCCAGAACGACCCGGCGTTCCTCCAAGCCTTCTTCGCCGCCGGCGGCGCCGCCTCCGTCTCCAAGGTCCTGATGCAACTGGCCCCGCCCGACCTCGACACCCTGGCCATGCCCAAGGACCGCGACGCCTACAACGCCAAGGCCCTGATTAACCAGTACGCGATCGGCGTCGCCGCCGCCACCCGCCGATCCGACCTGGGCGAGATCCACCTCCCGCCGGACACCTGGGAACCGCTCTGGCACGGCGACGGCGTCCGCTCCACCATGATCCCGGCCGCCCTCCTGCTCTCCTTCGGCCCCACCGGCGACCAGTACGGCCACACCTTCATCGCCGACGCCGGCGCCCGCGTCCTGCGCTACGACGCAGGCTCCACCGACTCCTCCCGCGCCTTCCGCGACCTGTCCGAGAACACCTGGGGCCTGGCCCCCGACATCCTGCGCCGCGTCGGCGAGAACCCCGCCGCCTGCCGCGACCTGCTCGACCCCACCCGCACCCCCTCCACCCAGGTCGACGCCAACTACCAGTCCCTCCTGTACAAGGTCTCCGCCCTGCCCTTCTCCGACCACGACAAACTCGCCGCGACGATCATCCACAACGCCACCACCGACCTGACCGGCCACCCCGACAGCTCCCGCGAAGCCACCGCCGCCCTCTTCCACAACCTCAACGGCACCAACCTCACCCCCGGCCTGGCCATGTCCGTCTCCCAAGCAGCCTCCGCCCACCTCGACAGCATGATGGAGAACGCCACCAACAAGATGGTCGACGGCCCCACCACCAACGGCATCATCCCCCTGCGCCCCGAGCAGATGGACAACGTCCTCAAAAGCTTCGCCGCCGACCAACCCGCCGCCGCCAACTTCAACGGCGCCATCGGCGCCCAAGCCCTGAACCTGTCCCGCCAAGGCGACTTCGACATCCACAACGGCACCTCCGCCGACATGGAAGCCCTCAAACAACTGGGCAACCTCCAAGGCGACCTCAACCTCCACCAGCAACAAGCCGGCGTCGACATAGCCCACCAACAAGACAAGAACAACGCCATGACCCAAGCCTGGATCAAGACCGTGGTCGGCGAAGCCAACGCCGTCGGCCCCCTCCCCTTCAAAGTCATCCACGGCGCCGCCCCCGTCATGCAACCCTTCTACGAAGACCTCCTCCCCACCGACGCCGCCCAAAAAGCCGCCGCCACCGCCTCCTTCAGCCTCTCCGCAGGCGCCAGCGCCCTAGACGTCCCCCTCGTCCAAGGCATGATCGACCGAGGCCAAATAGCACCCCCACCAAACGCCCCCTGGTTCAAAAACGGCATGGTCGACCTCTCCACCCCCGACGCCCGCAACCAGTTCAACTACTGGCACGACCACCAGCAAGGCGCCGGCATGGACCTGGTCCGCACCCTGAGCGGCACGGTAACGCAGGGCTACACCCAGTCCGGCCAGGCTTGGAACATCAAGTAGGAGCGAAAAACACTTCGGGCCTGCGCCAGAACAAGGCGCAGGCCCGATGCCGACTACCGACAACCACACCAGCAACAACCCGCCACCGCCGCAGCAAACCAACCGGGTCACCACCTCCACAACTCGGCGCCGCAAGCCACAGCACCAGACCAGGAATGTCAGAGCCACGAGCCACAGCCCCCCAGACTCGGGACCAGCAGCCGCAAGCTCACAGCACAAACAGCACAAACCTCCGAGACTCAAACCGGCGGCCAGAAACCGGAAGCGCCACCCCGGCCCCCGAGATCGTCACTCCCCCGCCCGGGTTTTCGGTTCGTTCCCCTCGGTCACGTCGGCAGGGCTTTGCCTACAGTGCCGCCGACCGGGTGTCCAGTCCATGCAAGCGCAACCGCCACCCAACAGCGCATCAGCAACGGCATGGACTTGACACCCGGGCGGCGGCGCTGTACCCGTAGGGCTGCCGACGTGACCGAGGGGAACGAACCCCCACCTCACAAACCGCCAGCGCAGGGACTGACCAGACCCCCCTATGGAGCCGGCGCCAGTTCCCCGAGGGATCCGAGGCCCCCGCCGGAGGCGCCTGCTTTGCCCAGCTTTTGACTGTTTTCCACCTACAAAGTCCGCCGACTCACATCCCCACACCCCGCATCAACCCCAACCCCCATCCCAACCCCATACCCAAACCTCTGAATCACCTCAGTCTCCAAACAAACCCCCGACCCCGACCCCACAAACAAATCCCTCCCCGGCGACGCCCCCAAAGCCCCCGTCGGCACCACCAACCACCGCCCCGCCGCAGCACTCCCAGTATCAGTGTTCACCAACTGCACCCGCCCATCGATAACCCCTGGCACAGCCAACCCCCGATGATCAATAGCACCCCCACTCAACTGCGCCGCATACGCAGCCCCCGACATCGGAACAACACCATCCCCCGGCAACCCCCGCCCATCGTTCTCCCCCACCGGGTTCCCGTTGAGCGAATCATGCAGACACCAATACTTCCCCGCGACAACATCCACATCGCTGATCCCCACCAAGCTCTCCCACTCCGCCCGCACCGACCCAGCTCCCCCCGCCGCAGGCAAGAACGGCTCAATCCCCACAGCCCCCGGAGTCCCCACGTAGTTCGAATCACACGTATAGATCGCCCGCAGATCCGCCATGGTCAGCTCCCGCGGAACCGAACTACGCGAACTAACAGCAAACGTCACATCACCAGCCCCACCATCATGCCCAACCGGCGTGCTCCCGTCGTAGCTCCCCAGAACCGCCCTCCCCCGATGGTCAGCAACCGCCTGCCCGATCTGCGCCAAGTACGCAGACACCGCATACGGCACAACCGCCGACTGCGACAGCACCCTCCCATCATTCTCAGCAACCGCCTGAAGACCCCCACCCACCGTGTCAGAAACACACGGATACCTCCCACCCACCACATCCGCATCCGTAATACCCACCGCCGCCTCAAACGCCGTCCGCACACTCGACCCAGCCTGCGGCAGCAACGGATGCACCGTGTACGCCGGCCCAGCCCCCACGTACCCAGCATCGCACGTGTAAATAGCCTTAAGATCAGCAACGGTCAGCGTCCGTGGCAGATCGCTGTTATCAGTAACCGCATATGTAACCGCATCCCGACCCACCGGAATGTACGTCAACGCACCACTCACACCACCAGCAGCCGACAAATCCAGCGCACTACTCCAAGCAAACTGCACACACCCATCCCCCGCCGCCATCGACTGAAGCAGCACAGCACGCCCGGCAGTCGAGTTCGCATACTGCGCACACGTCTGCGGACGCAACCCAGGCACCGTCCCACTCTGCCCAAGATCGCACAACACCGCCTGCCCATTGACCCGCACCGCACCGACCAACCCATCCACCAACGGCCGCATCGACGCCGACCCCTGCCCCGCGAACAGACAGCTACTCCCACTCCCCCCAATCGGATCAAGCGCCGCCACGGGCGCCGCCGACACCAGCGTCGTCCCCGCCGCCACCAACGCAGCGCCCGCCAACGCCATCAGCTTCGCCGGCCTCACCGGCTTCACCGGCCTCACCATCTTCGCAACGCTCATCATCGCTTCGCCTCCCCGCGCGACTGTCCTCGCCAGCCGCCCTATCAACCCGACCCACCAAGCACACCCGATCCCGGCCCCCGCCACCGCCCCGACCAGCTTCACGCCAGATGAACACCAAGCGATGCAACCACCGCGCTCTCCCCGCGCGTACAGCGCTCGGCCCTATGAACCTGACACCCGGGAGACGCGGATGACCGCAACGCCCCCTGGCAATACAGCCCAACCCCAACTTGAAAACCAAAGCAAAACCCAAACCCAAACCAAAACCCAAACCCAAAGCCAAAACCAAAACCAGAACCAGAACCAGAACCAGAACCAATTCCCGACCCAAAACCAAAAGCAATACCAAAAACAAATCCAAACCCAAAACAAACAGCAAAAGCGATCCCAACAGCAAACCGACTTCGACCTCGTCTACGCCACCACCGCACCCCGCCTCGTAGGCCAGCTCTACCTCCTCGTCGGCAACCTCGCCGAGGCCCAAGACTGCGTCCAAGAAGCCTTCGCCAAAGCCTGGTCCCGCTGGGACTCCCTCTCCGACGGCCGCGGCGACCCGGTCGGCTGGGTCAAAGTCACCGCCTACCGACTCGCCATATCGCGCTGGCGCAGCTGGAAAGCCGGTATGCGCGCACTCGCTCGACACGGTGTCCCACCCGCGACCCCCGGCCCCTCGCCCGACGCCGTAGCCCTCCGCGACGCCCTCGCCAAGCTCCCAAAGGCCCAACGCACCGCGCTGATCATGCACCACCTCAACGACATGCGCGTCGACGACATCGCTCGCGAACTGGGAGTCGCACCCGGCACCGTCAAGGCCCGACTGGCACGCGGACGTGCCGCCCTCGCCGATCTCCTCACCGACTGGCACGTCGACCCGCTCGACAGCGCACCAACAAAGGCAACCTCAGCTACTACCCCAGCTCCAACCCCAGTTCCAACCCCAATCGGAGGAAAAGCCCATGCCTGACAACATCACCGACTTCACCTCCGAGCCCTCCGACTTCACCTCCGAGCCCTCCGACGACACCACCGCCACCACCACCACCGCTGCCACCCCCACCACCACCGCCCTCCAATCACTCCACACCGCAACCCGCCCCGAAGCCTGGGCCCACCTCTCCGGCACCGGCGCCGCAGCTCGCCTCCGCAGCCACCGCATCCGCCATCACCGCTATCTGGCAAGCGCCGGCACCGTGGCAGCCGTCACCGGAGTCTCCGTCCTCGCAGTAGCGATCTCCGGCGGCTCGGGCTCCTCCCCTGTCTCGCCCGGCGACGGAGCAGTCTTCCACCCAGCGCCGGTCATCAGCTCCGCCTCCCCCACAACCTCCGCAAGCACCTCAAGCTCTCTAACCTCCCCAAACTCCCCCACCACCCACCAAAAAATGAGCTTCTACTACGACCAATGGAAAACCTGCCCGACCAAGGACCTCACCGTCGGCAACTCCGACGCCCCAGGGGTCGTAGCCCCCTCCACCTCCACCACCGTCATGGTCGACGCCTGCAAGCGCATCGTCCGCACCCTCATCACACTGTCCCCCGGAGCCGACGTCTCCCCCTCCGCCGCGACCTGGCGATCAAACGACAACTCCCACATCCCCGGCGTCCCCGGCAGGACACCAGGCCGCGACGAACCCGTCCCCGATGACTCGACTCCCGGCATGGGCCCGGCGCTCTACCGCATCGAGGATGCCAACGGCACAGTCGAACTCTCCTTCCACTCCTCCGACACCCACGAAAGCGACCCGCCCTCCGGCTCCACCGAGGTCTCCATGGACAACGGGCTCCGCGCATGGCTGGCACTGCCCGCGCCCGGCCAGCTCGGCGAGTTCTACGTCGAGAACGCAAAGGGCCACGACGCCTACGCACTCCTGATGGGCAGCCCCAAGAACTACACCGCCGACGATTTCAAGACGCTGGTCACCAACCCGGCATTCAAGCAGCTGATGGCCGAGAACCTCGCAGAGCCAAACTTCTAAAAAGATGACGGCGCCGGTCCCCCTCGAACCGGCGCCGCCCTCTTCGCTTCACTCACTCGCGCTCACTCACTCAGCGCTTCACTCGCGCTTCACTCACTCGCGCTCACTCGCTCAGCACTTCACCCCGCTCAGCACCGCTCAGCAGCACTCAGCTGCGCTCAGCACCACTCACTCACCAGCACACATCACGGCCCTCACATCACGGCCCTTACATCACGGCCCTCATCGCCCCGACCCCGGCGCAAACGAAACCCCCCGCAAAACATCCCCAGCCTCAGCAGTCCGCAACGTCACAAACTGCTCACCCCCCGGCAGCACCGTAGCCGCCACATCATCCGAAACCTCAACCAACTTATTCGGATTCGCCCCATAATCCGAAACCCCACCCACCGAAGTAGTCACCCCATACAACGTCACCGACCCATCACCATTCACCTTCCCCGTAAAGTTCCGAATACCATCCACCGCCGGCGCCCAAGGCCGCCCCGTACCCGGGTTCGTCCCCGTCGGCAGCCCCGCCACCACGTACGGAACCCCAAGCCCCAGCCCCGCATTCAGCGTGTAGTCATACCTCCACGCACCACCCACCAGCGACCACTTCTGAATCCCAGCCAGGTTCTGCGCCGCAGCCGCGCTGTACACCCCAGCCCCAGCCCCAGCCCCAGCCCCATCGCTATAAGCGTCGTTCCCATTCCCCGAATCAGCCACATAAACAGTGGTCGCATTAGCGAACCACATCGCCCCAAAGCTAGCCGCATTACTCACCGCCCCCGTGTCCGGCGTCTTAATCGACTTCGCCGTAGCCGTCGGGAACCCCGCCAACACACACATGTTGTTCGCCGGCTTCCCCGTCACCGGGTCATAAGCATCAGCAGTACTCGGCAACGGCGCCCCCGGCACCGGAAGCCCCACCCCCTGCGGACACGCCGTCCCCGTCGTGTCCACAAAGTACACAGTGTCGATCCCGTTGCTCCCACTACCCTTGGTGTAGTAGATCACGTTGTTGTACTCCGCCACCTCGGCGAAGTTCGTGTCCTTACCCAGTTTGTCAGCCTTCGTATTCGCCGGCAGCTGCGTAATGCTGAACCCACCCACCGGCGTCGGGCTCCCCGTCACCTGATCCGCCTCCGTCTCGTACGCCGGCTGGATCAACTGCGCACCGGTCCCGAAGATCACCCCGGGCGTCGCAGTCCCGTCACCGTTGTTCGAGTTCCCCGCCGCGTAGTACAACCCGGTGGCGTCATCCAGAACCGCCGCCCGACCGTTGTCGCCGCTGTAGGCATTGGTCTGCGTGAACCAGAACTTGCCGTTCCGGTCCAGCTCCGCGACCGCCCGGTACACCGACTGCGCGTCCGGGTTCGTCGGGTCGACGACCCCGGGCGTGTTCCCGTTCGAGGCGTCCAGCGTGTTCGCGGGCGTCACGTACCCCATGAACGTCACCGCGGACCCGCCGCTGGACAGGTTCAGCGCCAGCTCCGACTTCGACGAGAAGCTGCCCATCAACAAGTCATGACCACGGCTGGAAGCCCCGGGCGTCCCGTTCGGCACCGCGATCGTGCTGACCGGCGCCCCGCTCGGGGTGATCTGGTCCAGGTAGATCGGCGCGGTGACGCCGAAGTTGGCGTCGACCAGCGCGTTGTCCCACACGTGGGCGAACGTGCCGTCGGCCACGGCCACCACGCCGGTCGGCAGGACGGTGACGCCCGGGGTGATCATCCCGGCGGTGCCCGTGTAGTGCACGCGGCTCACCAGCAGGTCGCCCGGGACGACCGCCGTCTTGCCCCCGGCAGCCTGCGCGACGCCGCTGCCCATCGTGGCCGCGGCGCAGGTCCCGGCCGCGAGCGAGGCGGCCACCCCGAGCACGATGCGCCGGGACCGGCTGACCGGACGGCTGACCGAACCGCTCACCGAGCCGCTGGAACGCTCGAACATCTGGTTCTCCCTCTCCAAGGAACTGATGCTGAGTGGAACGGAACCGGGTGGCCCCCACTGGGCAGGGCAGTTCCTCAGGAAGGGATCAGATCACCGGCGGCACCGTGTGACTGGAGCGGCTGGATGAACCATGAGTGAAAGTCTGGCCGACATCGAAAGAATCGATACCGGACAGGTCTTGCGTCACCGGCCGGTCTCCCACATCCTGGACCAGCCTCTGACAAAGAACCCCAACCCGTTCATACTTCGTGCCGAGCCCGAAGCAGCAACCCCGAGGAGGCGCTCGTGGTCGTCGCCCACGCCATTGCCGCGCTGATTGCCGCCTATATCCCCGTGCGGCTGGCCTGCACCGCCATCTTCTACTGCCGTGAGCAGGGAACACCGCGCGAGCACAGCCGCTGGGAGCGTGCCGCCGACTGGATCACGCGCCACCCGAACCTGTTCCCCCACGGCCGCCGCTTCCTGACCACCCCGGCGGCGCTGTGCTTGGTCACCGTGACGGCGAGCGGAGCCACGCGGCTATTCCTCTGACCACCCCCTGGCCTCGCCCCACCCCTCCCCTCATTCACCCGTTCAGCCCCATTCACCTGCCCCTCCCTCTTCCATCGCTCGTTCGAGTGACCCCCAGCATCGGCCCCGACCCCCGAGGGAAAGCACGGGGTGGAGGGGACATGTCACAAGCACGACAGCCAGCAGACGGCGAGCAGGCTCACAGCGCCCACCCAGGCCGGGACGTATTCACGCTGTTGGCGGGCATCGCCGACCTCGGCCTCGACACCGCCGAGACCCTGATCGGGAAGGCCCGCGGAGTGCTGAGCCGCTCCGATCTGCCCGAGATCGCCGCCGACGCGCACCACGATCTCAAAGCGCGCGGCGACGCCGTCCTGGGCCGGATCACGCCACCGCCCGAGTCCCACATGGAGACCTTGGCGCGGCTCGCCAGACCCACCACCCCCGACGGCGCATGAAATGCCAGCCACGCAAGCCCAGCAAGCCGCACGAACCCAGCAACCCGCGCAACCCATGCAACCCACACAAGGCATGCAAGCCCTGCGATCCCGGATCAACGCCGAACTCACCACCTTCACCAACAGCGAGATCGCGCTCCTGGAACAGATCGACCCCCAACTCGCAGCAGTAGGAACCCAACTCCGCACCGCCGTCGCCGACGGCAAACGCATCCGCGCCGCGTTCTGCTACTGGGGCTGGCGATCAGCCGGGCAGGCCGACAGCGACGCCGCCATCCGCGCCGCCGCCGCGATGGAACTCGTCCACGCCGCCGCCCTGGTGCACGACGACCTGATCGACAACAGCGCCCTGCGTCGCGGCGTCCCGACCCCGCAGCTGGCACTCCGCGCCGCCGTCCCGGCCGACGCCCCCGACCCGGCCGGCGCCGCGCGGTCGCTGGCGCTGCTCGTCGGCGATCTGCTGATGGCCTGGGCCGGCCAGCTGTTCGTCAGCTGCGGGCTGCCCTCCGCCTATCTGGCGCGCGCCCGGCCGATGTGGGCAACCCTGGCCCGGGAACTCGTCGCCGGCGAGTGCTTGGAGATATTGCGCACCGGCGAGGACCCGCTCCCCGACACTTCATTGCAGATCGTCCGCTACAAGACAGCGAAGTACACCGTCGAGCACCCGCTGCACATAGGCGGCCGACTCGGCGGCGCCTCCGACCGGATCCTCGGGACGTTCAGCGCCTACGGCATCCCCCTCGGCGAAGCCTTCCAGCTGCGCGACGACCTTCTCGCAGTCTTCGGCGACCCGGCCGCGACCGGCAAATCAAACCTCGACGATCTCACCGGCAACCGGCCCACCGCCCTGGTCGCCCACGCGTTGCAAGCAGCCGGCGCCGACGACCGCGCGACACTGCGCGCCGTGCTGGGCCGCCCCGACCTGGACGCCACCGACCTCCAAACGGTGCGCACGATCCTGGAGCGCACCGGCGCCCGAGCCCGCACTGAGGCGATGATCGCCGAGCGGGCCGCCACGGCGCGCGCCGCGATCACGTCCACCTCCACGGCCCTGCCCCGAGCCTCGGTCGACGCGCTGCACGAGCTGAGCCACGCGGTGACCGTCCGCGCGTACTGATTCACGTTCTCTAGGGAGACCTCTCGTGGCCGTCACACCCGAAGCCATATCCGCCCTGCGGTTGCGCGGCGACGCGCTCGCGGACAGCGTCGTGGAGACCCTGTTCGCCGAGGACCAGATGCATCACTTCAATACCCTGATGCGCTGGTTCGGACTGAGCGGCCAGAGCGGACAGAGCGGCCAGCCGTTGCCGGACGACCTGCCACCGGTCGTGCACCACTACCTCCGCGCGACCGCGAGCCCTCCGGACTGGGTGGATTGGGATCGGATGGAGCGCGCGCGGATGTTCTTCATCGACAACAACGTCCACGTCTCCACGGCGCTGTCGTTCGCCTCGATGCCGGCCTGCTACATGCTGCCGCACATCGCCCGGCTGTTGGCCGCCACCCACGCGCTGGACCATCCGTCGAACCGGATGGCCGCCACCGGTCAGTTCACGGTGTACCTGATGCGCCCCGACGCCTTCGAGGCCGGCGGGGCCTTCGTCCCGGCTGCGCAGAAGGTCCGTCTGCTGCATGCCTCGATCCGGCATCTGCTGCGCCGTGAGGGCGCGTGGGACGAGACCGCCTGGGGCGTGCCGATCTGCCAGGAGGACATGATCGGCGGGCAGATGATGTTCTCGATCCAGGTCCTGGACGCCATGCACCGCCTCGGCGTGCACATCACCGAGGAGGGCGCGGACGCCTACTACTACGCCTGGCAGGTCGTCGGCGTGATGCTCGGCATCGACCGGGCCGCGTCGCCGCCGGATCTGGCCTCGGCCCGGGACTTCTCAGACCTCTACATGACCAAGTACATGGGTCCCTCCCCCGAGGGCGTGGCCCTGACCCGGCAGCTCGTCGAGCTTTACGAACGAGTCGTGCCCGGCACGCTCCTGGACCCGGTCGTCCCGGCGCTGATCCGCTACCTGGTCGGCGACATCGCCGCCGACTGGCTGGCCGTCCCCCGCAGCACCGTCTTCGACCGGCTGGTGCCCGCTTCTCCGGTGCTGCTGGGGCTGTTGGAGGACGCCAAGGAGCGTTCGCCGCTGGCGGCCGCGCTGCTGGACCGCCTCGGCGCGCTCACCACGATGTTCGAGCTCAGTTCCCTGACTCGCGGCCGGATCATGCACTACGCGATCCCCGACCATCTCAAGGACGAGTACGGCGTCACCCGGCCGCGCGGGCAGCGGTGGACGCCGCCGCCGGCTTCGCCGTTGCTGGCACCATCGCGTTCGGCGGGGTGAGCCCGCCCGAACAAGCCCCAGCCTCAGACAGCGACCAGCGGCAGCGCCTCCACCAACGACGAGACGGTCTGTCCCAGACGCCGGCTGGCGGCCGGGGTCAGGTCGGCCGCGTCGCGGTCGATGTCCGCGTCGAGCAGGAAGCGGCCCGGCAGGACCCGGTCGGCGCCGAGCGCGGTGAGCACGGGACGCAGGGCGTAGTCGATGGCGAGCAGGTGGCCGACCGTGCCGCCGGTGGCCAGCGGTAGGACCGGACGTCCGGCCAGGGCGTTCTCGGGCAGGAGGTCGAGGAGCGCCTTGAGCAGCCCGGTGTAGGAGGCCTTGTAGATGGGCGTGGCCACGATGACGGCGTCGGCGCGGGTGATGGCCGAGAGGGCCTCGCCGATCCGGGGCGTGTCGCGGGCGCCGGCGAGCAGGTCGGCGGGCGGCAGGTCGCGGGCGGCGATGTGCGCGGTGTCGTGGCCGGCCTCGGCGAGGCGGGCCAGGGACCAGTCGACGGCCACGGCGGTGCGGGAACTGGCGGACGGACTGCCGGAGACGGCGACGATGAAGGGCATGAGGGCTCCTCGGCGGTACTGAGCGGTACTTGAACTAGGCGGTACTTGAACTAAGCGGTGCTTGAACTAAGCGCTGCTTGGGCGGTAAAGGGACCTACTCGAAAAACGCGAGCCTGCGATCAGGAACAGTCGCCGCCCAGGCCGCCGCGATGTCGCCCGCCGTCGAGTCCGACGGGCGACACAGCACATCATCTAATAAACAGCCTGATAAACTCTGCTCCGTGGCCGGCTCAGCCCTGCGAGCTCCGCACAATCTCGGTGACGTCCTCCGAAACCGCGTCCGCGACGGTGACCGACCGAGCGATCAGTCCGTTCGCGAAGAACAGGTCGGCGGCGTGCTGCTGCTCGGCGACGAAGTCGGCGTCGAGCGGAAGCAGACCCCACGGCCGAGTGCGCAGCGCGTGCTCCCACTCCGCCACCGGACGGCCGTCGTCGGCGGCGAAGAACTCGGCGGCCTCGTCCGGGTGGGCCGCGGTCCACGCGTCGGCCTCCTGGAGGGCCGCGACGATGGCCGCGAGCTCCTTCGGGTGCTCGGCGGCGAAGTCGCGGCGGGTGAACCACAGCGAGCGGTGGCTGAACAGGCCCTCGGTGGGAATCAGCTCCCGGAGCTCAGCCTTCTCCTCGACCTTCGTCAGGTAGGGGTAGGAGCCGACCCAGGCGTCCACCTCGCGGATCAGGAACCGCTCGGCGGCGTCGCCGTAGACGTCGACCGGGATGATGTCGGACCACTCCAGGCCCGCCTTCTCCAGAGCGAGCAGCAGCAGCGTGGTCTGCCAGGAGCCGTGGCCCAGCGCGACGCGCTTGCCCTTCAGGTCCGCCAGCTCCTGGATGTCGGAGTCGGCGTGGACGACCAGGCGGCCGTTCTCCACGCGCGGCCCGGAGACCGCCACGTAGACGATGTCGTGGTCCTTGGCCTGCGCGGTGACCGGCGGGGTGGAGCCGGTGCCGATGAAGTCGTAGCCGCCGTCGAACAGGTGGTCGCCGTGGGACGAGGGCAGGGCCGCGGTCGGGTCCACGCGCGGGCCGTTGTCCAGGGAGCGCAGGTCGACCCATTCGACGTCAGGGAGCTGCTGCTCCAGAATACCGAGGTGGCGCAGCACGAACAGCGAGTTGTTCTGCGGGAAGTAGCCGACGCGGACGGTCATTGCGAGATTCCTTTCAACAGGGGCAGGACGTGGCGGCCGACCCGGCGCGCCTCCTCCAGGTGCGGGACTCCGGCGAGGATGAACGCGTCCACGCCGAGCGCTATCAGTTCATTGAGGCGGTTGGCGACCTGCTGGTAGTCGCCGACCAGGCCGAAGGCGGGGCCGGGGCGCAGCCGGTGGAAGCCGCCCCAGACGTTCGGCGCGACCTCCAGGGCCCGGAACGAGCCGTCGGCGCCGGCGGTGAAGTCCTGGCTGCGGCGCCAGCCGACCGAGTCGCTGCCCGCCGGGTCGCTGCCCGCCGTGTCCTTCCCGGCCGCGTCGGCGCCGCCGGGCCCGTCCTCGGCGGGCAGGCCGGCCCAGCCGCGCCGGATGACGTCCCACGCCTCTTCCTCGGTCTCGCGCGCCAGGATGTCGATCCGGACGGCGAACTTCGGCGGCTTGGGACTGCGTTCCCGGACGGCGGCGAACTTCTCGGCCAGCGCCTCGAACGGCTCCAGCCACGACAGGTAGTAGTCGGCGTGCCGGCCGGCGGCCTCGATCGCCGCCGGGGAGGATCCGGAGAAGAAGATCTCGGGGAACGGCTGCCCGGACAGCGCCGTGGGCAGCCCGCCGTCGGCCACCTGGTAGAAGCGGCCCTCGTGCTGGAAGTCGCCGTCGCCGGTCCAGACGCCCTTCAGGACGTCGAGGAACTCCGAGGTGCGGGCGTAGCGGTCGTCGTGGCCGGTGGAGTCGCCCCACCACAGCTGCTGCGGCCCGCCGCCGCCGGAGATGATGTTGTAGACCAGGCGCCCGCCGGTCGCCTTCTGGAGCGTCGCGGACATCCGCGCGGCCTGCACCGGGTGCAGGAATCCGGGCTGGAAGGCGACCATGAAGCGGTAGCTGCGCGATTCGGCGGCGAGCGTCGCGGCGGCGGCCCACGGGTCGTCGGTGTGCGGGAACGACGGCAGCAGTCCGCCGACGAACCCTGATTCCTCCGACGAGCGGACGACCTCGGCCATGTAGTCGGCATGCGTGAAACCGTCGCCGCCGGCCCGGTTGGTGCCGGGGGCGATGCCGCCGGACTGCTCCGGGGCGAACCCGCCGCGCGTACTACCGGGCTCGTAGAGCGACTTCTGGTCGCCCTCCATAGCGATCCGCCAGTAGATGTCAACCGACATGGGCCGTCTCCCTTTCCTTCTGCTGGGACAGCTGCGGGAGCACGTACTCACCGATCCGGTAGATCTCGCCGGGGTCGTGGCCGACGCCGAAGTAGAACTCTGTGACGCCGAAACCCGCGTGCTCGTCGATCAGCTCCGCGACGGCGGCCGGGGCGAGGCCCTGAACCTCCAGGCGTGCGGAGTGCGCCGCCTTCGCGACCGCCACCTGCGGGAACGCGTGCTCGGACAGCACGTCGGGCAGCCCGTCGGCGTTGTCCCAGAACTCCCTGGCGGTCTCGACGAACGCCGTGCTGTCGGCGTCGTCGCCGACGTACCAGCCGAATCGGCCGCCGGAAAAGCGCTGAAGCGTGGCCGAGAACTTCGCAGTGTATTGCGGTGTCGCGATCCCCGGCCGGACCTCGGCGAAGACCGTCGCATGGCGGGTCACCCGCACCAGACCGGCAGCGGTGACCAGCGGCTCGGGCCCGTCGGGATCGTTCGGGACGACGACACCGGACAGCCCGGCCAGATCCGCCGCCTTCGCCAGCGCCACGTACGGATCGGCCGCCGGGGGCCTGATGTCCGTGAGGAATTCCGGCAAGGCCACAGGCGGTGGCGCCGCGGCCACCCTTGGCAGAACAATATAAAAGCGGCTCATATCAGGGACTTCCTTTTCGGGGTTCGCAAAGCAAGTTCGGCCAGCAACGCGGCTCCGTCGGCGAGCACTGATTCGTCGAACACCGCGCGCGGCGAGTGGTTGGGCGCGGCCCGGTGCGGATCCAGACCCGGCGGCCGGGCTCCGAGGGAGACCATGACCCCGGGCACCTCGGCCAGCACGCGCCCGATGTCGTCCGACACCAGCGCCGGCCGCTCGGACCACGCGAACCGGTCGGCGCCGAACAGTTCGACGCTCACGTCGCCGACGAACGCCGCGGCGTCCGGGTCGTTGACCGTCACCGGATAGCCGTCGCTGTAGGCGACTTCGGCTTCAAGGCCGTGCGCCGCCGCGATACCGTGCACGACCCGCTCGACCTCGGCGCCGAGCCGCTCGTGCGCGGCGTCGCTGAAGGCGCGCAGTGTGGCGGACAGCTCCGCGGTCTCCGGAATGATGTTCGGCGCGGTGCCCGCCGACACCCGGCCGACCGACACCAGCACCGGCTCCAGGGCGTCGAAGCGGCGCGTCACCATGGTCTGCAACGCGCCGATCGCGGCGCCCAGCGCCGGGATCGGATCACGGGCGGCGTGCGGCCACGCGCCGTGGCCGCCGCTGCCGTGGAACACGACCTCGACAGTGCCGGACGCGGCCAGCGCCGTCCCGGGCCGCGCGCCGAACTCGCCGCGCGCGCCCGAGGTGGTCACGTGCAGCGCGTAGGCCGCGGCGGCCCGAGGCCCGGCGGCGTCGAGCAGCCCTTCCTCCAGCATCAGCCGGGCGCCGTCGTGGCCCTCCTCGCCGGGCTGGAACATCAGGATCACGTCGCCGGCCAGCCGGTCGCGGCGCGCGGCCAGCAGCCGGGCCGCGCCGACGAGCATGGCGGCGTGCAGGTCGTGGCCGCAGGCGTGGGCCGCGCCCGGGATCCGGGAGGCGTAGTCCAGGCCGGTCGCCTCGGTGAGCGGCAGCGCGTCGAGGTCGGCGCGCAGCAGGACCGGCGGCTCGGTGGGCGCCGCGGCGCCGGACCGGACGACCGCCGTCACCGATGTCAGGGCCTTGCCAAGCGTGATGTCCAGGCCCAGGCCGTCCAGCGCGGTCAGGACCTTCTCCTGGGTGCGCGGAAGGTCCAGGCCGGTCTCGGGTTCGGCGTGGACGGCTCGGCGCAGGCGGGCGAGTTCGGGCTGGAGCGCGCGGGCGTCGTCGAGCAGACCGGCGAGACCGGTGCCGCTGGTACCGCCGTGCGTGCTCACGCCGCCACCGCCTGACCGGCGGGCGTCACGCCGAGCTCGCTCAGCAGTCTGCGACGCAGCGCGGCGAACGCCGGGTCGGACTCGTCGCGGGGCCGCGCGGTGGACACCGCCTCGTCCAGGACCAGCCGCCCGCCGCCGAGCACCGCGACGCGGTCGGCGAGCCGGATCGCCTCGTCCACGTCGTGCGTGACCAGCAGCACGGCGGGACGGTGCCGGGCGACCAGGTCGGCCACCAGGTCCTGCATCTTCAGCCGGGTCAGCGCGTCCAGCGCCGCGAACGGCTCGTCGAGCAGCAGCAGGCCGGGTTCCCGGACCAGGGCCCGGGCCAGCGCGACCCGCTGCGCCTCGCCGCCGGACAGCGTCGCCGGCCAGGCGCGGGCGTGGTCGGCGAGGCCGACCTCGGCCAGTGCCGCGCGGGCGGTTTCGCGGGTGGCGGCGCCCCGGGGCAGGCCGAGCGCGACGTTGCCCAGCACCCGCTGCGACGGGATCAGGCGCGGCTCCTGGAACACCACGGTCCGTTGGCGGGGCACCAGGACCTCGCCGGCGTCGGGGCTGTCCAGGCCCGCCAGGATGCGCAGCAGCGTCGTCTTGCCCGAGCCGCTGGCGCCGAGCAGCGCCACGAACTCTCCGCGCCGGATCTCCAGATCGACGCCGCCGAGCACGACGCGGCCGTCGAACTCGCGCCGTACTCCGGTCGCCTGCACCGCGATGCTCATCGGGTCCCTCCCACAGCTGCGCGCCACGGCATGAGGACGCGTTCCAGAGCCCTGATGAGGATGTCGGCGGCCAGGCCGAGCAGACCGTAGATCAGGATGCAGACGGTCAGGATGTCGGTGCGGGAGAAGTTCTGCGCCTGCGCCATCAAGTAGCCCAGTCCGGCCGTGGAGTTGATCTCCTCGGCGGCGATCAGGGCGATGACGCTCAGCGTGGTGGACAGCCGCAGGCCGGACAGCAGCGCGGGCAGCGCACCGGGCAGCACGATCCGCCGGACGGTGGCCAGCTTGCCCAGGCCGAACGTGCGCGCGGCCTCAAGCAGCTTGCGGTCGGCGTTGCGGACCGCGCCGGAGGTCGACACGTACATCGGGAAGGTGGTGGCGACCGCGATGAGGATGATGCGCGCCGCCTCCCCGATGCCGAACCAGACCATGAACAGCGGGACCAGCGAGAGGAACGGCAGAGCCCTGAGTGTCTGGACGGCCGAGTCGAGCAGGTCGTCGCCGATCCGGGAGAACCCGGCCGTGACGCCGAGCAGCAGCCCGACGACGACCCCGAAGAACAGGCCGGTGCCGGCCCGGCCCAGGGACACGGTCAGCGCCTCGGACAGCTGGCCGCTGCGCCACAGGTCCACGCCTTGCCGCACGACGTCGGGCGGGGAGGCGAGCAGATCCTTGGTGAGGACGCCGGTGGCCGACGCCGTCCACCAGCCGGCGAGGATGACGATCGGGCCGAGGGCACGCAGGGCGAAGGCCAGGCCGCGGGGGCGGCGGCGCTCGCGGCGGACCTGCGGCGTGACGAGTTCGAGGGGAGCCTCGGTCGGGTCGGATTCGAACGACTCGGATGACTCGAACGACTCGGAAGTCTCGGAAGTCTCGAACGACTCGGAAGGCTCGGAGGACTCGGAGGACTCGGATTCGGCAAAGCCCGTTTCCACCGCGGTCATCACGACCCCGCCAGCTTCGTCACGTCCAGGACGCTCGGCGCGACGTCGACGACGCCCGGGGTGACCTTCTGGTCGGCGAAGAACTGCGCGACCTCCTTGAAGTTCACCAGATCGGCGTCAGTGATCTGCGACGTCGGGCTGCCCGTCTTGTAGTTCTCGATGGTGAGGTCCTTCTCCTTGCCGGAGACCGCGTCCGGGCCGGAGGTGTGGAACACGTTGAGGTAGGGCTCGGGGTTCTGCGCCTGCTTGGCCTCGGCCTCGTGCAGGTAGTCGTAGAACGCCTTCACGACCGCCGGGTGCTGGGTCGCGAAGTCGTTGCGCACGGCCCACACCGCGTAGTTCTGCGAACCGATGTCGCCGCCGGTGGCCAGGAAGTGCTCGCCGGCGTTGGCCCGCTCGGAGATGGAGAAGGTGGCCCAGGTCGCCCAGGCTTCGACCTGCCCGGAGTGGAGCACCGCGGCGCTCTGGTTCGGCTGGAGGTACACGCGCTCCACCGACGCGACCGGGACGTTGTTCTTCGCCAGCGCCTTCAGCAGCAGGTACTCGCTGGAGCCGCCGTGCCAGACCACGACCTTCTTGCCGGCCAGGTCCGCGATCGAGTTGATGCCCGAGTTGTCCTTCACCAGGATGCCCTCGCCGGTCTTGTCCGGAGCGACGGCGGCGAACAGCTTGAAGCCGGGCTTCTGGGCCAGGGCGGCGATGGCGGAGGTGATGGAGCCCTCCGCGACGTCCAGCTGGTTGGCGTCCAATTCCTGCGCGGCCGGCGCGAACGCACCCGCGCTGCCGGTCCACTCGACCTTCGCACCGGCCTTGGCCAGCGCGGCGGCCAGCGAGCCGTCCTTCTTGCCCAGGGCCAGCGCGCCGGAGTTGCCCGGGTCGGGGATGCGGATCGTCACACTGGCCTCGCCGGCCAGCGCGGCGGCACCGGTGTTCGTGCCCTGGGACGCGGGCTTGGACCCCGAGGACTTCGACGAGGAGCACGCGGCCGCCGAGGCAGCGAGAGCGGCGGCGGTCGCGAGGACGGCGATACGGCGGACGGTGATGCTCATCAGGGTCTTTTCCTTGTCAGAAGGTCGGTGGAGGATAGGTACAGAGGTGGCGGGTTCGACAACGGCGTCCGACACCGTGTCAGGCTTGCTATCGGGCACGGCTCAGCGCTCCGCGGCCAGAGCGCGGGCCGCGGCCAGCGGCTCCGACGCGACCCAGGCCGCGATATCGACCCGGGCGGCCAGGAAGCCCTGCTCGTGCAGGAAGCGCTCCTGCCGGGCCAACAGCTCCAGACGGTGCGCGGACAGGTCCAGGTGCAGATCGGAGGACGCGGCGCCGCGATAGGCGCCGGCCACCCCCTCCGCACCGGCGCCGGTCTCGGCGGCCAGAATGCGGGCCAGGTCGGCGGGATTCGCCGCGGCCCAGTCGGCGGCCTCGATCAGCACCCGCAGGAAGCGGGCCACCACATCCGGATGCTGATCCAGCAGATCCTGGTGCACCGTGACCGGACGCGGCGTGCCGTTGTTGATGCGCACCGTCGGGTCGTCGAAGGCGTCCAGGTCCACGCCGATCACCGCGCCGTGCGCCGCGGCCGCCTCGACCGCGAGCGCACCCTTGACGTAGACGGCGTCCACGCTGCCGTCACGCAGCGCCTCCAGCTCCGCGATCCACTGCCCGGCCGACGGCGCCGCCGTGACCTCGACCGGCGTGACGTCCCCAAGACCGAGGCCCGCGGCGGACAGCGCGCCGTGGAAGCCGGCCAGGGCCATCGCCCGCCAGAAGTCGATGGCGATGTCGCGGCGCGGAATCGCGACCCGCAGCCCTGCCAGATCGGCCGGCTGCGCGATCCGGTCCCGGTCGTCGGCCCGCACCAGGATCGCCTGCCGCTCCTCGATCCACGTCAGGCCGATCAGCCGCGTCGGCTCGCCGGAGGCCCGTGCCCACAGCGCGGGAACGTTGCCGCCTTCGCGGAACAGGCCGGTCAGAGCGTGCGTGAAGTGACGATCGCGAGGAACATCCGGGCCCGCGTCCTGAAGCGAACGGACCGTGAGGCCGTCGGCCGCGAACTCGTCAGCGAGCCAGCCGCGATCGGCGGCGATTCCGGTGGCGGTCGGCACCGGGCAGCGGGTGAACCATAGTGTGTCAAGGGTCGAAGAAACGGACGCGGACATGACAGTGCCCTCACAGGAAGAAAGGACCGGTGCGCACGACACACGACACCGGAGACGAAGTACGGCGGTGATTCAGACCCCTGCGATTACGTGCGGGGCCGACACGACGCCGTCGCTACGGCGCCAGAGCTCAATGAGCGGGCAGAACCCGCCGAAGATGTCAGGCCAGACAGATGGCGCTGGAGACTCGCGCCAGATCCACATGGCGGCGCGCGGTCAGTGCGGGACGCACCGGGAGGCACATGAACCGCTGCTGCGAACTACCGACGTACGTCATCACGATTCTCCTTCCCTTGTCCCCGACGGCCCCCGGGGGGCCCTGCCGCTTCCACTATCCGGGACGACGCGAGCCGCTGGCAACGATCGCACGGAAATCGTCCACACTGCGGGATTGCTTCGGCATCAGAGATTGTTCAACCGGCGAAGCCTTCCGCAATGTGGAATACTCCACCGTATGAGTCGAGAATCCGCGGCCGGCCCACCGCGCGAAGGCGCCCAGTCCGTGCACCGCACCCTGGCCCTGCTCCAATGCTTCGCCGACAGCCCGCAGGATCTGGCCGCCTCCGACCTCGCCCGCCGTACCGGCCTGGCCCTGTCCACCGCGCACCGGCTGCTCAAGGTGCTGACCACGGAAGCGTTTCTGGAACAGGACCCCGGCACGGCCCGCTACCGTCTCGGCCCCTCCCTCGCCGAACTCGGCCGCCTCGCCCACCACCGTCGCGGCCTGCACCGCGCCGAACCCGAACTCGCCGACCTGGCGGCCCGCACCGGCGCCACCGCCGACCTCGCCACCCGCGTGGCCCACCACGCCCTCATCCTCATCGGCGGCTCCCTGGACCGCGACGGCGCCCGCAGCCTGCGCCGCCCCCTGCACTCCACCGCCCTCGGCAAGGTCCTGCTCGCCTGGGGCGCCGCCGGCCCCGATCTGGCCACCCTGCCGCTCGAACCCCTGACCGGCCGCACCATCACCGACCCTCAGGACCTCCGCGACGAACTCGAACGCGTCCGCACCGCGGGCTTCGCCCTCAACGAAGGCGAATCCGCCTCGGGTGTCCGGACCATCGCCGTCCCGGTCCTGGACCACACCAACCGCGCCCGGTTCGCCCTGGCGCTGCGCTCCTCGCCCGAGGCGATGGCCAGCGCGCGCCTCAGCTGGTTCGTCGAGCAGGCGGCGGCCTGCGCGACCGCGTTGGAGGTGCTGTTGCTGCCGCCGGGGCAGCGGCGGGTGGGGCCGCGGCCGACGATCGCACTGCCGTGACGACGGGGCTTCGGCGCCGCTCGCGCCGGGCGGTCGTACGATACGGCTAGCGATCGTCACGCCGGCACCACGCCGAACACCGCTGCACCACGCCGCACCACGCCGCACCACGCCGAACACCGTCACGGCCCAAGGAGCCCACCGTCGCCGCACCCGCGAACCTCCGAGAGGAAGGGCGCCTGCGCGTCCTTCAAGCCCTGCTCGCCAACGCCTCGACGAGCCGCCCCGAGCTGGTGCGCCTCACCGGGCTGTCGCGCGCGACGGTGTCCGTCCTCGTCAACGACCTGGTCGCGGCGGGCATCGTCCAGGAGGACGCCGGCGGTCCGGCCGCCGAGCCCGAGAACCGCTCGATGGGCCGGCCGCCGCTGACCCTGGCGCTCAACCGCGCCATCGCGTACGCGGTCGGCGTCGACATCGGCCACGCGCACGTCCGGGTGGCGCTGTGCGACCTGTACGGCACGCCGGTGTGGGAGGAGGTCGAGGCCAAGGAGGTCGACCGGGCCCCGCACGAGACGCTCGATCTCGCCGCGCGGCTCGTGCACCGCGCGCTGGCGGAGTGCGAGGTGCCGGCCGAGCGGGTCCTGGGCCTCGGCGGCGGTATCGCAGCCCCCGTCGACGGCGACGGCGCGCTCAGCGCCGAGGGCATCCTGCCCGGCTGGACCGGCATCCGGCCCGGACCGGAGCTGGCGGCGCGCACCGGGCTGCCCACCGAGATGATGAACGACGCCAACGCCGGCGCGCTGGCCGAGCACCGCCACGGCGCGGGCCGGGGCGTCGACGACATGATCTACATCCGACTGTCCGCCGGCATCGGCGCGGGCGTCATCGCCTCCGGACGCCTGCAACTCGGCGCCGGCGGCCTGGCCGGCGAGGTGGGCCACCTGCCCGCGGTGCCCGACGGCCGCGTATGCCGCTGCGGCAACCGCGGCTGCCTGGAGACCATAGCGAGCCCGGTCGCGGTCGCGCGCCTGCTCCAGGAGAGCTGGAACGAGCCGGTGACGCCCGCCGACCTGCCCGCACTGCTGGCCAACCACCGCCCCGGCACGACCCGGGTGATCGAGGACACCGGCGAGGCGGTGGGCCGGGCCCTGGCCACGATGGTGACCGTACTCAACCCGCGCCTCATCGTCGTGGGCGGCGACCTGGCCCCGATCGGCGCACCGCTGTTCGAGTCGATCCAGCACGCGATCGCACGGCACGCACTTCCTTCGGCGGCCCGCCAGGTTACCGTCACCCCCGGCCGCCTCGGCCCGAGCGCCGAGGCCCGAGGCGCCGCCGCCCGCATCCTGACCCGGGCCCCCCGGACGCTGGCGATTCTGAGCGGGGCCGATCCTGGCGAGCTGCCGATCGCGGCGGCCGCATCGTTCGAGGGCGACCCGGTTCTCGGCTGAGCGGAGCGAGGGAGCGAGGGGCCGGCGGACGCGTTCGACCCCGAGCCCGATTCGGGGTCGAACGCTGTCGGCGCTGGTGCCGGCGCAGTGCTGGGCTTAGAGCTACTCAGCTCAGAACAACACAGCGCAAACGCAGCTCAGCTCTACGCAGCTCAGCTCAGCTCGGCGCTGCTCGGCCCGACATAGCTCAGCTCTGCTTTTGCTCAGCCCAGCGCAGCTCTGCTCGGCATTGCTCGACCCAACGCAGCTCAGCCCAACGCAGCTCAGCACTGCTCTACGCAGCTCAGCTCGGCACTGCTCGGCCCGACACAGCTCTGCTCTACGCAACTCAGCCCTACGCTGCTCGGCTCTGTTCGGAGCAGCGCAGCGCAGCTCGGGCTCAGCTCGGCTCTGCTCTGCTCGGAGCAGCGCAACTCGGGCTCGGCTCAGCGCAGCGCAGCTCGGACTCAGCTCAACGCAGAGCAGCGCCGCTCACCTCACCACTGCGTCAGTCGATCACCATGTACCACTCCTGGTTGCTCTGCGGCCGACCGGGCGACTGGTACTTGCAGTCCCACTGCGAGACCGTCGCGGCGTTCCAGGTGGCGTAGTTCAGCACGTCCAGGCACTTGCGTCCGTTGTTGTTCTGGAGCTGTCCGAGCTCGTTCAAGTACCATTCCTGGTTCGCATCCGCGACCCCGTTGGCGTAGATGCAGTCCCACTGGTCCAGGATCGCGCCGTTGGCCGTCGACCAGCCCTGGATCTCCAGGCACTTGCCGGTGGCGGCGTTCCGGATCTGGTACTGGCCGTCGCGCTGGTCCACGAGGTACCAGCGCTCGTTCGCCTGGGTGATGCCGTCACTGTCCGGCACGCAGTCCCACTGGTCGACCCGCGCTCCGTTGTTCGGGTTCCAGGCGCTGAGCTCCAGGCACTTGTCGTTGCCCCAGTTCCGGATCTCGTAGGTGCCGGTGTTCGCGCTCGCTGTCGGCGCGTAGGCGATCGACACCGCCACAGCCCCCGTCGCAGCCGCGACCCCGAGTGCCCGGCGCCAAGCGCGAGCCATCCGCAGCATTGCCATGTTCGTTCCAACTTTCGTCCCGTTGTGGCCGTGGAAGGACGGCCGGCCGGGTGTCAGTATTCAATGATCGAGTACTTATGATCAAATCAGGGATCGATGGACCTCTCATCGGACTGCGCGCGTCGGTCATATGCTGCGTAGTGCGGATATCGGAGGGGTGGGACGGGTGCTGGGTGTCGTGTTCGTGCACGGGGTACGCGCCTCGGCAGGGATGTGGGACGCGTTCGCGACGCTGATGGCCGGGGACGCCGCCCTGGCCGGAGTGGTCGCGGAACCCGAGCCCCGCTTCGAGTACGCGACCGGGGTGTTCCGGTCGTCGTGGAAGGCACTGACGGTGATCCCGTCGATCTCGACCGCAGCGGACAGCCTGAAGGAATACCTCATCACCGAGGCCGGCGACTTCGAGCGCCTGGTCCTGGTGGGGCACTCGCAAGGCGGGCTGGTGATCCAGCGCTGCCTGGCGCGGATGCTGGCCGAAGGCCGCGGACTGGAGCTGGCCCGCATCCGACGCGTGGTGCTGCTCGCGACACCGAACACCGGCTCAGAGCTTTTCTTGAGCGCGCGACGAGCCCTGGTTCGCGGCAACCCGCAGGAGGAGGAGCTGCGGCCGTTCGACGAACTCGTCGCCGACACCGTGCGAAGCGTGCAACGGGACATCGTCCACGCGGCTGCCGAACCGACCGAGCGCTCATGCCGTATCCCGTTCTCGGTGTACGCCGGCGAGCAGGACAAGGTGGTCACACGGGCTTCGGCACAGGCCGCCTTCCCCGAGGCCGCCGTGCTGCCCGGCGATCACTCAAGGATCGCCAGTCCCGACTCGGCCCGCCATCGCACGTACACCACCGTCCGGCGCCTTCTCATCGCGGCCGCGAAAGAAGACGAACCACCTGCTCCGGCCAGATCCGAAGCATCTCAGCCGAGCGCCATCCCACACCCTCTCAAACCCCTCGATCCAGTAACCTCCCCATACCTGCGCCAAGTAGCACGCATCGCGCCACCCGTGCTGCTGGACCGGGACGCCGAACTGGCCGAACTGGCCGACTTCTGCACCAGCGAGCAGCCACACCCGTACGCATGGTGGCGGGCCGAGGCCTGGGCCGGTAAATCCGCTCTGCTTTCCAGCTTCGTCCTGGAGTCCTCGATCCAGCTCGCCGAAGCCGGGATACGAGTGGTGTCGTTCTTCATCACGGCCCGCCTCGCCGCGCAGGACACCCGCCAAGCGTTCACCACCTCGCTGTCCGAACAGCTGTGCTCCCTGCTGGGCGTCGACCTTCCCGGAACCGTCGACGAAGCGGCTACCGAAACCGTGCTCCTGGATCTGCTCGCTCAAGCCGCCAAGGCCTGCCAGGACAATGGCGGCCGCCTGATCCTGGTCGTGGACGGCCTGGACGAGGACCGCGGAACCACCACCGGCCCCGCCGCCCGCAGCATCGCCGCCCTGCTCCCGGGCCGACCGCCGGCCGGCCTGCGAGTCGTCGTGGCCGGGCGCCCCAACCCGCCGATCCCCGACGACGTCCCGGACTGGCACCCCCTCCGCGACCCGGCCATCGTCCGCGTTCTGGCCGACTCCCCGCACGCCCAGGACGTGCAACGGCTCAGCAAGTCCGAACTCAAGCGGCTGCTGACCGGAAACAGCCTGGAACAGCGCGTGCTGGGCCTGCTCACAGCAGCCCGAGGGGGCCTGTCAGGACCTGACCTGCGTGAGCTGACCGGCGGAGAATTGGCAGCCATCGAGGAGATTCTGCACACGGTGGCCGGACGCACGTTCACCAGCCGCCCCGCCGCGCGGCTCGACAGCGACGGACCGCAGGTCTACCTGCTGGGCCATGAAGAACTGCACAAAGCCGCTGAGCTCTACCTGGGCCACGCCGCGATGACTGGGTACTGCGATCTCATTCACGCCTGGGCGGACGGCTACCGCGAAGCCCGCGTAGGAACACCGCCATGGCCGGAGCAGACCCCTGACTACCTGATCACCGGCTACCCCCGGATGCTGGCGGCCATCGACGACGTCGAACGGATGACCACGCTGGCGCTGGACGCGAACCGGCACGATCGGATGCTCGACATGCTCGGCGGCGACGCAGCGGCGATGGCCGAGATCAAGGCGTGCCAGGACCGATTGTCGAAGCGTCAGGAACCCGACCTGGTCGCACTCGCGCACCTCGCATTCCACCGCGACCGACTCCGCCAGCGGAACTTCGGGCTCCCCTATGAGCTGGCCACGGTGTGGGCGCTGCTTGGCAGCTACGGTCGGGCCGAAGCACATGCCCGCACTATCTCTCATCCGAATGGACAGGCGCACTCCCTGCTCCGGGTGGCCGAGGTTCTCGCGAAGCACGGCCACGCCGAGCAAGTCCGCAGGATCGCGGCCGACGCGGAGACAATAGCCCGCACCATCGTCGATCCCGATCATCGGGCATGGGTACTGCTCGACGTGGCCGAGGTACTGACCAGTGCCGGCGAGGACGAGCAAGCCAATCGGCTCGCCGCCGAAGCCGAGCAAAGCGCCTACTCCATCGTCAATCCAGGCAGAAACGGCGAGACGCTGGCATATTTCGCCGATGTCGCTGCCTGTGCCGGCCGATACGAGCGGGCTGAAAGGATAGCTCGCAGCATCACCGACCCCTACGATCGCGCATATGCGCTCACCAGCGTGGCGGGAGTCCTGGCAACCGCTGGTCGGCCAGCGCACGCACGCAGGTTGGCGGAAGACGCCGAGGTCGTTGCTCGCACCATCACCGAACCGGGTCGACAGGCGTGGACCCTGGCGAAAATGGGCCGCACCCTCGCGACCCTCGCCGACTGGCAGGATGAGGCCAAGCGGCTGCTGACCGACGCAGATTTGTTGGCCGGCGCCACACTCGACCTGAACACCCGGGACTGGGCACTGAGCGAAGTCGCCAGAGCTTGGGCCGCCATGGGCGAATATGGGCGCGTCGAACGCATCGCCGGAGAGATCGTCGGGCCGTTCCCCCGAACCACCGCACTGCTCAACCTTGAAGGCCTTCTGGCAAGCACCGAGCAGCCTGAACGCTGCCGAGAGGCGGTCGCCGCGTTCGAACGAGAAGTTGATACGTACACGGCTTCGGATAAAGCGTGGGCGCTTCAACGACTCGCGGATAAACTGGCGGAGACGGGGCAAATAGAACTGGCTGAAGAGACTGCGATTCACATCACAGATTCGCGGCGTCAGGCTATGGCCTTCGCGTCGATTGCCCATACGCTCGCGAAGTCTGGTAACAGCGGAGGAGCTCTCGCTGTCGCCATCCTTTCCGAACAGGTCCATCGCGCCGCCGCCAACTTCGACGGCGCAGGGCAAGCCGTGGCCGTCATCGCAGGCGCCGTATCAATGGCCGGACACCGTGACGACGCAACAGATCTGTTTACCCGTGCTGAAGTAGTCGCACGCTTCGGCACCGATTCCGGACCTCAAGCCTTCTCCCTGGCCGTGGTGGCACGGGAAGCGGCGGCAGCCCAGAAGACTCTGTTCGCACGTCGGCTGGCCTCCGACGCCCGGAGCCATGCTTCCGCCAGGAACGTGGACGATCCCGTTTCCTCACTTGTGGCTGCTGCTCAGGCCCTGTTTGCTTGCGGACTGCGCGAAGACGCCTTCCGCACTGCAAGGTCCGCAGGCGCCGCGATCTCCGACGACCAAGCCCCTGTCGCGGTCGTAAGGGATCTGATTGCCGTCGCTCGAATGATGATAGAAGTCGGACTGCCACAAGAAGCACGCAAACTTCTCAGCAACGCTGAAACCAAAGCACACACCATCTCCGGCGAAGGCTACCGAGTGACGTCTCTGCTCGAAGTGGCCGAAACCCATGCCGAGGAACGAATCAGGATCATCCTGGACGCTGAAAAGATCGCTCTGACCATCACCGACACGCTCTCCAAGGCTGACGCCTTGGCCAACCTCGCCGTAGCGCTTGCCAGGGCCGGACGTCATGAACACGCGCTTCGCACCGTCGAAACGATAACGGTCCAGGATCTCAAAACACGAGCATTGTCTCGAATCGTCAGCGCGCTGGCCGAAACCGGTCATCACACGGCGGCCGAGGAGCTCGTCCCCACCATCACCGACCAGACCTACAATGCTGAGGCGTTGGCCGATCTCGCCGAGGCCAAAGCCAAGGCCGGACCGAGCGAGCACGCCCGTACTCTGGCAACCCGTGCCGAGAATCTCGTCCGCACCGCGCCCGATCCCGAACGCAAGGCGGCCGTCCTGATCAAGGTGGCGGCAGTACTCGGTCGCCCGCGCTCCCGCCAACTCCTCGCCGAAGCCTTCGTCCTGGGTTCCTGGTCCAACCCGTTGCGTCTGCTCGGAGAGCACTACCCGCTGGACGCGATCCAAGTCGCTCACGCTGTATACGAAGACGCATTAAGGTGAAGCCCCACATCACCCGACGGAACGCCGTCGTCCTGCTACTTTGACCCGCAGGCTGACTCCGCCAGACACCCGCCGGGTGTCCGTTCCCGAGAGTGGGCAGACCCATGCGCTTCAACGTCCCGCCGGGTTGGCCGGTCCCGCCCGACGGCTGGGTTCCGGATCCCGGCTGGCAGCCGGACCCGCAGTGGCCCCCGGCGCCTCCCGGTTGGCAGTTCTGGGTGGACGTGCCGATCGCGCCGCCGCTCGCGCCACCGCCGTTTCCGCTGTCACCGCCGCCGCCGGCGCCGCCGCCACCCACGTACAACCCGTACAACACGTACAACCCTCAAGGTTCGTACACCCCGCAGGGCAACGCCTACGCCCCGCCCCACGCCCCGAACGCCGGCTCCCGCCTGGACGAGCAACTGCTCAAGGTCGCCAAGTGGACCCGCCAGCGCGGCGGCAAGCACGAGGAGCTGCCGGCCGTCACGTTCTCCGGTCCCGATCCGGCTGCCAAGTGGTTCAGCCTCGCTTCCAAGGTCGCGAAGTTCGGGCCGGTGCACTCGGCGCTGAACTCCGCCCTGAACTCCGCGGTCCCCGGCGGCGACCAAGTGCTCGACCTGGTCAAGTCGCTCTACGCCATCGAGGACGAGCAGTCCCGTGTCCTGCACAGCATCGACACCAACGTCAAACTCCTGAAGGAGGGCCCTTATCGGGCCGGTCGCCTGCTGCTGAGCGAGGCGCACCGCCTCAGCAATCGCGACGACGAGAGCCAGCGGCTGCTGGAGTCGGCCAAGGACCGCTTCTACGACGCCCAGCCGCTCGCCTCCTCGGTCCAGGAACGCACCATGGTCGAGCTGCACCTGGCCCTGGTCTGGCTCGCGCTGGGCCGGACCGATGACGCCCGCTACTGGCTGGAGCAGGCCTACCAGTCCGCACGCGTCGTCATCGAGTCCCTGACCCAGCAGGCCGGCGACGTCAAGGTCCTGCGTTCCAAGTGGGCGACCACCGCGCTGAGCATCTACTACCCGGCCGGCCTGCTCGTGGTCCCGCTCAAGCTGAAGCGGCTGTTCAACGCCGACCGGGCCAGCAACGCCCTGACCGCGTTCCTGCCGGTCGTGAACTCGATCGCGAGCTGTCTCAACAGCCTGAATACGCAGCCTGTCGTGCCCGCCCTCCAGCTCACCACCAGCTTCGACGGCAGCCGCCTGCTCCAGGAGGTCGGACTCGGCGGCTAGTTCTCGCGCAGTCGGTGCGGACCCCTACGATGGCTCGACATCGGCGGCGGTGGACAACCTCATGGACAGCCTCGCGGCAACGCCGCCGACGGCACCGAACTCCATGGAGGGGCAGCACGTGAACCGTACGAAGGCCAAGGCCGCCGCGCCGATACCGGACCTGCACCTGGAGTGCGACCGAACGGCGTTGATGGCGGCACTGGTCGCGGCCACGTCCGCGCTGCCCACCCGGCCCACGGCCCCGGTCCTGGCCGGCGTGCGGCTGGACGCCGCCGACCGCGAGCTCATCGTCTCCAGCTTCGACTACGACGTCTCCACCCGGATCCGGATGGACGCGACCGTCGTCAGCGCCGGGACGGTGCTCATCGAGGGCAAGCGGCTGCTCGACCTGCTGAAGAAGTCACGAGGCGAGTCGGTCCGGATCTCCACCGGCGGCGCCAAGGCCGTCGTGGAGCCCGGCCCCTCCCGCTTCGAGCTCGGCACCCTCCCGCTGGCGAAGTACCCGACGCTGCCCGATCTGCCGAAGCCCGGCGGCACAGTGTTCGTACAACAGTTCCTGGGCGCGATCCGCAAGGTGCTGCTCGCCGTCGGCCAGGACAGCGCGATGCCGGCGCTGGCGGGCGTGCGGATCGAGCTCGGCCCGGACACCATGACGCTGGTCGCCACCGACCGCTACCGCCTCGCGGTCGCCGAGATCCCTTGGTTCCCCGACGATCCGGAGGCCGAGCACGCCCCGCTGCTGATCCCCGCGTCCATCCTCAAGACCATCGCGAACCGCTGGAAGGGCGCCACCGGCAGGGCGCGGATCGGCAACGGCAGCGCGGGCACCGGGGCCGACCGCGTCGTCGGATTCGCCCACGGCGCCGAGACGTGCACCGCCAAGCTCCTGCCGGGCGAATTCGTCGAGCATCGCGCACTGTTCGCCGCGGCCTATCCGCTCGGCATCGTCGTCGAGACCGCGCCGTTGAAGGCCGCCACCGAGCTGATCACCCTGATCGCCGACGCCGCCTCCCCGGTCGAGATGGCGTTCGCCCCGGGCGAGGTGGTCGTCTCGACCGGCGCCACCACGGCGGCCCACGGCTCGGAGTCCGTGCCTGCCCTCTACGACGGCCCGCCCTTCGCAGTGTCCTTCAATCCCGCGCACGTCCTCGACTGGCTGGGGACATGCGGACGCGGCTTCGTCCGCTTCGCCATAGCGCGGCCGTCGAAGCCGGTGGTGCTGACCGGCCACGACACCCCCACGGCCACCGACAACGACGGCGTCCGCTATCTCCTGATGCCGAAGCCCGCGCCCGGGCAGCCGGGCCAGTTCGACCCGCCGCTGCCGGACTATCTCAACCGCGCGCCGATGCTGCCGTGGCACGTCGCCGAATATGTCGCAGAGCTCGGTGATGGTTGTCGGCCTCGGGCTCGGCAGCAGGCCCGCACCACGAAGAAGGAAGTCGCCGCAGCGCTGGAACAGTTGGCCAATCCGCTCTATCCCGACGGCGTCGCCGACCGTGCCGGATCCGTGCTGCTGCGGAACCTCGTCGCCGAGGCCGACACGTTCGCCAGGTGGATGAAGGCTTCGGGCTCGGCCTGTGAACCCGGATGTGCCTACTGCGGCAGAAATCCTAAGTAATTCGCCCTACACGCGCTGAAGCGAGCCGAGCCTTAGTGAACACACCGCTGGGTAGGCACGTACCAGGGCGCGGGAGGGGGATTCGGGATGAGATTGATCAAAGGTCCATATTTGACCTTGCTTGGCGGGGCAATACTGGCAGCCGTCCTGCTGATATTGGACGTGCGCGCCACCCCGAGCCAGAATGTGGCGCAAAGCTTGGGCACCACTTACACGGCCAGCACAGCCTCGCCGTCCACGCCGTCGGCGGCGTCGACAGTGGTCGGCACGCCGACTGCAACACCCACGCCGACCAGTACGGAGACGCCGAGTACGCAGACCACGCAGACCACGGCACTCACACCGAGCGCGCCGAGCACGCCAGCCATGCCGACCGCCACATCACCGCCCAACGCGGCTGTCCATGACTACGCAGGCCGTGTCGACGGCGGCGGAGCATCGCTGGCGATCTCGATCTATGAAGGCAAGGCCATCGCCTACGTCTGCGGCGGCACCTTCGAGGTCTGGTTCACCGGCACGGCCAAGAACGGCCATCTCGCGCTGACCGGCCGATACGGCGCCACACTCACGGCAACATACGACGCCCAAGGCACCCACGGCCGCGTGGTCGGCTCGGGCCGGCACTGGACCTTCACCGCGCCTCCGGTCAAGGCGCCCTCGGGACTCTACCGCGCATACACGACATATCAGGGGGTGAAAGTGCAGGCCACGTGGATCGTCCTCCCGGACGGCAGCCAAACCGGCGCCGCGGACGCCGGCGGGGACACCGCCACCGCCGCTCCCGTCGGCCCGATCGACTTCCGCACCGGCACTGCGGTCCTGCCGAACGGACTTCCGGTCCAGCCGACCCGCATCGACGGCGCCCAGGGGCGATCATGAGCAGTGTGCCGGCTGAATCCGCGGCGGGGACGGCCGTGGCGGCGCCGGCTCCCAAGACGGCGCTCGCCCTGTTGATCCCGGCGCTGGCCGGATGCGCGGTGTCGTTGGGCATCGGCGTCTACGGCCACGTCCACAACCCGACCGGCATCGCGGTCAACGTCGCGGGCTTCTCCGGTCCGCTGGCCGCCAAGGCGTGGCTCACCACCATCGCCACGTTCCTGGCCGTCGTCCAGTTGCTCTCGGCGCTGGTCATGTACGGCAAGCTCACCGTTCCTGGCGGCACGCCGTCGTGGATCGGCGGGCTGCACCGCTGGAGCGGACGGCTCGCCTTCATCGCGGCGGTGCCCGTGGCGATGCAGTGTCTTTATGCACTCGGCTATCAGGACTACAGCACCAGAGTTCTGATCCACTCGCTGCTCGGCTGTCTGTTCTTCGGGGCGTTCACCATGAAGATGCTGGTGCTGCCACGCCGGAACGCGCCGTCGTGGGCCTTGCCGCTGCTGGGTGGACTGGTGTTCGCGGCGCTGATCGCGATCTGGTTCACGTCCTCGTACTGGTTCTTCACGAACTTCGGGATCAAGACATGACCTTGGACTCCGCCCTCCCCCGCCGCACTGTTCTTGGTGCGGTGGCCGCTGCCGGAACCGTGTGCGCGGGCTGCGCCACTTACGGCGCGAAAACCAGTCCGCCCGCGAGCCTGCACGATTCAGGCGGGTCTAACGGAGCAAGCGGCTCCAACGGATCGAACGGAGCCCCGGTCGCCGCGCCAGTGGCGGCGACGTCAGCTGTGCCGGTCGGCGGAGGCGCCATCCTCGCCGACCGGCAGATCGTCCTCTCCCAGCCCACAGCGGGCACTTTCAAGGCCTTCACCGCGGTCTGCACCCACCAAGGCTGCACGGTGTCGTCGATCGACAAGGGACTGATCAGCTGCCCCTGCCACGGCAGCCGGTTCCATCTGGCCGACGGCAGCGTCGCCAACGGCCCGGCCACGCAGCCGCTGGCCCCGGTGGCCATCAAGGTCGCGGACGGTCAGATCTCGTTGGCCTGAAGTCTGTTTTGGGGAGTCCTATCGAGCCCGTGGAGGACGCGCGAGCCCGGTCTGATACGCCAGCACCACCAGTTGCGCCCGGTCTCGCGCGTCGAGCTTCGTCATCGCGTGGTTGACGTGTGTCTTGACGGTGAGCGGGCTGAGCGTGAGCTGCCGGGCGATATCAGCGTTCGACATCCCATCGGCGACGAGTGCGGTCACCTCGCGCTCGCGATCGGTGAGGCCGGCGAGAAGGGGTGAGATGTGAACCGGCTCGCTGTCATGCAGTTTGAGGAATCTGGCGATGAGGCCTCGGGTGGCGGCGGGTGAGAGCAGCGCGTCACCACGGGCTACGGTCCGGATCGCCTCGATCAACGCGTCCGGCCGTGCGCCCTTGCCCAGGAAGCCGCTGGCGCCGGAGCGGAGCGCCTCGAAGACGTAGTCATCGACCTCGAATGTGGTGAGTATCAGGACCTTCACTCCGGCGAGACGGTCGTCGGCCGCGATCCTCCGGGTCGCGGCCAGACCGTCGAGTCCGGGCATCCGGATGTCCATCAGGACGACGTCGGCGCGTGCCTCGTGGGCCATGCGGACAGCGTCATGGCCGGTGGCCGCCTCGCCGACGACGGTCAGACCCGGTGCGCGGTCGATCATCAGCCGGAGGCCGGCGCGGACCAGGTCCTGGTCGTCGGCGAGGAGGACGCGGATCGGCTCGGTCATGAGCGCTCCATCATGAACGCTCGATGCTGCTTGTGCGCAACGGGAGTTCGGCGAAGACGCGGTAGCCGCCCTCGGGCCTAGGGCCCGCCGACAGCCTTCCGCCCAGGGCAGCAACCCGCTCGCGCATGCCCACGACGCCGTGTCCTCCAGGCATCTGCCGGGGGTGGTGGTCCGTCACCGGTCTTCCCTCGTCCTCTACTTCCAGGCTCAACGCTCCGGACGTGTAGTCCAGCCGGATCACGGCAGTATCGCAGGCTGCGTGTTTACGGGTGTTGGTCAGCGATTCCTGGATGACCCGATACGCGGTCAGCTCGACCGCCTCCGGCAGCGGTCTGGCCTCGCCGGTCACCTCGCGCGTGACGCGCAGGCCGGTGTCGGCGAAGGCGCCGATCAGCTCCTCAAGGCGGTCCAGGCCGGGCGTGGGCTCGGCCGGCTCGGTCGGCTCGGCGGAGCCGGGCTCGCGCAACAGGCCGACGGTCAGGCGCAACTCGTCGAGCGCTTCCTCGCCGGCCCGCTGGATGTGCGCGAGCGATTCGCGGGCCTGGACGAGGTCCTCGTCGTCGAGCAGGCAGGCCAGGGCGCCGGCCTGCACGTTGATCAGCGCGACGTGGTGGCCGACGGCGTCGTGCAGGTCTCGGGCGATGCGGAGCCGCTCCTCGGAGACCCTGCGGTTCGCCTCCTGCTCGCGGTCCTGTTCGGCGCGCCGGGCTCGTTTCTCGACTTCGGCGACGTAGCCGCGATGGCTGCGGGAGGCGCTGCCGGTCGTCACGGCCAGGGCCGCCCACAGGAGGATGACGAAGCCGGTGATGCCGGGCCGGGCGATGAGCGAGGCGCCGAGCAGCGTCGTTTTGACGGGGATGCCGACGGCGAGGGTCCGGGCCGGGCCGGAGGTCAGGGCGACTTGGTAGAGGACGTAGAAGACGGCCGGGAGGGTGAGCGGGTAGGCCATGCCGTCGACGATCAGCACCACCGTTCCGAGAACGGCGACGGCCACTTCCGCGAGCAGGAAGCGGCGGCGCGCCAGCAGCGCCGCGTACACGACGAAGGACACCAGCCAGCTCAGCGGCTGATGGGTGCTCAGGGCGTGCTGAATGTCGGTAGGGATCGTCACCACCGCGAACAGCACGACTGCTGTGACCGCCGAGAAAAGCAGCAACTCCTGGCGAGCCATCAGTTTGTTCCAGGTCGCCCACATGGCTGGACTGTAAGTACCAGCGCTCACCGGGCGCAAGCGATCTACGGCCAGCTACTGCCGACGCAGTAGGCGCGGGGCGTGGGCCACTGCGGACGGTGCGGTCGTCGTCCGCAGAACGCTGCGACAGGGCGACGACGCGGGGAGTCGGAGTGCGGACGATGTGGAGCCGAACCGAAAGGAACGGAGGACCATGTCGGCTCTGGCTCGTTGGTGCTATCAGCATCGCTTCGTCGTTATCGGCGGTTGGGTGTGCCTGCTTGTCGCGTTGGGAGTGATGTCGCAGGCAGTGAAGACCTCTTATGACAACTCGTTCACGTTAGGCGGTTCCGGTTCGGGGCACGCGCAGGAACTCTTGCAGCGGTCCGTTCCGGCTCAGGCCGGCGACAGCGATCAGATCGTGTGGCGGGTGAGTCCGGGCAGCGTCACGGATCCCGCCGTCAAAGCGAAGCTGTCGGCCGCTCTCGATCAGGTGGCGCGTCTGCCTGAGGTCGCCTCGGTCGCCAGCCCTTACCGGCCGGGTGGCGAAGTGCAGATCTCGCCGGACGGGCACACCGCGTACGCGGTCGTCGGGTTCACCAAGGCGGCGGACAACCTCGATCCGGCGAACGTCAAGCGGGTGATCGCGGTCGCGACCGCCGCTCGGGGGCCGGGATTGGACGTCGAGCTCGGCGGGCAGGCGGTCGCGCACGCGGAGGAGACGCCGCTATCCGCCGTGTCGGCGGTCGGCATCGTTGGTGCGGCGGTGATTCTGCTGCTCGCTTTCGGATCGCTGTTCGCGATGGCATTGCCGATCGCGACGGCGGTGGCTGGGGTCAGCAGTGGTCTGATGCTCATGGCGCCGCTCAGTCATCTGACATCGGTGACCGGCATCGCGCCCATGCTCGGGGCGCTGATCGGGCTGGGGGTCGGGGTCGACTACGCGCTGTTCATCGTGACCAGGCATCGGCGGGGGTTGCTTGCGGGGGTCGATCCGCGGGAGTCGGCGGTCGCCGCGCTGAACACGTCGGGCCGTGCGGTGCTGTTCGCGGGCGGGACGGTGGGTATCGCGCTGCTCGGCCTGCTGACGCTGGGGCAGGAGTTCCTTGACGGGCTGGCTTATGCGGCGGTGATCACGGTCGGGTGCACGGTGCTCGCGGCGATCACGTTGCTGCCCGCGTTGTTCGGGGTGATCGGGATGCGGGTGTTGAGCCGTCGGGAGCGGCGGCGGTTGGGTGAGAGTACTGACACTGCTTCCCCAACGCTCGGCTTGTGGGCGCGTTGGGCGCGCGTCGTGCCCCGATACCGGGCGGTGCTGGCTGCGGCGTCTGTCGCGGTGATGGTCGTTGTTTCGCTTCCGGTGCTGCATCTGCGCTTGGGTTTTGCCGACGCTTCGAGCGATCCCAAGTCTTCGACCAGTCATAAGGCGTACGTGATGCTCGCCGATGGGTTCGGGGCCGGGTTCAACGGGCCGTTGCTCGTGGTCGCGCAGACGCAATCCGCTGGTGACCGTGCCGCGTTGGACCGGCTCGATGGGGCGCTCGCCGCCGTCCCGGGGGTGGCGGCGGTGCAGGCCGGGTCGGATTCCGGTTCGGACGTTACTGTTACGCAGGTCCTTCCGGTCACGGCGCCGGAGACGCCGGCGACGTCCGAGCTCATCAAGCATCTGCGAAACGACGTCATACCGGCCTACACGCACGGCACGACGCTTCAGGTCTACGTCGGGGGCCTGACGGCGACGTTCGACGACTTCGCCGCGGCTACCAGCGCCAAGCTGCCGTGGCTGCTCGCCGCGATCGTGGGTGTCAGCTTCCTGCTGTTGCTTGTGGCGTTCCGCAGCCTGCTGATTCCAGCGATGACGGCCGTCGTCAACCTGCTCTCGGCCGCCGCGTCGTTCGGGGTGCTCACTGCCGTCTTCCAATGGGGCTGGGGCACTCACCTGATCGGGCTCGGCGCTCCCACCCCGGTCGAGGGCTATTTGCCGGGGCTGGTGCTGGCGATCCTGTTCGGTCTGTCGATGGACTATCAGGTGTTCCTGGTCAGCCGGATGGCCGAGGAGTGGTCGCACAGCCGCGACAACGCGCGGGCGGTGATCGTCGGCCAGACCGACACCGCGCGCGTCATCACGGCCGCCGCCGCGATCATGATCGCCGTCTTCCTCACGTTCGTGTTCTTCGGGCAGGTCAACATCGCCGAGTTCGGCATCGGCCTGGCGGCCGCCGTGGCGCTGGACGCCTTCATCCTGCGGACGGTGCTCGTGCCGGCGTTGATGCACCTGTGCGGCCGGGCCAACTGGTGGCTACCCGGATGGTTGGACCGCCGGCTGCCGCACCTGGCCGTCGAACCGTCGACGCCGGAGCAGGCCCTCCCCGCGCCCAGCTCCGCGCTCGTCTAGCACCACTACTTCACGAAGGGCGTTTCCCATGCCAGACAACGCAAGTCAGACTGCTGTTACCTCGCTCCGCCGACCCGACTACGGAATCGACGCACCGGGCGTCCCGGCCCTGTTCGGCGCCGCCGGCCTCGCCTGCTGCCTGATCGCCGCCAGACCCTGGCCCGGCCAGATCCCCCTCGCCGCCCTCGGCGCCCTGCTGCTGGCCAACGCCGGGATCTACCTGCACACCACGCTGCGCGGCAAGCTGCGCATCTGGGAGCGGGAGCTGGACCGGGTCGGACTGCGGGGCGACGAGCAGCTGCTGGACCTGGGCTGCGGGCGCGGCATGGTGCTGATCGAGGCGGCCCGGCGACTGCCGTCGGGCCAGGCCGTCGGCGCCGACCTGTGGACGAAGGACCAGAGCGGCAACAGCGCGGAGACCACGCTCGCCAACGCGGCCGCGGCGGGCGTCGCGGAGCGCGTGGCGGTCCACACGGCCAACATGACGGAGCTGCCCTTCGCCGACAACTCGTTCGACGTCGTGACGAGCGCGATGGCGATCCACAACATCCGCGTGCCGGAGGCGCGATATCGGGCGCTGGACGAAGCGATGCGCGTACTCCGGCCGGGCGGCCAGCTGCTCATCGCAGACCCCTGGCCCATGGCGCGGAAGTACGCGGCGTATTTGGGGCAGGGAACGCTGCGGCCGCTGGGGCCGGGGTACTGGTACGGGGGGCCGTGGCTGGGGGTGACGCTGCTGCGGGTTGTGAAGCAGGGGTGACGGGGATCGGGGTTTGAGTGGATGGTGGATGGTGGATGGTGGAGGTGCGGGAGGCGGCCGGCTTTGCCTGCCGCTCTCCGCGCTTTCATGCTCTCCGCGCTCTCAGCTCTCAGCTCTCAGCTCTCAGCTCTCAGCTCTCAGCTCTCAGCTCTCAGCTCTCAGCGAACTTCTTCACCAACACCTCGAACTCCAAAACCTCGGTCCGAGGCCGCCCGAACCGCTCGTCACCATAGGGAAACGGCTGCGTCACCCCAGTCCGCACATACCCGCGCCGCACATACCACGCGATCAAATCAGCCCGCTGCCGCAACACCATCATCTGCACAGCCGGCACCCCCAACTCCTCCCGCGCCACCCGCTCCGCCTCCGCTAGCACCACCTTCCCCACCCCACCGCCCTGCGCCCCAGGCCGCACAGCGAACATCCCGAAGTACGCATGCACCCCCCGATGCTGCAACTGACAACACGCAACAACCTCCCCACCCCGCTCCCCCACAATCATCCGACTCCCGACCCCGGAAACCGCCGCCTCAACATCCGCCACATCAGTCCGCTGCCCATCCAACAGATCCGCCTCCGTCGTCCACCCCGCCCGACTGGACTCCCCGCGATAAGCGGACTCCACCAACGCGACAAGCAACGGCACGTCCGCAAGCGTCGCCGTGCGGAACTTCAGTTCGGTGGCGCGGGCATCAAGATCGGTCACGGGGACAGTCTGCCGCATGGCGGCACACGACGCGGATGAAGCACTTCACCCAGGCGGAGCGGCCTCAAGGAACAGGCCGTAGACAAGACCTAGCAACGCCGCATACGCATGCTGGGCCCGCACGACCTCCAGATCTTTTCCCGAGGAGACCAAACCGATCTGGTCGATTCGCTCCATCAGCTCATCGATGAACGACAACACGTCAGACGGTGACGGCTTGAAGATGCCGCGCTCCACGAATCTGATGACCGTGGTGACGTACTCGTCGGCCTCGGCAAGGTCGGCATACGTCAGCTTCAAGTCCTGGGGCGTCCCCCCTGAGGGGAAGGGCGTACGGCGCCACAGCGTATAGGCATCCATAAATGTCAACGCCACTTCATCACCCGCTAGTTATCATCTTCAGCCGAGTACCAGAAGGAAACAACCGTCCCATCCGGTGCGAGGATGCCACCCTTGCCAGCGCGATCGACATATTTCACATTGTACGTACCATCGTCCTGGAGCAATCGCTTTGAATTCAACCCAACCTTTCCCTTGGGTTGCGCCAAAGCTTCCGCCCAAGCCTTTGAGTCCTGCAAGTACTGCTCAGGCGTCACACCGGCTCGCGCACCATGCCGCTCAGTATAATGCCATACGAAGCTGTCCTCAGGGTTGTCGAAGTTCCCGCGATTCCATACTGCGGCTACCCCGACAGGACACTTGTCGTTGTTGTGGACCAAAACCGGCGTGCCGCCCGCGACCACGTAGTACGTGTGCAAACCGTCGATGGTGAGGTCGTAAGTCACCATCGTCGAGGTGTAGTTGCGGACGCTGCGTACCGTGATGGTTTCGCTGGTGTCGGTTGTTTGGAGGCGGTCGCCGGGCTTGAGGTCGCTGGCGTTGACGAAGCGGCCGGCGGTCAGGTCGTAATAGGGGTGGTTCTGGGTGCCGGTGACGGTCTTGGGCCCTGTTGGGGTGTCGACTGTGAGGTCGGTGAAGTCGGTGTCAGTGGTCGTCTTGTGGATCTGATCGACACGGTGGTGTTCGTTCGCGCCGCCGGGTTCGGCGTTCTCGATCTCGTCGCCGACCGCGACGTTGTTGATGGGCTTGGTCGATCCGTCCGCCATCAGGACTTCGGTGCCGGGGGCGAATGAGTGGCCGCATGCTGTGATGACGTTGGCGCTGCTGCCTGCCGACTCGGCGCCGAGTTCCGGACAGGGGGCGCCGCCCGCGGTGCAGATGACGGCTCCCGCGATTGTCGCGGTCCCCTCCGGATCCGCCAGGAAGCGAGTCGTCACTGATGCCGCGAGGCCGTCGGTGGCCAACAGGGCTGTGACGCCTACGAGGTACTCCGCGCCGCCCACCCAGTTGGTGTTGTCCGTGGCGTTCGCAAGGGTCTGCGCGACGTCGCACTCATGTGACTCTGAAGCAAACAGGGACAGGTCCCTGCAGCCGTTCTTTTCCAGATACCAGACGGCGAACGCCGCATACCTGCTGTCCGGGCCGTGCGAATCGGGCCGGTAGCGGATGTCCGCTTCCTCAAGGGTCTCGTCGTCGGGGACGGGTCCGAGGGACGTGACGTCGATGACCCGGGTCTTGGGCTTCGACTTCGCCGCGGACGGCGGTGCGGTCGGCGAGTTCGGACCGGCGTCCGGCGGTCCCGGCGGCGGGTCGTTGGGGTGGACCGTGGCGCAGCTGATGTCGTCGCAGCCGCTGAACGTCATGCCGGGAGGTGCGCCCCAGGGGTCGAGACCGGTGGGGTCGCTGGCGCTGACGGGGTCGTTGCCGGCGTAGGTGTAGCCGCCGATGTTTTGCGGGTTCGTGGCCTGGAAGACCGGGTCGGCGGAGATGAAGCGGCCGGTGGTGGGGTCGTATTTACGGGCGCCGATGTCGACGAGTGCGGTCGAGGCGTCGGTGGTTTTGCCGAGGAAGGTGTGGTCGTCGACCCAGGCGGGTGTGGTGGTTTGGTTGACCGCTGTGCCGCGGGTGTCGCCGAACGGCTTGAGGTAGCGGCGGGCGATGATTTTGCCGGTGGCAGCGTTGACGGTGGTGCCGCCGGTGCCTTGGCTGTTGTTCACCTGGTAGGTGATGGCGCCGTTGCTGGCTTCGATGATGTCGGGGGCGCCGGGGTAGCTGTAGTAACGGTTGGCGGTGACGGTGTTCGCGCCGGCCAGGTGGATTTCGGTTCCGCCCAGGTACAGCGTGGTGCCCCCGGTGGTACCGCCAGTGTCGCGCCGGATGAGTTGGTTGCCGTTGGCGTCGTAGAGGTAGTCGGCGGTGGTGCCGTTGTTGTTGTCGACGTGCTTGAGGCGGTCTTCGGCGTCCCAGGTGAGTTGTTGGCCCAGGGCGGTGCCGTTGGGTCGCAGGGTGCTGTTGCCGGCGCCGTCGTAGGCGTAGTTGACAGTGCCAGTGGCGGCGCCGGACTTTGTGACCTGGGAGAGCAGGTGCGGGCCGCTGCCGGGGTTGGTGGCGCCGCCGGTGTTGACGGTGCCGGGTGCGGCGTAGCTGGAGGTGCGGGTGGTGTTGTTGGCGGTCACGCCCGCCGGGTCGTGGTCGGTGACGCTCGTCCGGTTGCCGCTTTGGGCGTCGGTGCCGTTGTAGGCGTAGGACTGCCAGTAGCGGGCCGGGCCGCCGATCTGTGTGCTGGAGCTGGCATCGGTCGGCGGGTTGTTGGTCCTCGACGACGCGCAGGAGCCCAGGGCGCCGGTGGCGGTGGTGGGGCTGTTCGGGTTGGTGGTCGCCGACGGCGACTGGTCACCGGAGTCCGTCCAGGCGTTGGTCAGACGGCTGGCGTAGTCGTAGGTGTAACACTGGATGTCCCGCTGCGCCGGACCGGGGTTGTAAGATCCTGACACCGACCAGTTCTGGAGGTCGGCGGTAGAGGTCAGACGGCCCGCGGCATCGTAGTCGTAGGAGACCTCATCGATGCTGTAGGTGTTCAGCTGCGTCGGGTTGACAGTGCTCTGACCGGCGGTGGTGTCGACAAACGTGTTGGTGACGCGGCCGGTGGCGGCGTCGAACAGGTTCTGCTGCACGATCTGGAACGGGTAGTCTCCCAACGTCCGGGACAGGATCTTGCCGTCCCGGTCGTAGATCGTGCTCACGAGGTAGTCAGCGTTGCCGCCGGTGAATAGCAGCAGCCCGAACCGGTTGTAGGAGTTGTAGATCGTCTCGGGGGCGATGCCCGCGTTTGGAACGGCCGGGGTGTCGTAGTACGAGAGCTGCCCGGTCATCGCGCTGTAGTAGTCATTGGTCTGATACGTCCCAGCCAGCGCCCCCTCACTGGCCGGAATGATGGTCTTGTTGCCCAGCGGCCGGTAGTCGGCGTCATAGCCGGTGACCTGCTGCTTGTAGACATTGCCACCGGAGTAGCGGGTCGAGGCGTCAGGCTGCCCCTTGTTCCCGGCCGGGTCGAACGCCCACCCGGCCAGCTGCGCCGCACCGTTGCCGGTCGCCTGCGCACCCGCGTTGCCCACCGCGGTCGGCGAGTGATCGGCCGTGGTGCCGCCGTCGTACTCACCGGTTCTGCGACCGAGCACGTCGTAGGTGTAGCCCAGGACATGGCCGCGGCCGTCCGCCGTGGCCAGGATCTGCCCCGTGTCGTCGGCGTAGCTGGTGCTCAGACCGGTGTCCGGGTCGCTCTTGGTCACCTGGTGCCCCAGCAGGTCCGACACCGTGGTGGTCCAGACGTTGTGCGTCGGGGTGGTGGCGTCGGTGACCGTGCTCGTCGTGCCCGAGGTGCCGTTCAGGTTGTAGGTCAGCCCGTAGGTGGTGACATCGGCGTCGTTGGCGTTGCCGGTCGGGCTCGGCGGGCTGTTCTTGTACGTCCACAGCGCCGTGGTACGGCCGCGCGCGTCGGTGAAGGTCGACGTCGCCGACACCGCACCGCCTCCGTTGCCGGCCGGGCCGACCGCGTCGGTGCGGTCCAGGCCCGGGTACGAGGTCGTCGCGACCATTCCGGCGATGGTGGAGCCGTTGTGCTTCTGGGTGACCGTGATCGGTCGGGACATGCCGTCGTAGGTGGTGACGGTCTGGGCCGGGAGGTTGTCGTTCCAGGAGGCCCACACTCCGGTCGGCGTCGTCGCGCCCTGGTCGAAGTAGGGCTGGTTGGTCTCCATGACCCGGCCGAGCGTGTCGTAGCGGGTGTTGACGATCATCCGGCCGTGCGACTCGTCCAACGCCGGCGACTGCGTCTGCACGACATCGGCGAATCCGTCGATGATGTCGAAGGTGGCGGCGTAGCTGCCGTCCTCCAGCAGCGTCTCCGTCTCGGCATAGCCGTTGGGCTGCGCCGGCTGCGACGTGGTCGCCAAATGCGGAGTGGTGCCGTTGAGCAAGTAGGTGAACCGGATGTTCGGCGAGGTCTTGTTCGACGCCCACGGCCGATCCGCCTTCCACACCCCCTTCAGACGCCCCATGCCGTCGAACATCTCAGTGGTCAGATGCCCGTTGGCATCGGTCGACGTCTCGGCGATGCCACGACCCTGATCCACCGTGGTCGTGTTGGGCCAACCCAGCGGGTTGGTCACCTTGTAGCTGGTCGGCAGCGCACCGCCGGTCGGGGTGTAGTCCGTGTGCGTGGTGTGCTGATCGGCGTCGGTCGTCGAGGTGATGCGACCGTAGGTGCCGTCGAACGTGGCCCCGGACACGGCCCAGGACTCGGTATAGGTGTTGGTGGCCGGATTGCTCAGCGTGATGCTCTTGGCGCTCTTGACCGTGGTCGGATCGCCCGCACTCGGCAACGTCCCGACGCTCGACGAGTTGTCATACAGCGTGACGGTGTCCGCGATCAGATTCGCGTTGGTCAGGGTCATGTTGTAGGTGCACGGCCCGAGCGTCTTCTCGTCTTCCCACTTGTACGCGGTGCGCTGAGTGTTCGAGGTCTGCAACGCATAGGCCGTGATGGAGCACAACTCCTGAACCGTGCCATCGCCCTTGTCATCGGCCATCAACAACCGGCCGTTGCCGCCCGGGGTGCTGGTCGCCGGGTTCGGCAGGGTGTTGTCGTAGTCGAAGTCGACCTCGCTGCGACGGGTCCCCGTGCTGACTTTCTGGTACGAGATCGTCTTGGCAGTGTGGGCGAAGTGCGCACGCTGCATCGGCAGACCCGAGCCACGATCGTGCGCGGCGGTCACCATGTTCCCCGGGTCGGGGCCGCCGGATGGCAGGTTCACCACATGGGCCGGACCCGAACTGGTGGGATCCACCGGAATGTTCACCGTGTCGGAGACCACCTGGTTGCTGGTGGCTGAGGCGTAGGTCTGGGTCTCCAGCACCTGGCCGGCCAGCGAGTTGTCGTCGCGCAGCCCGGGGACGCCGGGGGCGAAAACGTCACCGTGGCCGTCGACGACCCACACGTGCTTGTTGGCGTCCTGGAAGGGATAGGTGGCGTTGCCGTCCTGGTCCATGCCGCGGAAGTACGTCGTGACAGTCTTGGTGTTGCTGTTGTCCGGCTCGTTGCCCGCGACTGACTGCACCTGCGCATAGCCACGGAACTGGTCAAACGTCCGATACTGCGCGTCAGCCTGCTCGGAGTCGTTGGTGTGCCAGACCGGAGTGCCGAGATAGCTGTAGTTCACCTGCCGCATCGGCGCCAGCAGCGTGTCGTCGTACCGAGTCACCGAGGTCACGATGTACTTGTTGAACCAGTCCAACGTCGGAGTCGACGACGTGCTGCCAGGCAAACTCCAATACTCCGGATAACAGAGAGTTGAGTTCGCGGTGATCGTCGGCGCGGTGGAACCCGGGCACAGAGTGCTGGGATCGGCATACGAAACATCGGTCTCCGACCCGGAAGTGTCGGTGATCGCGTCCATCCGCAGCCGGTTGTAGTCCGAGGCGTTGTTGCTGGCGTTGAACGAATGCGTCGCGGCCCGGTTCGGCAAGAACTGGCCGTAGGTGTAGACCGTCGGATCATCGGCCTGAATGGTGGTGCCGTCCTGGTTCACCAGCCAGCCGCTGTGCTTGATGCCCGCCAGCCACAGCGTCGGTTGGTTGCCGGCGGTAGAGGGGTCGGGCACCGCGTTGAACTGGTGCATCAACGTGTACTTATCCACCGGACGGTAGGCCGAGCCGGTCCACACGTTGGTGGTCACCGAGTCCAGACGCTCGGTGTTGTAGAACGACGGCGAGAAGTCGGTGCACTTCGTGCCACCGGCCGTGCCGTCCTTGGTGCCGGCCGAGGTGCAGGACAAGTCCCAGGGCGTGTCCACGAACGACGGCGCGTTGGTGGCGTTGATGCCGGTCTGTGCGATGCCGCTCGACACGGGGACCGCGCCGGTCGGGCAGCGGCTGTCATGCCCGGCCTGGCTGACATCGCTGATACAGCGAGCCACCGGGTTGAACACCACCGTCGAAGCCGGGTGAATCGCGGTGTTGTAGTAGTCGTCGCTGCGCCAGCCGTAGTCGATCTGCCGCAGGAACCCTCCGGCCTGGTACTCGGTCGGGCTGTTGGCCGCGCCGCGCAGGTAGAAGTTCTCCTCGCGCGCGTAGGTGTAGCGAGTCAGGTTGTGATGCGGATCGACGACGAAGTCCAGGTTCCAACGCCACCCGGTACGGCAGTCGGTAGCCACCGCCGTCGTGGGATCCGCACACTTCGAACCCGCCGGACTGCCCGTGCCGAACACCGGGGCGCCCCACGCCGAGTAGGTCACCGGCTCGGTGGCACTGTTCGTACCGCCGTCAGCCTGCGGCAGCCGGTTCGCGCCGAAGTAGTACTCGGTGCCATCAGTCGTGGTCAGTTTCCAATACGCACCGCCATCACCGGCGTTGCCGTTGGTCGCGCCGGTCAGCTGCTCCACGCGTGTGCCGTCATCGCCCGCGATGCGCCACACGCCGGTGGCATCGTCACGGACCAGCTCACCGCTGTGGCCCGGCAGCGACAACGTCGCGTTCGGGATACCCCAGCATTCATCGGCCGAAGTGGTGAAACCGGCCTTGAAACAGGGCTTGTACGACTTCTCGATGTACCCCGGGTTGTAGTCCCAGCCGTCACCGACCCACGAACCCTGCGCGCTGGAGGCCGACGTCCGGCCGTCGACACTCGCCGAGTTGTACGACAGGGCGAGCGAGGGAGGCGTGCCGCCGAGCGAGGAGGGAGCCGTGAGCGGGTAGTTGTATGTGAACGAACCCTCGTTGCCGCCGCCGCTCCACGTGTCCGACGGCTTCAACGACGTGGCCGAGTAAGAACCGTTCATCCCGGACGGAGTCGAGCTGGCCGCCAGCACCAGCGGCGCCGCCGAGGCAGCGGCCGGGACGCTCACCGTCGCGACGAGCTTGTGATGCTGCCGGTCATTGGTGAACTGCACCGGAGTCTGCTTGCGGCACGCCGGATCGCTCGGCGTCGTCACCGAACACGCGGGCAACGCCACCAGCGTCAGACGGTCCGCGAAGTCGCCGCCGAACGCTGCGGCGAAGCCGGAGTAGTCCACCGCGATCGTCGCCGGCGCGGCGGTCGCGGTGGCGTCAGCGCGAACCGCGGTGACGATCATGCCCGCGACACCGGCCTGCTGCGCCGCGTCATGGCCTGCGACACCGACCGTGACCTTCGCCGCGGGCGTCGCTTGAGGCGAGGCGTTGGGCGCCTTCGCGGTACGCATTTCGTCCGTGGTATCGCTGGACGCTGCGATGCTTACCGGCATCCCGGTAATAGGTGCTAGTCCCGCGGCGGCATCCGACGCCGCACCGGCCGCCAAAGCCTTCACCGGAGCGGCTGTCGCAGGAGCCAGATTCACTGTCGCGGTCGCTGCTGACGGCCAGACCGGGGTCGGCGCGACATACCCGGGCAGGCTTTGCGGTATCGAGTGCTTCGTCGCCAACCCGCCCTGCAACGGCACCGCCGCTTCCTTCACGACCGGCCGGGGCTGCCAGATCTTGCCCTTGTACACACGGCCTGTCGCATCAGCCGCTGGTGCGGACATCAGTGGCAGAGCCATGGCGACCGCGGTCGCCGCGGCCGTCCAGACCGCGATCGCGCGCGTGCGCCGGACCCGGCGCGCCGAGTCCGTCGATGCCGTAGAACGCCATGCCCCCATGAGACCACCGAGCCCCGTCATCGCACAGAACAAGCGCCGACCCGCCAGACGGCGGCAGCGGATCGCACTGTATACGAGCACTGCGATCCTGTCGATCGCAGTGCTCTGATATCAGGGCCGAAGATAACGATTGCGCCGCGCGCGCAGCCACACCGCTATCACCAACGGTAGCCGCCACGGCTCCGGTTGCTGAAGATCTGGCGGGTATTGAGGCGTTTTGCTGGCTACACAGTCCGCTGTCAAGATCCTCGCGAGGTCTGCTTTTGATAACGATCCCGTGAACTGCGGAGCGTTGACGCGGCGGTTCCCAGCCCTTAGCGTCCGCTGGCGCGCAGTTGGTGCGCGCTCCTTACATCCATGCACGGAGGGCATCGCCATGGATCCTGCCTTGTCGCGACACAGACATCGCAGAACACTGACACACTCGACGCTCGTCGCCGCACTCGCCGGCGCCCTGCTGATCTCCGGTGGACCGGCGTGGGCCCAGGGTGCCCCGCCATCACCGGCACCGCATTCCACTCCGTCGCCGTCGGCCGGCGCCAAGACGGCGGACGGTGCGAGCACGACGCCGGCCAAACCCGGGAGCGACAGCTCGGACAAGAGCAGCAAAACCGATAAGGCGCCGGCAGTGCAGAAGGTCGGCACCGCCACGCCGGAGAAGCTGGCAGCGCAGAAGGACCTCAGCGACGCCACCGCCAAGGCCAAGGCGACCGGCAAGCCAGCCCCGGTCGACTCCCAGACGACCACCTACGCAACCACCGTGGCCAACCCGGATGGTTCGTTCACCTCGACTGAGAACATCGCGCCGCAGCGAGTGAAGCAGAACAACGCCTGGGTCCCGGTCGACACCACCCTGAAGCAGGCGGCCGACGGCACCTGGCAGACCAAGGCGTCGGTATCCGGCATCACCATCTCCGGCGGCGGCACCGCCCCACTGGCGATCGAAGACGACCGCGCCGGGCATGTGCTGACCATCACGTGGCCCACGGCGCTGCCCAAGCCTCAGGTCAGCGGCAACACCGCCACCTACCCGGCGATCCTGCCCGGCGTGGACCTGAAGCTGACCGCCGATGCCTACGGCGTCAGCGACGTCCTGGTCATCCACAACGCCAAAGCCGCCGCCAACCCGGCACTGAAGACGCTGCACCTGGGCATGTCCAGCCCGGGGTTGACGGTGAAGGCCACCGACTCCGGCGGGCTGAAGGCCACCGACAAGGACGGCAAGGACCGCTTCACCGGCACCACGCCGATGATGTGGGACTCCGCCACCGCACCGGCTGCGAAGACTGCGGCGGCAACACCGGACCAGAGCGCGAACACCGCCGTGGCGGACACCAACGACCTCACCAAGTCCCCGGCCATGACCTCGCACCTGGCCAAGATGCCGATCACTACTGGCGGCAACGGGATCGACTTCCGCCCGGACCAGAAGATGCTCGGGGACGCCGGCACTGTCTACCCGGTGTATCTGGACCCGGACATCACCCCGGTCTACTCCAACGAGCGTGCTGAGATCTGGGAGTGCTACGACCGGGAGTACATCAACGGTATCGGTGAGACCGGTGCCCAGGTCCTGCGCGTGGGATGGAACTCCTGCGGCGGTCGCGTCCGCGGCATGCTGCAATTCGACACCAGCCAACTGGTCGGGCTGGAGGATGTTCCCGAGCGTATCGACAATGCGTACATCAAACTGCGCAATGAGAACGGTTGCACTCCAGTGACCGTCTACCGCACGGGCTACATCCAAGATGGAGTGACCTGGACCAACCAGGGCAGCAAGAGCATTTGGACCGGCGGGCTGGCCGGGCCGATTCCCGGCCAGCAGCAAGGCTGCCCCACCCAGAACGCCGGGCAACAGTTCGTGATCGACGACCTCCAGCAGGCCAAGGACGCCGCCACGAACGACTGGGGCACCATCACCCTGGGCTTCCAGGCCACCAACGAGGCCAACCACTCCACCTCGAACTACATGACGTACTACGCGTCCGGCACCGGCTACTGGGGCGCCAGCGAGCCGACCCTGACCGCCCACTGGTGGAGCTGGCCGACCGTCGCCAACTTCGGCGTCAGCACCGCGCCGATCAACAACCACGGCGCCACACAGGGCATCTGCGGATCGCAGCAGAACAGCCCGGGCTACCTGCCCATCACCAGCACTCCAGTGACGCTGACCGCCGACGTCAGTGACGAGGACCAAGGACATCTCCTCGGCTTCGCCTACGAAGTCGACAGCTATGACAACACCGGCAAGTGGCTCGGCAGCACCCCGCTGTCGACACAGACGTTCTCTTATCCGCAAAAGAACGTTCCCCGGCACATCGCCGCACCCCTTTCGGCCGCCTGGGTCGACGGCCAGGAATACCTGGTCGAACCGTGGGCCTGGGACACCGTGGAGAACCCGGACGGCGGCTACATATCGCCCAGTGCCGCAGGGTCCTGCTGGTTCAAGGCTGCTATAACCCCGCCCAACCAGCCCACCTTCTCCAGCCCCGTCAAATGGCAGGCGACCGGCCAGCACCTGGCCTCCTACCCGACCGCCGGCGACGGCGGCGGCATCACCGTCAGCGCCACCGCGCCGACCACCCCCATCGTCCGCTTCGACTGGGCGTTGAACACCGCCTCCACCAATGAGGGCGACGGCCACTGCACCAAGGCCAGCAACAACTGCGGATCCGTCAACGCCGGCAACACCACCAACACCAACGCCACCATCACCATCCCCGCCGGTTCCGGTAATGGTGAGCACTGGGGCAACAACTACATCTACGTCAGCGCCATTGACGCTGCTGGCAACGTCTCGGCCTATGCCCGCTTCGACTTCTTCGAGGCACAGGCCTTCCAGCCGGTGTCCTTCGGCAACGTCACCGGTGACGGCACCCCGAACATCATGTCCACCGACAGCGCCGGGAACCTGATCGTCTACCCGACCAACCGCGACATGTCCAAGAGCACTGACCCGAACGCCACCGCGGCCGCCAACGCCATCCAAGTCGCACCGGCCAACACTGCGCCCAACGGCACCAGCTGGGCCACCGCGCTGTACACCCACCGCGGATCCGAAATCATCCAACCCACCGACGACCTGTTCGCCTTCGACCACACCGGCGACGGCACCGGACACCTGTATTACTACCAAAACATCCAAACCCTCTCAGCATCCACACAACCCGGCTACACACCACCGGACAACATCAACGCCTTCACCCAAAGGGTGCGCGGTGTCATCCAGCGGCCCGCGTGTGTCCCGGCGAACAGCGCCCAATGCTTCGGCTACAACCCCAGCAACTGGAACGACGTCAAAAAGATCCTCGCCGTCGGGCCGGTGGCCGGTGGCTGCGACATCGTCCACCCCACCGCCACCTGTAAAACCAACCTGATCACCGTCGAGACCGACGGCCACAGCCCGGCCCGGGTCTGGCTGTTCACCGCCGCAGCCGCCGGGGCACTCAAAAACCCGATCCTGCTGTCCACGTCGAGCCCGGACTGGGACTGGGCGTCGCCGAACCTCACGCTCATCGCCCCCGGCAACGCCTCGCACCACCCGGCTCCCGCCGGGGCGCCGGCCGCCGGTGGCATGCCGGACCTGTGGGCCGACTACGACGGCACCCTGTGGCAGTTCACCAACCACTCCGACATCGGCGGCTTCGGCGCCGGACTGGCCAACCTCGGTGCCAAGACCATGCTCGGCACCACCGGCCAGTTCAAGGGATACACCTGGGTCTCCTCCGCCGGCGACCTCGACGGCGACGGCAACCCCGACCTGTGGACCATGGCCAACGGGCGCCTGGACGTCGTCCGCGGACCGTTCAACGGCACCATCGACCTCTCCGAGCAGTCGCAGGACACTGCCACGCTGATGGAATGGGGCGCCAGCCTCGGCGTCACCAGCCTGCAAGGCGACCAAGTCGCCGCGGGCTCCATCGGCCAGATCGTCTCCGACGTCGCCGGCGGACCCGGCGGCCAGATGTGCGTCGACGACCTGCAAGGCCTGCAGACCGACGGCAGCATCGTCGACATGTACCAGTGCAACGGCAGCCGGGCCCAGAAGTGGCTATTCGGAGCCGACAACACCATCCGATCCGTCACCGCGACCGGTGCCACCACCGCGTGTCTCGACACCGCCGGCGGGGCGGTACAGGGCTCGCTGGTCGCCCTGAGGGCTTGCGCGACGCCCAAGCCCGCCGACACCCAGCTGTGGCGCACCATCCCCTCGCCCTCGCACGCCGGCCACTTCTGGATCTACAACCCGGCCTCCGGAATGTGCCTGGACGACCCGGGCAGCGCCGCCGGCAACCACACCCAGTTCGACGTCACGCAGTGCACTGACACCGGCAGCGCACCGGCGGCGAACCAGACCTTCGCCTTGCCCGGAACCCCGGGGCAGACCCAGGCCATCGAGGCTGAGGACTTCTTCGGCGCGCAGGACGCCGGCAGCACCGGCGGCACGTTCCAAGTGCAGTACCCCTGCTGCGGCTCGTACTGGTCCAACGGCAACCAGCTGTTGCTCGCCAACACGGCCGCCGGGAACAGCATGACCGTCAAGTACGACCTGGCCGTGGGCGGGACCTACCAGGTCGCTCCGTTCATGACCAAGGCCGCCGGGTACGGCACCGTGTCGCTGAGCATCGACAACAACCCCACCGCGCTGCCCACGGTGTTCGACGGGTATCAAGGCTCTGGCTTGTCGATCAAGCAGATCCCCTTCGGGGCCGTGACGTTGGGGGCGGGCGCTCACACCTTCACGTTCAAGGCGGTGAACACCAACCCGGCGAGTACGGGTGACCGTTACGACATCGGCGTCGACAAGCTGGTACTGCTCCCGGCCAGCGGGACGGGGCTGATGCCCGCGCTGAGCGCCCCGACCTCCGGGATCGTCAACGTCCCGGTCACCGCGGACGCCAGCGGCTCCTACGTCGGCACCGCCCCGATCACCGGATACACGTTCGACTTCGGCGACGGCACCGCACCCGTCCAACAGACAACAGCACAGGCCACACACCCCTACACCGCCGCAGGCTCCTACCTGATCAAGGCGACCGTCACCGACGGAACCAACACCGTCACCACAACCTCCACCATCACCGTCACCACCGGCGCCGTGAACCAGTGGAAGCTCAACGACGGATCAGGCACCACCGCCGCCGACACCGGAAACACCGGCGGCGCCCCGGCGACGTTCGCCACCGGTGCCTCGCCGGCGCCGGGCGGATACGGGGTCTTCAACGGGACCTCGGGTTCCGCCGCGACGGCGGCCCCGACGATCGACACCACCAAGTCGTTCACCGTCGCGGCCTGGGCCTTCGTCGACAAGCCCTCCGGGTACCAGACCATCGTCACCCAGCAGGGCAGCCAGGTCGGTGCCTTCCATCTCGAATACGAGAACAACGGCACCAACGGCAACGTGTGGACGTTCGCCCGCGCCACCTCGGACACGGCGAACACCGGCTTCCTGCGCGCGACCTCGCCGCCCGGGGCGCAGACCGACACCTGGGTGCACCTGGTCGGCTCCTGGGACGCGACCACCGGTGCCATGCAGCTCTACGTCAACGGACAGCTCGTCGCGACGGGCTACGACGCCGGCCCGATCGCCTCGACCGGCCCTCTCGTCATCGGACGCGGCTTCGCCAGCGGAGCCGCGAACAACTACACCGCCGGCGGCATCGCCGACGTCCGCGTGTACCAGCAGGCCTTCGGCAGCGATCTGGCGTCCTGGCTCTACCAGAACTCCGGGTTCACGCCGCCGACCAGTCTGACGTGGGCCCTGGCCAAGCCGACCGCGCTGACCAGTTCCGACGGCACCGCCGCGGCGTGCAGCACGAATCCGGCCAGTCCGGCGGTCAGCACCAAGCTCAACCCGACGCTCGGGGCGACGGTGGCCGATGGCAGCTGGCACGCCGACTTCGAGGTGCGGGACGTCACCGATCCGACGGTCGCGGCGCCGCTGTACTACGGCGGGACCGGGGCGAGCACTGCGGCCGGGACGAGTGTCTCGCTCGCCGCGCCGTCGCTGATCAACGGGCACGAGTACGCGTACGCCGCTCGGGCCGTCAATGGCAGTGGAGCCAAGTCGGGCAACACCGCCAGCTGCTACGTGCGGATCTCGGTCAGCGGTCAGGGGGCCACGGCGGGGACCGGGGCGGTCGGGGTGTTCCTCGACAACACCGTGTACCCGGCGTCGGCCGGCCCGATCACGTGGTCGGGTCCGCAGAGCAACCTGGTGTGGCAGGCCGATGGCAACCTCATGGTCTACACCAAGACCGGGCAGGCGATCTGGTCGTCCAACACCGGTGGGCACCCCGGGGCCTCGCTGGCGCTGCAGAGCGACGGCAATGTGGTCATCCGGCCTTCGCTGCCGCTGATGGACGCGGCGGGCACGCTGTATGGCAGCACCCTGTGGAGCTCGGGCACAGCGGGTAAGAGTGTTGTCAGCCTGGTGGTGCAGGCCGGTGGCGCGGTGGTCGTCGAGACCAGCGGCGGCAACACCTTCTCGGTGAGCTCCTCCACCTCGGCCGGTGGTTCCACCGTGACCGCGGCCACCGGGGTCAACGCCTCGTACCGGGTCGGGTCCGACGGGAACGTGTGGGGCACCACGCAGTGGGTGCCGGGCGGCAGCTTCGGTCCGTGGGACCAGATGACCACCTCCGGCGGGTTCACCGGTGTGCCGCAGGTGATCCAGAGTTCGAGCGGTCAGCTGTCGCTGTTCGTGCGCCGTACCGACGGCACGCTGTGGGGCGCCGGCCAGCAGGTGGTCAGCGGACCGTTCGGCGCCTGGACGAACATCAACGGCGGGGGCGGTTCCATCGTCACCGATCCCACCATCGTCCGCACCAGCAGCGGGATCCTGGCCGCGTACGTCACCTCCAGTGACGGCAACATCTGGGGCACCAACCAGTACGTCCCGGGCGGCAACTGGGCACCCTGGAGCCCAGTCACCTCCGGCGGCGGCGTGGTCGGCCGGCCGTCCGTCGTCATCGTCAACGGCCTGCTGTCGGTGTTCGCGCGGATGAGCGACGGCACGGTGTGGGGTGCCAGCCAGCACCAGATCGCCGGGCCGTTCACCGGGTGGGGCAACATCAACGGCACTGGCGGCGCCATCACCAGCGAGCCCACGATCGTGCTCACCAGCACCGGGGTGCTGGCCGCCTACGTCACCGCCAGCGACGGCAACGTCTGGGGCGCCAACCAGTACGTTCCGGGCGGCAACTGGACACCTTGGAACCAGGTCACCACGGGAGGCGGATACGTCGGAAACGTCCAGGTGATCCAGACCGGCGGTGGTCTGCTGAACCTGTACAGCCGCACTGCCAACGGCGACATCTACGGCGCCGGTCAGCAAGCCGTGAGCGGCCCGTTCGGCGCTTGGGCCAACCTCGTCAGCGGCAGCAGCGCGCACTTCGTCGGCGATCCGGTGGTCATGCTGATGAGCACCGGGCTCGTCGCCGTCTACGCGCCGAGCGCCGATGGCAACCTCTATGGCACGAACCAGACTGTCGTCAGCGGTCCCTTCGGCGTCTGGACGAAGATCGGTTCCTGATTCCCTCCATCGAAAGTGAACAATCCGCGTCCTGCGGCTCGGTCCTCCGAGCCGCAGGACGCGGTGTTTTCGTCGCCGCGCCAGGCTTGGCACCTGATCATCGGATGCTGTCAAGCACAGTAGTCAGTTATATCTGATCAAAGCATTGATCCTGAGATTCGACCCTCCAATACAAGGTCATTCCGGCCTCCTGGGCCACCGGTACCGGTACCGCAATCGGTTCCGGTACCGGTTCCGGAACCGGTTCCTTATTGACAGTGGGGTAACGCGGGCGCAACATTCATGCCGCGAGGGCGCTCTCCCGCACGACGTCGTACGGACACTGACACCCGTCCCGGGCCCACCCCGGGACGGTCTTCTCCCCACACCCTGCTAGGAGAGCTGCAATGAGGCTTCTCACACGGCTACGGCCGTCGACAGGCGCACGCGGCAGATCGCGGTCATCGGGTCGGCGGCCGATCGTCCGGGCCCTGATAGCGGCGGCCGCGCTGTCGGCCACGTCGCTGGCCGGCACCCTCAGCCCGGCGCGCGCCGCCGTCGGCGTCCCGTACGGAGGCGCCGCCGCGGCGGTGCCGGGCGTCGTGCAGGCGGCGAACTACGACACCGGCGGGCAGGGTGTCGCGTACAACGTCGCTTCCACGAACGGTTCGGCGAACAGCTACCGCGCCGACGGGATCGACCTGGAGACCACGGCGGACACGCAGAACAGCAGTCCCGCCGGCGGTGCGTACGACTTGGGCTGGACAAATGCGGGGCAGTGGTTCAACTACACCGTAAACGTTTCCACCGCGGGCACCTACAGCGTGGCCTTCCGGCTCTCCTCGCCCTACGGCCTGACCGACGCCCTGCACATCGCCGACGCCTCGGGGGCCAACCTCACCGGTTCGGTCGCGATCCCCAACACCGGCGGTTACGAGACCTGGACCACGGTCACGGCCAGTCTCGTCCTGCCGGCCGGGACGCAAACGCTGACGGTGAAGCAGGACTCGAACGGGTGGAACTTCCACAACATGGCCTTCACCCTGACCTCCAGCGGAGGCGGCGGGGGCGGCGGTGACAAGCCATTCGGCGGGACGCCGGCGCCGGTGCCCGGCACGGTCCTGGCGGCGAACTACGACACCGGCGGCCCGAACGTCGCCTACACCGTCGCGGCGGCCAACGGCACCGCGAACAGCTACCGGTCCGACGGCGTCGACCTGGAGAACACGGCCGACACCCAGAACACGAGTGCGGCGGGCGGTCCGTACGACCTGGGCTGGACCAATGCCGGGCAGTGGTTCAACTACACGGTCCAGGTGAGCACGGCGGGCGTCTACACCGCCAGCTTCCGGGTGGCCGCGCCCGCGGCCAGCGCCGACGCCTTCCACCTGGCGAACGCCGCCGGGGCGAACCTGACCGGTTCGGTCGCCGTCCCGGCCACCGGGGGTTATCAGACCTGGACGACGGTCACGGCCAGCGTCTCGCTGGTGGCCGGCGCCCAGACGCTGACCCTGAAGCAGGACTCGAACGGCTGGAACCTGCACTTCATCTCCTTCGCCCAGGGCACCGGCGGCACCGGCGGCCCGGGGCCGAACCAGTACTGCGGCATCCAGGACCTGGCGATGGACCAGCCGACCACGGCCTCCTCGACGCAGGACGCGGTCGCCTATCCGGCCACCGGCGCCACCGACGGCGACCCGGGCACCCGCTGGTCCAGCGCCGCCGCCGACCCGCAGTGGCTGGAGGTGGATCTGGGCACCCAGCAGCAGATCTGCAGCATCAGCCTGCTGTGGGAGGCCGCCTACGCCACCGCGTTCCAGGTCCAGGTGTCCAACGACAACGCGAACTGGACCACGGTCTACTCCACCACCACCGGGGCCGGCGGGAGCCAGACCTTCCCGGTCACCGCGACCGACCGCTACGTCCGGATGTACGGCACGGCGCGCGGCACCCAGTTCGGCTACTCGATCTTCGAGTTCGACGTCTACGGCCTGACCAGCACTCCGCCGGTCACCGGCGGCAACGGCAACGGCGGCAACGGCGTGTGCCCGTGGGTCGGCTCGACCGCGCCGCTCACCCAGCGGGTGCAGCAGGTCCTGAACACCATGAACCAGTCCGAGGAGCTCACGCTGGTCGCCGGGGACGGCACCAGCAACTACATCGGCCACGTCGCGGGCGTCCCCAACCTCTGCATCCCGCAGATGAACCTGGAGGACGGGCCGTCCGGAGTCGGTGACGGCGCCGGCGGCGTGACGGCGTTCCCCGACGGCGAGTCGGGGGCCGCCACCTGGGACCCGACCCTGATCCAGGCCGAGGGCGTGGCCAAGGGCGCGGAGTTCGCCGGCAAGGGCGTCACCATCTCGCTGGGCCCGACGTCGAACCTGGTGCGGGACCCGCGCTGGGGCCGGACCTACGAGACGTACGGCGAGGACCCGTTCCTGGCCGGGCAGATCACCTCCTCCGAGGTGCAGGGGTTGCAGAGCCAGGGCGTGATGGCCATGGTCAAGCACGTCGCGGCCTACGACCAGGAGACGTACCCCAACGGCGGCAACAACGAGATCGTCGGTTCGCAGGCGATGCAGGAGCTGTACCTGGCTCCGTTCCAGTCGGCCATCGCCCAGTCGGCGCCGGCGTCGATGATGTGCTCCTACGCGGTGGTCAACGGCGCCTCGTCCTGCGCGAGCGCCCCGATGCTGCGCAACGGCCTGGACACGCAGGCCAACTACGGCGGCTTCGTGGTCTCGGACTGGGGCGCGGCGGGTCCGGCGGTGGCCGACGCCAACGGCGGCCTGGACATCGCGATGCCGTTCAACTCCTACGCCACCAACCTGGGCAACGCGCTGGCGGCGGGCACCTTCAGCCAGGCCACGCTGAACGCGATCGTGGCCCGGATCCTGACCCAGATGTTCGCCTTCGGGGTCTTCGACAACCCGGCGAGCGGGTCGCTGACCACCACGGTGAGCACCGCGGCGCACCAGCAGACCGCCCTGCAGCTCGGTGAGGAGGGCACGGTCCTGCTCAAGAACAACGGCCTGCTGCCGCTGAACCCGACCAGCGCGAAGACCATCGCGGTGATCGGCACCGACGGCGGCGCCGGGGTGGAGATCGCCGGCGGCGGCAGCGGCACCGTGACCAGCGCGAACACGATCTGGCCGGTGACCGGCATCCAGAACGCGGTCGGGCCGAACGTCAAGGTGACCTACACCGCGGGCAACGACAACGGGACGGCCAACATCCCGCAGGCCGTCGCGGCGGCGCGGGCCGCGGCCGACGCGATCGTGTACGTCAGCGCGCCGGAGGGCGAGGAGAGCGACCTGGGCACGCTGAACCTGTCCAGCACCGACGAGTCGCTGATCACCCAGGTGGCGGCGGCCAACCCGAACACCATCGTGGTGATCAACAGCGGCTCGCCGGTCGTGATGCCGTGGCTCAACTCCGTCGCCGGCGTCTTCGAGAACTGGTACGGCGGCGGGGAGACCGGTGCGGCGGTGGCCGCTCTGATCTTCGGCACGGTGAACCCCTCCGGCAAGCTGCCGGTGACGTTCCCCGCCTCGCTGAGCCAGGTCCCGGCCCAGACCACGGCCCAGTGGCCGGGCACTCCGACCGGGCCGACGTACAGCGAGGGGGTGAAGATCGGCTACCGCTGGTACCAGTCCCAGAACATCACTCCGGCCTTCCCGTTCGGGTTCGGTCTGTCGTACACGAAGTTCTCCTTCTCCAACCTCGCCGTGGGCGCGTTCAACGCCAACGGCACGGCGACGGTGACCGCGACGGTGACCAACACCGGCTCGGTGGCCGGGGCCGAGGTCGCGCAGATGTACGTCGGCGACCCGGCCGCCAGCCAGGACCCGCCGCAGCAGCTGGCGGGGTTCCAGCGCGTGACCCTCAACCCGGGGCAGAGCACGACGGTCACGTTCCCGCTGACGGTCCACAACCTGGCGTCGTGGTCCTCGGCGGACAACCAGTGGGAGGCGCAGGCGGGCACGTACGCGATCAAGGTCGGCGACGCGTCGAACAACCTGCCGCTGACCGGCTCGACGAGCCTGGCGCACACGCTGACCGGCCAGGTCGCCGCGGGCGCCTCGGCGGCGGGCGTGTCGCTGGCGAACACGGCGGTCAGCGCCAACGTCACGGCGAACTCCGGGGTGGCCGGGGCCGAGACGGTGGGCGTGGTGAACCCGTTCGGGTACAGCAGCCCGCGGGGCGCGGCGGTGTCGTTCGCGATGCAGGCCGTGGACTCGAACCCGGCGCAGTCGCTGACGTTCAGCGCGACAGGGCTGCCGCCGGGGATCAGCATCTCCGGGAACGGCACGATCTCCGGGACCGGGACGACGCACGGGACGTACACGGTGACGGTGACGGCGAGGGACGGTGTCGGCGTGTCGGGGACGGCGACGTTTGTTTGGTCGGTGGTGCAGTAGTAGGTAGTTCTTCAGTAGTAGGTAGTTCTTCAGTAGTAGGTAGTTCTGGATAGTTGCCGCTGTGCGGTGCGGGCCGGTTGCCTGTGCCGCACAGCGGCGCTTTCGTTGGTGGCTTTCTATTTCTTTCGGCCGAGGACCAATCCGCGGGGCGGCTCGGCAACGAAGCACCGCTATGCGAGTCCACCGGACCATCACCGTGCCACGACCGCTCCCGGTTGTCGTCGCCTATCTGGCGGACTTCGGCAACGCTGTGCACTGGGACCCGGGCACGATCAGCTGTGTCCGGACGGATTCGGGGCCGATCCGGGTCGGGGCGGCGTGGCGGAACGTGTCGGAGTTCAACGATCGGGTCACCCAGTTGGACTACCGCTTGGAGCGGATGGAGCCGGAGCGGCTGACGTTCGTCGGGCGGAACAATCAGGCCACGGCCACCGATGATCTGACTTTCGCTCAGTACGGCGGGGCGACGACGGTCACGTACCGCGCCGAGATCGTTTTTCATGGGTGGCTGCGGCTGGTGGGTCCGTTCGTGCAACGGAGATTCGAGAAGATGGCCAACGAGGTGCAGACCTCGTTGGCCCGTGAGTTGACCGCGTTGTAGGGCTTCGCGTCAGTGCGCAGCGTACGGGGACTTCGTCACGGCCTTCGGCGTGGCCTTGGGGGCGGCGGTCAGGGCCATCGCCTCTTCCCTCCGCGCGGCCTCCTCCGGATGCCGGGCCTGGTAGTAGGGGTTGTCGTAGGGCAGGTAGAGGTTCACGCGGCCGTACATCCCGAACGTCATCATGATCAGCCCGACAATGAAGCTGAAGAAGACATTCGACAGGCCGAACGCCAGGAAGTTGGCCTTCGTGTCCATCACCGCGAGGCCCAGCAGCCCGGCCAGGATGAACACGCCGCCCATGACCATGTTGACCGTCGAGGCGAAGTCGCCGCCGATCTTGGCGGCGATCAGCAGGAAGACGCCGACGACGATGGACGTCACCGACAGCAGGCCGTTGCTCGACATGCCCATCACGCGCTCGCCCTGCGTGCTGAAGAAGGGGATGGAGTCGAGCAGGCCGAGGATGCCGAACACCAGGAGCGTCACGGCCGACAGGATCGAGCCCCAGCGATAGACCCTGCGGAGGCGGTGGTCGACGGGGAGGTGGTCTTGCAGCCGCACCATGGGGAAGCGCCGCCTTTCGGGAGCCGGCCGGAGGGCCGGTGCCCGGCCGCCCGCGTTTTGAGCGGGCGTTTTAACCGAGTGCTTAAACCCTTCCACGGCACGCGCGGGATCGCACCTCGGGACGCCGGACGACGCCCGAATGGCCTAAGGCGTGCCATCCGGGGAGGCGGCTGCCCTCGTCTTGGGGAACGAGGGCGACGACTGGGACGACTGGTGAGTACCAATGGAGGTTCATGATGCGAGTGATGCCGATGGGGCCGACTGGGCCGATGGGCTCAACGGGGCCGACTGGGCCATCGAGGCCAGCGACGACGCCGACAGTCGACGTGATCGTTGTCGGTGCCGGTGTGGCGGGACTGGCATGCGCGGCCGACCTGGTGGCGGCGGGCCTGCGCGTCACGGTGCTTGAGGCGAGCGACGCACCGGGCGGCCGGATGCGGTCGGATCACCGGGACGGATTCGTGCTCGACCGGGGCTTCCAGGTGTTCAACCCGTACTATCCGCAGGTCCGAAAACGGATCAGGGCCGAAGGCCTCGACCTCCACGACTTCGCCCCGGGGTTCCTGCTCCACGGCCCGAAGCACCGCACCCGGATCGCCAACCCCCTGGCAGATCGCCAAATGCTCAAAGAGCTGCGAAACGGCCTCCCCGGCTCACTCCGCGACCTCGCAGCCCTGTCCGCCCTCAGCGCCCGCGACGTCTGCCTCCCCACCCGCCGACTCAAGGACGCCCCCGACGAATCCGCCTACACAAGCCTGCGCGCCGCCGGACTGTCCGCCGGCTTCATCGACCGGGCACTGCGCCCCTTCTTCGCGGGCGTATTCCTCGAACCGGACCTGACAACCTCCAGCCGAATGCTGCACCTGGTATGGCGCAGCATGCTCCGCGGCCGCGCCACCCTGCCCGCACAGGGCATCGGAGCGGTGCCCGAACAGCTCGCACGACGGCTGCCGCCCGGGACGCTGCGACTGGAGACGCCGGTGGCAGCGGTGACCGACGAGGGGGTGGTGCTGGTCGGCGGGGAGGCCATCGCGGCGGGCGCGGTTGTGGTGGCGACGGGCCCGGGGGCAGCTACGGCACTGATTGGGCCGGCACTCGCCGCGCCAGAGTTCAACCAGCCGGATTCCGACGCACCGCATAGCAATTCGCCAACCAGCAACCACCCGACGCTCACGCCGCCAACTGCTACGCCGCCAGGCACCGACCAGGCGACGCTCGCCGCACAGCTGGACGATGAGCAATCGCCGCCGGCACCGCCGAGCGCCACTTCATTGAGCACCGACCAGGCAACGCTCGCTTCGCCGAACGCCTCACCGCTAGGCAATGAGCAGTCGCCACTCGCACCGCCGAGCGCCGCCTCTTTGAGCACCGGCCAGCCGGGCTACGCGCCGCCGAGTGCCAGTCGGCCGGCGCTCGTATCACCAATCGCTGCCTCGCCAAGCACTGATCTACCCGGCATTGCGCCGGCGAGCGCCGGTTCGGCAAGCTCCAGTCAGCATGGCTCCGCAGTTCCCATGCGGTCAGTCACCACCTACTATCACGCGGCGCCCCATTCCCCGTTGCGTGAACCGATCATCATCGTCGACCAGGCCATGCGGATCCTCAATACCGCCGTGCTCACTGACGTCTGCCCTGCCTACAGCGCGGATGGGCGGGCGTTGATCTCGACGTCGGTGCTGGGGTCTTCTGGTGACCATGCTGGGCTTTCTCTGGTGGAGGTGCTTGGCGAGGTCTACGGGGTTGCGGCTGAGGGTTGGGAGTTCCTGGGCAGCTATGACATTGGTGAGGCGCTTCCCGTGATGGTGCCGCCGTGGCCGTTGAGCAGGTCGGCGCGGGTTGGGGTTGGGCGGTATGTCTGTGGTGACTATCGTGCGACCGGGTCTGTGCAGGGTGCCATGGCGTCGGGGGCGCGGGCTGCGCGGGAGGTGGTTGCGGATCTGGGTTCCTGAGCCGGTTCCGGTCCTGTTGGTTCAGTCACAAGTCAGTGCGCTGATAGGAACTGGCATCGTGTGCGGGCTGGTGCGGAAATGCACCGGGTCGGCGGCACGGCGGGGGCCGGGTGGGCGGTGGGGCGCCAGCAAAATATTGAGAGATCCGATGAACGACCGTCGTTGGCGGTCCTCGACCCCTGCGGAGCTTTCATGACGCTGGTGCTCGACACGCCTGTTCCCAGTCCGCGCTATTGCAGCAGTATCGAGCATGAGCGGCAAGCGGATGTTGTGCTGACTCAGGCGATCGCCCGTGTTGTCGCCGAGCAGTCGCTCAGCCTCTCGGTCATGGATGTGGACCGGTTGCGGGGTGCTTGGTATGTGCCGGCCCTGGCTTATGTTCTGTACGACCCTGAGAGTCCTGAGCTTCCCCGCATCGTCGCCGAGCTCATCAGCAGGGCGCTGGCCGGGTGGCCGGGTGGCCTCGCCGATCGAATCGCTGCGTACGGGCCCCTGCTGTAGAGCGCCCGTAGAGCGTCGCAGAGCATTGCTGAGGGTGTGTGGGCTCCCCGTCCATCCCGCGGGGAGCCCACAGCGAGCGGTTCAGGTCACGCCACACCCGCGTCGGCCACCGTGGCGTCCGCGCGCCGCGCCACCAGCGAGCTCGCGATGGCGGCGCCGATCACCAGGACTCCGGCGCCGGCGGCCAGGATGTCCGGGACGTCGGTCCAGACCTGGGCGAGGGAGACCGCCGCCAGCAGGCCGATGGCGTAGTAGGCGCCGTGTTCCACGAAGGGCAGCTTGCCCAGGACCTTGCTCTCGGCGACCAGGACTGTCAGGCCTCGGATGTAGGCCGCGCCGATGCTCAGGCCGAGGGTGATCAGCACGACGTCGAGGGTCACCGAGAAGGCGCCCATGACCGAGTCGACCGAGTAGCTGGCGTCCAGCACCTCCAGGTAGGCGATCACGGCGAAGGTCCGTGCGGCGTTGGACAGGCCGGCCTCGTCTTCGTCGCGTCCCGGGCCGACCGCGTCGCCGAGGGCCTGGACTCCCCAGAAGGCCAGCAGGCCGATCAGGACCGCGACGCCGACGCCGATCCGTGCGCCGGCCGGCGCCTGGGAGCACAGCGCCAGCCCCAGCGTGATGCCGACGCCCGCCTCCAGGTACGGCACGGCCTTCAGCCGTCGGGCGGGCCGTTCGATCCAGCCGATCCACGGCCGTCCGGTCCCGGCGAGCAGGAAGCGCAGGAAGACCAGCGCCAGGAAGATCCCGCCGAAGGCGGAGACCGCCGGGCGGACGCCGAGCAGCACGTCCGCGTAGCGGGTCGGCTCGTCCAGGGCGAGCTGGACGGTCCGGATCGGGCCGATGCGCGCCGCCATGCTGACGATCACCAGCGGCAGCAGCAGCCGGACGCCGATGCAGGCCACGGCCATCCCGACGGTCAGGAACAGCCAGCGGGCCCGGGGCGGCAGCAGGTGCAGCACCCCGGCGTTGACCACCGCGTTGTCGAACGAGACGCAGACTTCGAGCAGCCCCAGGCCCAGGACCAGCGCGATCGCGCCCAGACCGCCGTAGAGCCCGGCGGCGGCCAGGCTGAGGACGGTCAGCACGAAGGCGACGCGGAAGGGGTCGGTCCAGCGCGCACCGTGCGGCGCGGCATCCGGCTGGTGGGCGGTCATGGCTGTCCCTTTCGACGAACTCGCGGCTGAGGCCGATCGCCGCGCACGGGGCGGGTCGCGGTTCACGGTCCCGGCCGGCGGCCGAGGAGGACTCGGCTCCGGGATGAGCGGGGCCCGGCGGCAAGACCAGCATTCGCCGTGCGGGGAGCCGGGCTGCGCAGAAACGCCTGAGGGCAGCGGCAATTCAGCCCAACGGCGCATCAAGAGGCATACATCGGGTGTTCTCATCACCAGCGCGAGGGCGGCGGCGTGAGTCGGCGGCCCGAGCCGGCAGCGCGAGGTCGACGGCGCAAGTCGGCAGCCTAAGCCAGCGCAAGCGTGGACGCCCCTGGCTACTCCGCCCGAGCGAACCCACCGGCGCGCCGCAATTCCTAGCAGTAGCCACTCCCATAGGAATTGCAGGCATAGCCAGCATAGTCGCGCGTTCGACGATCGCGCCCGATCTTTGGGGTTCCCATATGCAGACTCAAGACCTCCCGTTCGCCGGCTCGGCGACGGAGACCGATCCATCACCTCCCCACGGGCAGGGTGAGGAGCGAAGTGGACGGCGCTGGCCGCTGGCACGGCGCGCGCCGGAGGACAAGTGCGATCCGGCGGAGCTGTTGGTGGACATCACCTTCGTGCTCGCGCTCGCCCAGGCCGGGACGTTGCTGCGCGAGCATTCCGGCGCCACCGGGGTGTTCCAGACGTTCGCGGCGATGGCTGTGATCGGGTGCTTGTGGCAGTACGGGGTGGTCGCGCTGTCGATGCGGGTGGTGGCCCCTGTCGTCAAGCTGTTGTCGGTGGCGCAGACCGGGCTGTTCCTCGGGGTGGCGATCGTGGTGCCGGAGGCGTTCAGCGATCACGGGCACGGGATCATGCGGGGGTCGGTGCTGTTCGCGGTCATGATGACCTTCGCGGTGCTGTGCGGGTGCGGGACCTGGCTCACCGCCGCGTTCGGGGACCGCGAGCAGGTCGGCAACATGAGCATCTGCATCGTGGCGAACCTTCTGCTGGCGGTGGGGATCTGGTGCGCGCTGCTGGTCCCGATGGGCTGGCGTCCGTTCGTGTTCCTGCTGTCGTGGGCGATGTTCGTCTTCGTGGGCTTCTTCTCCACCTTCCCGACCTACGACCGGTTCCGGATCGGTCTGCATCCGGGGTGGATGCCGTTCGGGATCCGCGCGTTCGGGGAGCGGTACGCCTCGGCGTACACCGTCGTGTGCTGCCTGAGCCTGGAGCTGCTGGAGCAGATCGGCCAGGCGGTGCGGATCTCGACGCCGATGCTGGCGCTGGTGGGCACGGTGCTGCTGGTCTCGTGCGTCATGCACCGGCTGTACGACTCGCTGATCGAACCGGCGTGGCGCGCGCTCGACGGCCGGAACTCCACCGTGTCCATCGCCCGCAAGCAGCTGCTGAACCTGAGTTACCAGGTCGGCCACGTGGTGATGTTCGGCGGGCTCGTGGTGGCGGCCGGGGCGCAGCGTGCGATGTTCACGACGCTGTCCGCGCTGCCCCACACCGGCCTGCTCGGCCCCGCGGTGTCCACGTCCGCGCTGCTGCAGATGTATCTGGGTGTGGCGGTGTGTCTGCTCGCGATGGCCTGGTTCAGCTGGTCGGCGTCGTGGAAGCTGGAGTGGACGCGGGTCGTCGCCCCGTTCGCCACCGCCGGGATGATCCCGCTCCTGATCGGCCGGCCGATCCAGGTCGCGGTGATCGGGCTGGTCACGCTGTGCACGCTCATTCTCTGGGCGGAGACCCGGATGCTGCGCAACGGTAAGTCTACGAAAACCACGAAGACCACGAAGATTGCGAAGACCGCGAAGCCAGCGAAGGCGCTGATCCCCCGCCAGCGCGGCCCCCGCACGCTGATCCGCCTCACCACCGCGCACCACGAGGTCTCAGGCTTCGAGCTCCTCTTCGACGTGATGGTCGCCTTCGCCTTCTCCCAGACCGACGTCCTGGTCATGTCCGAGGACAGCTGGGCCGGCGCCGCGCGCGGCGTCCTGGTGCTGGCGATGATCTGGGGCTGCTGGATGAGCTACGTGTGGGCCGCGAACATCGCCGACGCCGACACCGGCGCACTGCGCGGCCTGCACATCGTGGCCCTGATCGGCATGATCCTGATGGGCATGACGCTCCCCCGGGCCTTCGGGACGGCCAGCTTCACCAGCCGCGTAGCCGTCTTCCTGGCCGCCTACCTGGTCATCCGCGCCTGCTCGGCGGTCGCCCTGTGGCTCATCCTCGGCGCGAAGGCCGGCAACCGGCCGTGGGCCGTGTTCGCCTCGGCCACCGGCACCGCCGTCCTGCTCGCCCTGTCCACCATCGAGGCGCCCTCCATGCGCCCGATGCTGTGGATCGCGGGCCTGGCCTGCGAAAGCCTCGCAGCCATCATCATCGCCCGCAGCCGCGGCGTCAGCGCGCCGGGGCACCTGGCAGCCCGATACGGCTTCATCGTCATCATCGGCCTGGACATGTCGCTGGGCGGTATGGGCCGTCAGATGAGCGGGGAGACCATCGGCACCGCGCAGCTGCTGCTGGTCGGACTGGCAATGGTGGCGTGCACGATCATGTGGTGGCTGTACTTCGACGCCCTCGACCGCTACGGCGAACACCACCTGCGCCAGCGCACGGCCCGCAACACCGCCGCACCGCCCCGACGACGCTTCGACGCCGTCGTCCACCTGCACTACAACGTGCTGCACCTGGTCGCCCTGGCCGGGATGATCTCCTTCGCCTACGGCCTGCGCACCATCGCCGGATCCCTCGGCCGCCCCGGCATCGGCACCTGGGGCCCGAAAATGACCGTGCTGTGGGCCGTCGCGCTGTGCGCGGGGCTGGCGCTGTACGCGATCGCCGTGGCCGGAATGTGGGCCCTGCTCCACCGCAAGTCCTTCATCCCGGCGATGCTCGCCGCGATCGGACTGATGGTCGCGGCACCGTTCGTCGCCGGGCTCCCGTCGCTGCCCGCCCTCGCCGCGCTCACCGCAGCCGCCTCGATCCTGCTGCTGCTGGAAGTGCTGCCCGCGGCGTCGGGCCGGCGGCGCCGTGACGTGCACGGGTTCCTGGGGTCGGTCCAGACCGCCGAGTAGTGCGCGCCGGGTCGCTCGGCGGCAGTGTGCGCCGTGGAGCGGCCCGGCTTCAGCCTCACAAGTACATCAGCCTCACAAGTAGTGGTCTCCATGGTCATCGTGGACGTCGTGGTCGTAGGTGTCGTGATCGTGGACGTCGTGGTCGTAGGTGTCGTGATCGTGGAGGTCGTGGTCGTAGGTGTCGTGATCGTGAAGGTCGTGGTCATAGGTGTCGTGATCCTGGTGGTCGATCTCCTCGTACACCTCGTGCACGATGTAGTGCTCGTGCCCGGTGTTGTCCTCGTAGCCGTACACCTCGAACCCTTCGAGCTCGAAGTCGGCCATCACCTCGCCGACCGCGACGATGTTCTGCTGTGATCCTCGGGCCGTGTAAGGGCCGTAGTAGGTACCCGCCGAGGCTTCCGTGCCGCCGTGGTGGTGGTGTCCGTCGTCGTGGGACGGCCCGTGGTCGCCGTGGATGTGCAGGTAGGCGTCGAGCGGGTCGAACTCGTCGGAGAACGGATCGCTGTGCGCCGGATCCCCTTCGTGGGGGAAGCTGACCAACGCGGCCGTCGCGGCGCCGACCAGGCCCGGGGCCACCGATGTCCACAGCGAGGTCCCGGTGCTGGCGGTCAGCACGGGACCGGCCGGCGGCGTGGTGATCCACACCCGGCCGGTGTACTCCTTCACCGTGATCGTCGTCTCGGTGAATTCGTCGGACGGCAGTCCCTGGTACTCCTGCTTCACCACGTCCGTGTAAAGGGTGTCGCTGACGCACAGCGCCAGGTCCGCCTCCTGATGATCCGCGAGCGCGTCCTTCAGCGCCTGCGAGTCGACCATCCGGCACACCACTATCGGCGTCTGCCCCTCGTACCCGGTCGCGCCCTTGGCCACCACGCCGTGGGCCATGGCCACCCGCATCCGCAGCGGGCCGAACGAGCCCGGCTGCCGGTTGTTCTCGTACAGGGCGTGCCGGAATCCCAGGACCAACGCCGGAAGCGCACGCGTCAGGTCCAGCTGCGGCGCCATCACCAGGAGCTGGCCGTCGCCGCGGTCCTGGCGCCGCTGGCGGCTGAAGCGGCCGATGCCGGCGTTGGCGAGCGCGAAGTCGGTGATCCGCCGCAGCCGCTCCTGGGCGACGCTCTGCTCGGGCGTCGTGTGCCGGCTGTAGCCCTCGATGTCCGTGACCACGCACAGCCTGTTGCGATAGGACCCGCGCCACTGCATGGGCACTCCCTCCGGCCGGCGGGGTGCGGCACCCGCCCCGCCCGACGGTAGGCCGCCGCGCGGGGCCGTTCCTCCTCAAATGATCCGGCCGGTCAGGATGCCTCCTCGTCCCGCGAGATCTTCTCCAGCAGCCCCAGGTCGGCGACGATCTGGGTGCGGCGCCGGGTGATCAGCACGCCCCGGTCCCGCAGCTGGGCCAGGGCCCGGTGCAGGCTGGGCTGGGCCGCCCCGATCAGCGCGGCGATCTCCGGCTGGCTCAGCGCGACCTCGATGCGCCAGCCCTCCGGGCACGGCGTGGAGTGCGACTCGACCAGCCGGTAGAGCACCCGGGCCAGGCGCACCAGGACCGGGGCGCCGGTGACGTCGACCCGGTGCTGGGTGATGGTGCGCATCTTGGCCGACAGCGTCCGGGTCACGGCCCGGTCGGTCACCGGGTGGCCGTCGAGGAAGGCCAGGAACCGGCTCTGGCTGATCACCCGGGCGGTGACCCGGGTGGCGGCCAGCACCGAGGCCGAGCGCGGACGGTCGTCGAAGGCGGCCAGTTCGCCCACGATGTCGCCCGCGGCCCGGATCGAGAGCAGCACGGTGCGGCCGTCGATGGCGTGGCCGAAGACCTTCGTGCAGCCGTCCAGGATCAGATAGACGTCGGTCTCCAGGTCCCCGGCCATCATCAGGGCCTCTTCGCGCTTGAAGACCCGGACGCTGCCCTCGTGCAGGAGCGCCTCGCGATCGACCTCGGGGACGATGCCGAGCAGCGAGCCGGAGGGCCAGGTGCGGCCGGCGCGCGCCGCCCCGGGGGCCGGGCCGGGTCCGGCGATCATCGCAATCCTCTGATCCGTGGGAGGTCCGGACCGCGGCGCGGCGGCAGCGCCGCCGAGTGCCGCGGCGTTTCCGGACGATAAAGATCTTCACCAGCGGATCGAATGAGGGGAAGTCGCCGCCGGGGGGCACTTAATCTGCTACCCCGGAACTGTCGACGGTTTCCGGAACGCGTCAAGGCGAGAACCTCGATTCAGGGCATTGGAACACATGGACGAAAGGCGGCGCGAATGGCGGCGACGCGCGGCGGGGAGGGGGCCGGACCCGGCCGGGAAGCGGTGCGCGCCGAACTCGCGGAATGTGCCGCGACGGCCGCGGCCGACCCGGATCTCAGGTCGTTGGCCGAGGTGCTCCGCCAGGCCGGGGACCGGCTGGAACAGCCGATGCGGGTGGCGGTGGCCGGCCAGATCAAACGCGGGAAGTCCACCCTGATCAATGCCTTGATTGGCAGACGAATCGCGGTGACCGGGGCGCTGGAACTGACCCTGATCGTCAACGAGTTCTGCTATGGGAAGAATCCCGTAGTCACGATTCATCGCCGCAATACTAGTGCGACCGAACAAGTCTGTGTAGAGCGTTTCGCAGAGTTCACCACGCGCGACCCGGACGATCCGGGCCGGCACGCGGATATCCGCAAGGTCGTTTATGAACTGCCTCACGAACTGTTGCTGGACTTCCGGCTCGTCGACACCCCGGGACTGGGCAGCGTACACGGAGTGGACTCCGCGGACACCGCAGCTTACCTAGGGATATCCGCGATGACCGACACCGCCGAGCGTTCGGAGGTGACGCGGCTGCTGGCCGCCAGCGGGCGCACCGCGCGGGACCTGCACCAGGAGAGCGCCGACGAGGTCGACCGCGCCGACGCGGTGGTGTACGCGTTCAGCCGGGGCCTGCACGAACGGGACCGGCTGGCCGTGGAGGAGTTCGCCGGGCCGGTCGCGGGCACGATGTCGCCGCTGAAGGCCGTCGGCGTGCTCACCAAATGCGACCAGCAGTACTGGCCGCCCGGCCCGGGCCTGACCGGCGCGGCCGACCCGATGGACTACGACCCCATGGCGACCGCGACCACGATCGCCGACCGCTACCAGGCGCAGACGCAGGTCAACAGGCTGTTCTACGCGATCGTGCCGGTCGCCGGGCTGGTCGCCTCCGGCGCGCGCAGCCTGAGTCCGGAGAAGTTCGACTGGCTCGCCGACCTGGCGAGGACCGCGGATCCGCGCCGGCTCGTGCACCACCTGGAGGACGCCGGCGAATTCGCGAACGCCGAGCGGTTGCGAGGGGTGTCGCTGTCGGCCGCGCAGCGGCGGGTGCTCATCGAGGAGCTCGGCGCCTGGGGGATCCACCTGGGCTGCCGGTATCTGCGCGCCGAGCTGGGTGAGGCGGCGGTGCGGGACCAGCTCGTCGCGGGCAGCGGTGTCGAGCGGCTCAGAGGGCTGATCCAAGGGCACTTCGGCCACCGGGCCGCGCTGATCAAGCTGGACAAGGGCGTCCAGCAGGCGTGGGCGGAGATCGCCCGGGTGCGGCTGGCGCGGCAGCAGGGCGGCGGGCCGGCGGAGGCCGGACCGGCGCTCGACATCGTCGCCGACCGGCTCCAGCGGCTGCGCCAGCGGGGGCACGGGTTCGCCGAGCTCGCCACCCTGACCGCGCACTACCGGGGCCGGCTGGACTTCACGGACGAGCAGATCGACCAGCTGCTCCAGGTCACCGGCGAGCACGGCACCACCTGTGCCGCCCGCGTCGGCCTGCCCGAGGACGCGCCGGCCGGCGCGATCCGGGCCCGGGCCGACGACCTGGTCAAGGTCTGGGCCGCGCTCGCCGCCGACCGGACGCTGGCCGCCCGCGAACAGCAGGCCGTGCGCACGGTGCTCGGCTGCTACCAGCGGATCCAGGCCCGCGCCCGGCGGGCCGAGCTGCTGCTGAACACCACCGACGAGCTGGCGCTGGACGACGAGTGAATTCCAGCCCTGCGTTCCAGCCCTGCGTTCCAGCCCTGAGCTCCGCCCCTGAGATCCACCCCTGAGTTCCGCCCCCGAGATCCACCGAAGACCCGAGGTGAGCACCGTGACGGTGATGGACGATCTGACCGGGCTGCGCGAGGACGCGCTGGCCCTGCACCGCCGGGTGGTCGCGCAGTTCGGCGGCCACATCCCGCAGGCCCTGCTCGAAGCGCTCGGCGCGCGCCAGGAGCGGCTCGCCGCCGCGCGGTTCCACCTGGTGGTCTGCGGCGAGTTCGGGCGGGGCAAATCCAGTCTGCTCAACGCCTTGGTGCGGCGGCCCGGGCTGTTCCCGGTCGACGTCGACGTGACCACGTCGATCGCCACCACGCTGGCCTGGGGCGAGCGGGAGACGGCGGTGGTCCACTTCGCGCCGGACCCGGTGGGGCGCCGGCCGGCCCCGGAGCCGCTGACGATCCCGCTGGAACAGGTCGCGGAGTACGTGACCGAGCAGGGCAACCCCCGCAACGCCAAGCGGGTGGTCGCGGTCGAGATGACGGCGCCGCTGGAGTTCCTGGCCTCCGGGCTGGTGCTGGTGGACACCCCCGGCACCGGCGGGCTGAACCCCGAGCACACGGCCGTCACCTGGGCGTTCCTCAGCCGCGCGGACGCGGTGCTGTTCGTCGCCTCGGCGGGCGAGCCGCTGGGGACGCCGGAGCTGGAGATCCTGGAACGGGCCCTGGCCGAGTGCGACACGGTGATCACCGTGGTGACGATGATCGACAGGGTGGTCGACCCGGAGCCGTTCGTCACCGCCACCCGGGAGCGGGTCGCGGCGGCCATCGGCCGCGAGCCGGCGGACCTGGTCGTCATCGGCGTGTCGGCGCTGCGGGAGCATCGGGCCGCCGTCGCGCAGGCGGAGGACGAGGACGAGGACGAGGCGGAGGACGAGGGGGAGGCGGGCGCGGAGGGCGGGGCCGGCGGGGCTGGCAGGGCCGGCGGGAGTGGCGGGAGCGGCGCCCGGTCCGCGTCGTCCGGCTTCGTCGCTCTGGAGCGGGAGCTGTGGGGCGGGCTGGCCGCCACCTGCGGCGTGCAGCAGGTGCACCGCCTGCTCGACGGCGACGAGGAGGCGGTCGGCGCGGCCGCGGCGCCGTGGGAGAACGAGGCGCAGGCGCTCACCGGCGACCACGCGCTGGAGGACATCGACACCCGGATCGCCGCCACCCGCACCGCCGTGCGGGACCTGCGCTCGAACAAGGCCAAGTGGCGCACGGAGCTGGCCGGGGAGATCGAGGCCGCGAGCCGGCCGATCCGGCGCGCCCTGGACGACCGGCTGGACCGGATCCGCGACGACTTCCGCAAGCGGCTGTCCACCGAGGAGACGTTCTCCGACCCCGAGTCCATCGTCCGGCACGTGGCCCAGCGGCTGGTGGAGGCGGCGCAGGAGGCGAACACGGCACTGGCCTCCGCGGTGGAGGCGGTCGCCGCCGACTACTCCGCGCAGACCACCTTCGACCTGGCCGGCAGCGGCCCGGGGGGCTCCACGGTGCGGGGCGAGGCGCCGGGCATGCCGACCATCAAGGTGCGCGGCGAGCCGAGCTGGTTCGCCAAGGCCCGGGCCTCCTGGTTCGGCAGCCGCACCGGGTTCGCGGTCGGCGCGGCCGCCGGCGGCATCCTGGGCAGCTTCATCCCGGTGATCGGGAACATCGTCGGCGCCATCGTCGGCGGGGCCGGCGGGCTGATATTCGGCTGGGTGGCCGGGGTGCGCGACACCAACCGCACCGCCGCCGAGCACCGGCGGCGGGAGGTCGCCAACGCGCTGCGGGAGCATGTGCTGCCGCTGATCGAGTCGGCCCGGCGGCAGGCCGGGACCGACCTGGCCGACCAGGTGCGGGCCGAGACCAGGGCCCTGACCGCGGCCCTGGACACCGGGCTGGCGGCGCAGGACCAGTCGCTGACCGCCTCGCTGACCGGGCTCGCCGAGACCCGGATCCTCACCGAGGCGCAGCGCGCCGAGCGGCAGAAGCACGTGCGGGCCGCGCTCGGCCGCTGCGCCGCCGTGCAGGAGGCGATCGACACGCTGCGCGGGCGGGCCGACGCGCTGGCGGATCGGGCGGGCAGGGAGAGCGGGGGCGCGAACGGGAACGGCGGCGCAGGCGGGAACGGCGGCACAGGCGGGAACGGGAGCGCAGGCGGGAACGGGAGCGGGGCCGCCGGCGCGAGCGGGGGCAGTGGCACGAGCAAGGACGGTGGCGCGAGCGGGGACCCTAGTGCCTCCCGAACTGCCGGAACCAGTGGAGCACCCGGGCCCGCCGGAGCCGCTGGGACCGCCGAAGCCGACCGTGCCGCCGAAGCCCCAGGAACCACCGAGACAGAAGGCTGATCCGCCCATGGCCATCGTCTACGGCGTCGACGTCGGCACCACCACCTCGGTGCTGGCCGTCGGGCGCACCGACGGCTCCGACAGCTGCGTCGTCGACCGCGGCTCGCCGGGGCTGCCGGCCGCCGTGCCGACGGCGGTGTTCATATCCGAGGACGGCGCGGCGCCGCTGGTCGGCGGGGCCGCGCTGAAGGCCGGGGCGCGGGATCCGGTGCGGCTGTTCACCGAGTTCAAGCGGGAGTTCGGCGACCGGGCGCCGCGCGATCTGGACGGCCGCCCGGTGCAGCCGCACCGGCTGACCGCCGAGGTCCTGGAGTTCCTGCGGTGCGAGGCCGAGAGCCAGTCGCCCGGGACGCCGGACCTGGTGGTCGTCACCCATCCGGCGTCCTGGGAGCAGGGCAACCGGGAGCTGCTGGCCGAGGCCGTGCGGGCGGCCGGGTTCGATCCGGACCGGGTGCGGCTGCTGCCCGAACCGGTCGCGGCGGCGCAGTACGCGGCCGGCGCCCGGAGCGGCGAGACGATCCTGGTGTTCGACCTCGGCGGCGGGACCTTCGACTGCGCGCTGGCCGGTCCGACCGCCTCCGGCGACGTGGAGGTGCTGGGGCTGCCCGGCGGCCTGCCGGACGTCGGCGGCGGCGACTTCGACCGGCGGATCCTGCGGCGGCTGCACCAGGACTTCCCCGAGCTGGCGGCCAAGGTCCTCGACGGGCCGAGCCCCGGCGACCCGGAGGCGCTGCGGCGGCGCAACCGCCTGAAGGACGCCTGCGAGCGGTTGAAGATCCAGCTGTCGGTGGCCGAGGTCGACGAGATCGAGCTGACCGACACCGATCCGCCGTCGTGGTTCAAGCTGACCCGCGCCGAACTGGCCGACCTCGTCGCCGATCCGCTGGCCGACGCGCTGGCCGAATGCGACCGGCTACTGACCGGCCTGGGCTGGCAATGGCAGCAGGTGGACTGTGTCGTGCCGGTCGGCGGATCGTGCCGGCTGCCGCTGGTCCGCGAGCTGCTGGCGAGCCGGACCGGCCGTCCGCTGCTCCCGGTCCCGGAACCGGAGCTCGCGGTGGCCTACGGGGCCGTGCGCTACGGCCGCGGGCTCCTCCAGGACCGGCACCGGCGCGGCCACGAGCCCGAGAAAAGCCCGTTCGAGGACTGAGGACTGAGGACCGGACCGAGGACCGAGGACCGAGTGCCTCCGACGGGTCGAGCAGGAACAGCGAGAAGGACGAGAGCGGCATGCGGATAGCGATGATCGGCGACACCAAGGCCGGCAAGACGACCTACATGGCCATGATGTACCAGGCCATGGTCGGGGGCTTCAAGGACTTCCGGCTGGCCACCAAGGACACGGGTCAGGGATCCGAGCTGTTGGCGGAGGCCTGGGGGATCCGGCACAGCAAGTACCCGGCGATGACCTCGCAGCGGGCGCTGTACGAGTTCGAACTCTCCCATCAGCGCCGGGTGTTCTTCGACTTCCTCTGGAGCGACTACCGGGGCGGCGCGCTGCACGACCGGTCGACCGAGGCCGACACCGCGGCGCTGCACGCCGACCTGCGGGCCGCCGACGGCATCGTGGTGTTCGCCGACGCCGAGCGGTTCGCCCGCGACCCGTCAGCCGTCGCGCGCCACGCGCGCCGGCTGACGGCGAGCTGCGAATGGGCTATCGCCCAGCACTCGGGGGGCATGCCGCTGCCGGTCGTCATCGCCTACACCAAGGCCGACCTGATCCGGGGCCGGCAGTCCTGGGCTGCGGCCGAGCAGCCGCTGGCGGGGCTGCGCTCGCTGATCGCGTCCGCGCCGGGGGTGCACGACCTGTCGGTCCGGATCCGATGCAACCGCCGCCCGAAGAACGTGCACATCCCAGTGCTCTGGTGCCTGTCGCACCACATCCGCGACCGGATCGACCAGCTGGAGCGGGAACGCAGCCAGTGGCTGGAACGGGCCGGCCGGGCCCGGTCGGAGGTCGGGCTCGTGGAGTGGGCGCGGGCGCGCTGGAACGGCACGGAGAGCAAAGGAGACGAGGCGCGGGCGCACGCCAAACGCGCCGCGGAGGTCGCCGCGCAGATGGCGCCTCTGCAACGGCCGGCCATGGAACTCGGCCGGATGATCGCCCGAGACCTCGCTTGATACGGGAAAGGACACGCTCATGACTGTGCCGCAGGCCAAGGTGACGATGCTCGGCACCAAGGGATCGGGCAAGACCACCTATCTGCTGGGGATGTACGCGGTGCTGTCGGCCGGGGTCCAGGGCCACACGCTGGTCACCACGGACCTGGACGACGACGAGGACATGGCGGACGCCTGGTACGAGCTCTGCGACAACGGCCGCGTCCCCCCGGCGACCTCCACGGAGCCGAAGCTCTACTCGTTCATCTTCCGCCAGGACGGCGAGACCATCCTCACCTTCGACTGGGAGGACTACCGGGGCGGGGCGATGGACGGGAACCAGCCGGAGGCCACCGATGCCGGGCGCCTGCAGGCCCGGCTGATCGAGTCCGACAGCATCTACCTGGTCCTCAACGGCACCCACCTGGCCGGCTCGCCGGTCGTCGACGAGCGCCGCGACGGGGTCAAGCGCATGACGCTGGCCCGCCGGATGAACGCCTATCTCGCCAACACGCTCTCCGAGCGGGCCCAGCGCGGGGTGCAGCTGCCGTCGATCACGGTCCTGCTGACCAAGGCGGACATGATCCGCCAGGCCAGCCCCCGCACGCCGCCCGAGGAGCTGATGGACCAGCTGTGCGATCTGGTCCAGCGGCTGCTGCCGGCGGCCTTCGAGCAGCGGGCCGGGTCCCGCACGCTGGTGTGCCCGGTCCAGCTCGGCGCGTTCGGCCAGGACATGGCCGGGGAGGACCTCACGCTCGACACGTCGAAGGTCAACCCCCGCAATCTGGCCTACCCGCTGATCCACTCCTTCTTGAACCTGCTGGACACGAACGTGCGCAGTGACCGTTTCGCGGCCGGCCGGCTCCAGAACCGGATCACCGAGAGCGCCGACGACCTGGAGAAGTACCGGAAGACGTTCCGCTCGATCTTCCAGCCGAAGTACGTGGCGTCCCAGACCAGGGCGATCCAGGACGAGCGCGAGCAGTTGGAGAAGATGCAGGAGACGGTGGCCCGGATGGACACGCAGGTGGCCAGGCTCGTCGGCCGACTGGAAGAAGCGCGGATCATGAACCGGGTCGCGGTCTTCGAGGACGGCAAGCGCGTTGTCTGACGACGGCGAGCCTCCGATCTTCGAGAGTGAGACTATGGTCACGCAGCTGATTCGGGACGGCAGTCTCAGCGGGGCCTCGGAGGCGGACGGCTCGGAATCAGCTGTTTCGGAACCGAAGATCTCACCATCAGAGGTCTCGGAATCAGGGGCCTTGGAGCCAGGGGCCCCGGATCCGGGGGCCCCGGAATCGGATGCCGTGTCAGAAGCCTCAGATCCGAACGTCCCGGATCCGACAGTCTCGGATTCGAAAGCCTTGGACTCTAAAGCCTTGGATCCTAAAGCCTTGGACCCGAGAGCCGTCGATCCGAAAGCCTTGGACCCGAAAGCTCGGGATCCTAAAGCTCTGGATCCGAAAGCTCTGGATCCGCAGAACCCGAAGTCGCCGGGGAGCGCGGCCGCCCCTCCCCCGCTGCCCGGCGGGTGGCACGCGGTCGTCTACGGCCGGACGCCGGTCGTCGACAGCTGGTGGCGCGTGCGGCCGGCCGTGCCGCAGGCCGGGAGCTGGCTGGAGGACGTGGTGCACGCGGTCGTCGCCCACGGCAAGGGCCTGGAGGATCCGCGCTGCCTGCTCGCGCAGACCGAGTCGGTCCGGCTGGTCGGCGTCGCCTGCCGTGCCGCAGAGCTCAGCGACACCATGAACACGGACACCGGCGGGCAGTCGGGCCGGGCGCTCTACGTCTTCGTGGGATGGCTGGCGCAGAACGACGGCCACGGCTTCCCGCCGACGCCGGACCTGCCGACGCTGCTGGCGAACGCGAGGGCCTGGGCGAGTCCGGTGTACGAGACGTGGGCCGGCCTGACCTGGAACGCGACCCGGAAGGAAGCCCTGGTGCCGCAGCGCAGCAGTGCGACGGCGGCGCCGTGGCGGGGGAAGGGGAACAGCCGGTCCGGGCCGGACGACGCAGCGCTGTCGCCGCTGTCACCGCTGCCGCTGTCGTCGCCGCCCACGCCGCGCATCCCGGCCGACAGGGTCCTGATGGTGCCCGAGTCCGAGGTCGCGGACGTCTGGTCCGCGGCCTTGCCCACCGCGCGCCCGACGCTGATCACCACCGGGTGGAAGGCCTCGAACCGAATCCCGCGACGGCTGCCGATGTGCGCGGGTGTCGAGGGCCTCGCGAAAGCGGTGCGGGTGGAACTGGAACGCGCCCCGGAGCCTCCGGCACCGCCGCCGCCGATCCAGATCGCGCCACCGCCGACGGCCGGGGCGCAGCCCCCTCCACCGGAAAAAGAGCAGCAACACTCGCGGTGGAATCCGGTCAGCGCGCTCAAACGGCTAGTGACCTCCCACGACGACGATTCGCCGTACTACGGCGAGGGCGCCGACGAGTTCGGCCTGGAACCGCCCGCACCCCAGCAGCCCGGTCCGCCATCTCCTCCGCCTCCGCCAGGCTTCGGCGAAGGACCGCTGTCGCGGACCCGCCCAGGCCCGCCACGATCTCAGCGCCAGTCTCCTCCTGAGCCGCAGGCGGAAAAGCCCGAAGAAGCAACGGACGCTCCGACCGCCGAGAAGGAACCACCGGACCCTTGGCTGTGAGCAAAACGCCTCCGCAGGCCCGCGACGCCCTAAGCATCGCGGACCCGCGAGGGCGGCGGATCGGGGCAGCCGCCGGCGAGTCAGCCAGCTGACTCGCCGTGGGCGGCGAACGGGCCATGTTGGTCGGTGCCAGCACCGCCGCGCTCAGGAACGGCTACGCTGCCTGATCTGCGAGCACTGTCAGACCCGCGAGCGCCGCCAGAACCGTAACCACCGCCAGATCCGCCAGAACCGTTCGCATCGCCAGACCCGCGATCACCGCCAGATCCGTTCCCGCCCCCGTCCTCCACCCCCCGGCACTCCTCGATCACCGACACCCCCGTCGACCCGTCCGCCCGCCGCCAGTCCTCGACCAGGCGGATCCGGCCGTCGGGCAGGCGTTCGGGGGTGCTGACCACGGTGCCGGCGACCATGGTGCCGTCCAGGGCGAGTTGGCAGTAGGCGGCGTCGATGGTGCCGTCGGGGCGGGTGGTGCCGACCAGGCGGCCGGTGCGCAGGCGGCCGCCGCCGAACTCGGCCCAGACCAGGTCGCCGTTCTGGTGGTAGTGGCCGATGGTCGGGGTCCCGGCCGCGGCGTGGGGGGCCGTGGTCGGGTGGTCCTCGGCGCGGAAGCGGATTCCGTCGTAGTCGAACTTCGTCGTGGTGGGCACGGCTACCCCCAGGCCACGGTGCAGAGGCTGTCCTCGAGGCGGTAGACCTCGCGGTCGAACATCGAGTTGAGGATGAGCGCGGCGCGGACCGGAAGCAGGGTGAGGTTGGCGTCCGGGATGCCGTGGCTGAAGCGGGCGCGGTTCATCGCGTAGATGCGGTGCCCTTCGCGGCTTTTCCAGCGGACCGAGCAGTCCGACTCGACGATCATCTCGCCGTGGTCGTCGACGTCGACGCGCCGGCGCAGCTCGTCGTCGAACGGGATCGGGGTCTTCTCCCGGCCCATGGCCACCACCGCGTGGCGGACCGGGATGTCGGCCTGTTGCTCGGAGGTCTCGCAGTGCAGCACGACGGTGTCGCCGTCCATGGTGGCGCCGGTGACGTCGTGGCCGATGTGGATGCGCGCCGGGAATCCCGCGCCCTTCTCCAGCATGGCCCCGTAGTTCGCCTGGTAGAGGCTTTTCATCGCGCCCGGGGTGAGGGCGTCGCCGGTGTGGCGCTGCTCCTCGATCAGGCGGCGGCGCGTGGACAGGGTCAGGCCCTGGAGGAACTTCTGGTGCTCGGGACGGTAGAAGTCGTTGGCCAGCGGCGAGTCGTCGATGGTCTTGAACCACTGGCCGCGGCCGATCCATTTGATGTCGGTGAAGCCCAGGCCGATCAGGCGCACCACCGCCTCGCAGCCGGTCTGGCCGCCGCCGAGCACGGCCACCGGCTCGTGGCGGTGGCCGTCCATGGCCGCCAGGCGGGCGCCCAGCTCGTCGGCGATGAAGACGGCGTCGGGCGGCAGGCCCCGCAGGGCCGCCGGGAGCACCGGGCGGCTGCCCACGCCGAGCACGAGGTGGGCGGCCACGGCCTGCGGGACGCCGCCGGCCCAGACCTGGAAGCCGTCCGGCGTCAGCGAGATCCGGTCGATGTCGACCCCGTAGTGCAGCCCGTCCATCCGCTGCGCGGCCCAGGCCAGGTAGGCCTGGTACTCGCGGCGCGGCAGGGAGTCGAACTGGGAGTTCAGCAGGGCGAAGAACCGGCCGGTGGTGACCAGGTAGTTCAGGAAGCTCAGGGGGTGGGTGGGGTCGACGACCGACACCAGGTCCTTCAGCCACGAGGTCTGCATGCCGACGCCGGGATGCAGCAGCGCCTCGTGCCAGGCGGGGCCGGCCTGGCGGTCGAACAGGGCCAGCCCGCCGCCGCCCCCGGCGGCGGCGCCCTCGGAGCGCACCCCCTGGTAGAGGGCTGCGAGACTCAGGTTGGCCGGGCCGGCACCGATGCCGACTGCGTGGTACGCGGGGACATTCATGTTGCGTGATCTCCCATCCGGTCACGATCGTGGTGCTGTGTGGGCACGAACCCGGCCGGGGCCGTCGCCCGCGGCCGGTGGGTCCGCTCAGCGACGGAGGTCGTCCGCCGCCTGAGCGCTGGCGGCCAGGGCAGTCTTGGCCGAGCCGCCGGATCCGCCGGAGAAGGTGTGGACCCGGCCTCCGGTGCCGGGGACCGGAGCCAGGCGCAGCCCGGTCGAGGTGGCATAGCAGTCGGCCGACACGGTGGTCGCGCCCGGCCCCGCCACGCGCAGCGCGGGGAACCGGTACGCGGCCAGCCGGAGCGCTTCGCGCCCCAGCTCCGGTTCGGCCTTGGGGACGTCGGGATCGACGCCCCACGACTCGGTGGGCAGGCCGACCAGCAGGCCGCCGGGCACCGGGCGCCCGAACAGGCCGGTGGTCTCGTCGACGAACGCCGTCGGCCGGGGGCCCCGGGTGGGGACCACGGTGTATTGGATCGCCTTGGTGGTCAGCCCCTCCGCGGGCAGGCCGCAGCTGTGCAGGAGGGCCGGCGTCCACGGCCCAGCCGCGATCACCACGGCGTCGAAGTCCCGGGAGCCACGGGAGCCCCACGAGCCGGACCGGCCCTCGACCCGGACCCCGTCGGGCCGCACCCGCAGGCCCTGGAGCGGCTCGGCGACGACGGCGACGCCGCGCCGGCCGGCCAGGTCCGCGATCGCCGAGCGGCGCAGCCAATCCGGATCCAGGCAGCCGGCCTCCTCCTCCACGACGGCGACGGCCTGCTCGGGCAGCCCGTGCCAGCCCGCCGCGGCCAGGTCGGCCGCGGTGACCAGGTGCACCGCGCCCGGCGCGCCGGAGAGCAGGGCCGCGAACTGCGCCGGATCCGGCGGGCCGTCGGCGAGCACGTAGGTGGAGCCCAGCCGCCGATAGCCAGCCCACTCCCGCAGCACGGGATCGGCGAGCAGCTCGGCCAGGCTCGCGCGGGCGGCCGCGGCGTGCGCCGGGTCGGTCTCGAACGCGCGGACCAGGCCGCGCGAGGCGGCGGTGGCGTCGGCGGTGCCGGGGCGGCCGGTCAGGAGTTCGACGGTGACGGCGCCCGCGGCGGTACCGCCCCCGGTACCGCCACCACCGCCACCACCGCCCGAGGCCAGCCGCCAGGCCAGCAAAGCGCCGGCCAGTCCCCCGCCGACGACGCAGATCCGGGTACTCACTGCCCCGGGCTGGTATCCGCGGCACCGGACGCCGGCGGCATCCAGTACGCGCTGAAGATCAGCAGCGGGGTGTCGGCGGACGGGTTGTGGATCACGTGCGCCTCGGCGCTGTCGAGCAGGAACGCCGAGCCCTGCGCGACGCGCGTGCGGCGGCCCCCGACCTCGACGTCCGCCTCGCCCCGGAGCACGACGGACAGCTCCATGTCAGGGTGCTGATCACGAGGGCTGGCGCCGAGCGGGGCCACCGAGTACCACATTCCCCCGAACGGCAAGTCCTTGACGATCGGGAATTGCTCCCACCTTGTCACCGTCATCACGGCATCACCGGTGCCCACCGCGACGGAATGATCGATCACGTGCATGCGTGGCCCCTCTGTCGCCCGGGAACATGATCAGGGTCCTGGGATGTGCTGATGGACGCTAGCAGACCGGGACAGTCGGTGGTAAGCCCTGAAAACCGCCTTCACCTGGGGATCTTCAGGGTTACTTCCTATTCACAAGACCCTGATCATCAACGCGTGGCGGACCCATCAGGACGCTGGTATGTTTCGCCGTCAACGCCCGTGACCCGGGCCGGCTGCCACCGCGAGAAGGGCCCGCACAAAATGGTGGATGTGGAACATCCCGCGCCCGACGACCGACCGTTCCTGATCCAGGTGTCCAGCCTCAGCGCGGTCGCGCGGGAGGCGTTCGCCGTCTCGGTGGCCCAGCGGTACCGGGTCTGGCTGTTCGTCGGCGGCGCCGGCCGGACGCAGACGGTGACCTGGGAGGGGCCGTACATCGTCGGCCACACCGGGATCGACACCCAGGACGCGCCGGCGATGATCGAGGCGGCCCGGGCGCTGGACGCCCGGCTGCGCGCCGAGCACGGCCGCGGCGTGGCCGGCGTCGTGTGCTACGACGAGGCCCGGATCGTCGACGCCGCCGCCCTGGCCGCGGCCCTGGGCCTGCCGACCAGCCCGCCGGAGGCCGTCGCGCGCTGCCGCGACAAGCACGCGACCCGCACCGCCCTGGCCGCCGCGGACGTGCCGCAGCCCCGGTCCCGGGCGGTGGCGGACGTCCCGCAGGCGGTGGCCGCGGCCGAGGCCATCGGCTACCCGGTCGTGATCAAGCCCCGCAACCTGGCCGCGAGCTTCGGGGTGCTGCGCGTGGACGCCCCCGACGGGATCGCCGCCGCGCACGCCCACGCCCTGTCGATCGACCTGCCGGAGGAGAAGAACCGCTACGAGGCCGGGGTCCTGGTCGAGGAGTACCTGGACGGCCCGGAGATCAGCGTGGACGCGGCCTGCTTCGACGGCCGCGTGGTGCCGCTGGGCGTGGCGCACAAGGAGCTCGGGTTCGCCCCGGCGTTCGAGGAGGTCGGGCACCTGGTCGACGGCGCCGACCCGCTGCTGCGCGACCCGGACCTGCTCGCGGTGCTGACCGGCGCGCACGCCGCGCTGGGCTTCCACACCGGCGTCACGCACACCGAGCTGCGGCACTCCCGCGGAGTCTGGAAGGTGGTGGAGGTCAACGGCCGCCTCGGCGGCGGCCTGATCCCGCACCTGGACCGGCTCGCCACCGGCGTCGACGTGAACCTGGCCGCCGCCGACATCGCCGCCGGACGCACGCCGGAGCTCACCCCGGGTCCGAGCCGGGTGGCCGCGATCCAGTTCCTCTACCCCGATCACGACATGACCATCGCCGAGATCCGCGTCGACACCGCGGCGCTGCCGCCGGAGGTCGAGCGCGCGGGACTGTTGGCGCCGACGCCGCGCGAGGTGAAGCTGCCGCCGAACGGCCAGGCCTGGGAGAGCCGGATCGCGCAGATCGTCGCGGTGGCCGACACCGAGCAGGACTGCCGGGCGGCGCTGGAAGTGGCCGCCAAGGCGTTCACGGTGATCCCGGCGACCGAGGAATCCGCACCGTGAGCAGCGGTGGAGCCGGGCGGCAGGACGCGAATCAGGACACGGATCAGAACGCGGATCAGGACACGCGGTCGCCGGCGCAGCCCGGGCAACCAGGGCCGCCCCCGAGCCGGAAAGACGCCGCACAGCAGACAGATCAGGCTTCGAAGACGCCCGCGCCCGACGCCGACCCCGGACCCGCCCAGGGCGCGGTCGGGGTCCTGGCCACCCTCGCCGGCCTGCCGAACATCGTGCGGTTCCTGCTCGCGGGCATCTTCATCAACCAGCTCGGCGCGTTCCTGCGCGCGTTCATGGTGCTCTACCTGGTGCACCGCGGCTTCAGCTCCGCGCAGGCCGGGACCGCGCTGGCGCTGTACGGCGCGGGATCCGTCGTCGGGCTGCTGTTCGGCGGCGGCCTGGCCGACCGGCTCGGCGCGCGCCTGACCATCGTGTGGGCGATGCTCACCTCGGCGGTGCTGGTCGTGTCGGTCAGTGCCCTGTCGGCGTACCCGGTGATCCTGGCGGCGGTGTTCGCGGCCGGGGCCACGGCCCAGTCCTACCGGCCGGCCGCGAGCACCATGCTGGCCAAGGCGACGGCCAAGGACCGGCAGACGATGGTGTTCGCGCTGAACCGGATGGCCGTCAACCTCGGCGCGCTGGGCGGGCCGCTGCTGGCGGCGTGGCTGATCGCCGTCTCCTGGGACCTGATGTTCTGGCTGGACGGCGCCACGTCGGTGGCCTACGCCGTCATCGCCTTCCTGCGGCTGCCGCGCGAGGACGCCGCGACGCGGGCGATGGGCGCGGCGCGCCGGGACCGGATCGGGTATCTCACGGTTCTGCGGGACCGCCGGTACTCGCTGTATCTGTTCATGGTGTTCGCCAACGCGGTGATCTACATCCAGATGATGACGGTCCTGCCGCTGGCGATCACGGCCGCGGGGCACGCGACCGTCGTCTACAGCGCGCTCAACAGCCTGTCCGCGGGGATGATCATCGGCTTGGAGCTGCTAATCACCCGTTTCGTCCAGCACTGGGCGCCGCGGGTGGCGGTCTCGGCCGGCTTCGGCCTGCTCGGCGCCGGCCTGGTCGGCTTCGGGCTGCCCGGCGGGGTGCCGACGCTGGTGGCCGCGATGGTGGTGGGCACCACCGGGGAGATGGTCGGCGGACCGAGCGTGTTCGCCTGGCCGGCCCGGGTCGCCCCGGCCGAGGCCACCGGCCGCTACCTGGGCGCGATGCAGTCGGCCTTCGGCCTGGGCCAGGCCGTGGGCCCGGTGCTGGGGGTGGCGGTGTGGAACGCCGGGCACCGCCAGCTGTGGCTGTGGTGCGGAGCCGTCGCCGTGCTCTGCGTCGTCTCCGGCCAGTTCGGAATGCGTGAGAGAGCCGTCGTGGAGGAACCCGCGACCCAGGCAGGGAACCAGCCAGTCCCGGCGTGAGACGCCGGTCCGCCGCCCCTTCTTCGAGAAAGTGCCTCACATGTCGGAGCAGTCCACCGATCGCGAAATCAAGCTCTTGATATCGCCCCCGCCCACCCCCAACGGGCCGCTGCACCTGGGCCACCTGTCCGGGCCCTACCTCGGCGCGGACATCGCGGCGCGGGCCGCCCGCGCCGCCGGGCAGGACGTGCTGCACCTGGGCAGCCTGGACCCGCACCAGAACTGGACGATGGCGCGGGCCGAACAGCTCGGCGAGCCGGTCGAGGCGATGCTCGACCGGTTCGGGCGGCGAATCAGCCAAGCCATGGAGCTGGCGCGGTTCGAGTACGACATCTTCTTCGACCCGTACACGGACGAGGACTACCGGGCCGCGCTGCCGGCGTTGCTGTCGGAGCTGGTGGCCGGCGGCGCGGTGGTGGAGACGGAGTCCGAGGTCGCGCTGTGCACCGAGTGCGGGCGGACGCTGCACCACTGGCGGGTCGGGGGGACGTGCCCGACGTGCGGGCAGGGCGCGTGCGGCGGGTCGTGCGAGGGCTGCGGGACCTTCCTGCTGGCGCGGGACCTGGTCGACGCCCGGTCCCGGTGCCACGACGCGGAGCCGGAGATCGCCAGCGTCCTGATTCCGGTGCTGCGGCTGGAGGACTTCCGCGAAGCCCTGACCGAGGCCTGGGTGCGGGCCGCCGTGTCGCCGCAGGCCCGGGTGATGCTGAGCCGGTACCTGGAGGGCGAGCTGCCCGAGGTGCCGCTGGCCTATCCCGGGGACTGGGGCCTGGTGTGGCAGGGCGGCGGGGAGGAGCTGCGCATCGATGTGTGGGGCGAGATGGCGCTCGCCTACTACTACACGGTGGCGCGGCATCTGAATGCGGGCTCTGCGACGCTCGCCGAGTGCACGGCGGCCTGGAACCGGATCAGCGAGTACTGGTTCTTCACCGGCCTGGACAATCCGTTCTACCTCACGGCGACGATCCCGGCCGTGCTGGCCGCCGCCGGAGTGGCGCTGGACCGGTATGCCGGCGTGGTCGTGAACGAGTTCTACCGTTTGGACGGCCTGAAGTTCTCCACCAGCCGCGACCACGCGATCTGGGCCGACGAGTTCCTGGCCGAGCAGGATCCCGCGGTGGTGCGGGCGTATCTGGCATGGGACGCGCCGAACCACTTCGGGACCGACTTCACGTTGGCGGCCTTCGAGGCGTTCAAGCAGCGGTTCACCGCGGTGCTGGACGGCACCGGGGGCGGCCTGCCCGCCGATTCGCCCCTGGTCGCCGCCGAGACCGCGCGCGGGGAGCGGGCTCTGCGTCCCGAGACCTTCGACCCCGCGCTGGCCGTCCGCTGCGCGCTGGCCGCCTATCCGTGCGGCGACGAGGCCGCGAAGAAGCTGCTCGCCAGCATCACCGGCGACGCCCTCTAGACCCCGCCACGGCTTCTGGAACACGCCCTGGACCCCCGTCGAATCCGGAGGTATCACATGGACCGCCACATCGTCATCGTCGATCCCCTTTCCACCGGCCGGGAACTGGCTCCGGCCTTCGCCGCGCGCGGCGTCAAGGCGATCGCCGTGCTCAGCAACGTCGTGATCGCACCGACCTACATCCCAAGCTGGGAGCCGGAGAACTTCGACCTGATCCTCGGGTGGAATGGCACCGACGCCGGGCTGGAGCAGCTCGTCGCGACCCTGACCCCGTTCGCCCCGATCGCCGTGATCGCCGGCGCCGAGATCGGCGTCATTCTCGGCGACCGGCTCGGCGCGCGCCTGGCCCCGGCCACCGGCAACGACCCCGCGACGTCCCTCAACCGCCGCGACAAGGGCGACATGGGCAGCGCGGTGGCCGCCGCCGGCATCCCGGCCCTGCGCCAACTGTGCACCGCCGACCCCGAGGCCGCGGCCGCCTGGATCGGCGAGAACGGCCTGGACCGGGCCCGCCTGGTCCTCAAGCCGAGCAACAGCAGCCTGACCGACGAGGTCCACTTCGTGGAGCCCGGCGCGCCCTGGCGCCCCGCCTTCGACCGGATCCTGGCGAGCACCAACGCCCTGGGCCTGCGCAACACGCAGGTCCTGGTGCAGGAGTTCGCCGAGGGCGTGGAGTACATCGTCGACCTGTACTCGGTGGACGGCGCCCACGGCCTCGTGGACGTCTGCCGCTACACGAAGGCCTCCCGCAAGGACTCGGAGGGCGGCCACCGCATCGGCATCTACGAACGGGTCGACTTCCTGCCGCCGGACTCCCCCGAGATCCCCGATCTGTTCGACTACGCCAAGCGCGTCGCCGACGCCGTGGGCATCCGCAACGGCAGTGCCCATGCCGAGATCATGCTCACCCCGGCCGGGCCGCGCCTGCTGGAGATCGCCGCGCGCCCGGCCGGCGGCGGCCACCAGGGCGTGTGCCGCCGCGCCACCGGCGACTGCCAGATCGACCGGGTGGTACGGCACCTGCTGGACGGCGAGTTCCGGCCCGGGTTCGGCTGGATCCAGCACGTGCGTGCGGCGTTTCTGGCCGGTCCTGTCACTGGAGTGTGGCGCAACGGCGAGATTTTCGACCAGGTCGACGGGCTGCCGACGGTGTACCGGAAGGTCATCAAGTTCGCGACGGGTGACCGGGTGCCGCAGACGACGGGGCTGGCGGACGCCCTGGGGTGGGTGGAGATGGCGGACGCGGACGAGGCGGCGATCGACGCCGACTACCTGAAGATCAAGGAGTTGGAGGCTTCGATGATCGTGGATTGACGGGCGTCGGGCCCGGACACTGTGCTCTGATTCAGTACGCCGGATCCAGGCCGTGGTGCGGGAACACCGCCGACCGCGTGGCCAGGACCGCCTGGTCCACGCGGTCGCCGGGATCGTAGCCGGCCGACCACGGCTTCGGATTCGGGTTCGGCGTGAGCCCGTCGGTCATCGTGATCGGCGCGTGCTGGCCGGTGAGTTCGCGCACCCGATCGCGCCACTGCTCGGGAGTCGGGGTGTCCGGCGCGATGGGGTGATGGGCGGCCTCGGCCAGCAGATGCGTCCAGATCCGCGGCACGACGTCGACCAGCGCGTAGCCACCGCCGCCGGTGGCGACCCACTTCCCCGCGGCGTGTTCGTGCGCCAGCCGGTGCAGGCGTTCGACGACGGCCCGCTGGCCGTCGACGGTCAGGTGCAGGTCCGCCAGCGGATCGGCGGTGTGGGTGTCGCAGCCGTGCTGGCTGAGCAGGACGTCCGGCCCGAACGCGGCCAGCAGCGGCGGCACCACCGCGTCGAACGCCCGCAGCCACGGCTCGTCCGTCGTCGCCGGCGGCAGCGCGACGTTGACGGCGTACCCTTCGGCGTCCGGTCCGCCGGCCTCGCCCGGGTGGCCGGTGCCGGGAAACAGAGTCCTGGGATCCTGGTGCAGGCTGATCGTCAGGACCCGTGGATCGTTCCAGAACGCGGCCTGGACGCCGTCGCCGTGATGGACGTCGACGTCGACATAGGCCACGCGGCGCGCGCCCTGGGCCAGCAGCCAGGCGATGGCGATCGCCGGGTCGTTGTATATGCAGAAGCCGGCCGCCTGCGAACGCATCGCGTGGTGCAGGCCGCCGGCGATGTTGACCGCGTGGGCGGCGGCGCCGGTCCAGACCTCGCGCGCGGCGGCGATGGAGGCGCCGGCTATGAGGGCGCTGGGCTCGTGCATCCGGGGGAAGTGCGGGTTGTCGGCGGTCCCGATGCCGATCGTCTGGCGTTGCGCGGTGGAGGCGTCGTCCGCGGCGCGGACGGCGTCGATGTACTCCGGCGCGTGGACGAGCCGCAGCTCGGCGTCGGTCGCGGCGGTCACCGGCACGATCCGCACGTCGGAGTGGTCCAGGACCCCGAGCGCCCGGGCCAGCGCCATGGTCAGCTCCACCCGCACGGGTGCGAGCGGGTGGCTGGGCCCGAAGTCGTAGTTCAGGACGGCGTCGTCCCACGGCACGCTCAGCGATGTTCCCACGGCCGCATTCAACCGCAGATCGGCCTCCGCCGCGCAGAGGCGGAAGCCCTGCGTCCGTTCCGGGACCTTCGGCCCGTCCGCCGCGGTGCCGGCCGGCCTTAGGGTGGACGGGGGCGCCGGGTGGCGGCGGCCCATGGGCGGCGGAGGCTGAACGGATGGACGGCAAGATCGGTGTGTTCCTCCTCGACGACCACCAGGTGGTGCGGCGGGGCCTGAAGGACATGCTGGAGGACGAGCCGGACTTCGAGGTGGTCGGCGAGGGCGCCACCGCCGCCGAGGCGCTGGCCCGGGTACCCGCGCTGCGTCCGCAGGTCGCGGTGCTGGACGTGCGGCTGCCCGACGGCGACGGCGTGACGGTGTGCCGCGAGCTGCGCTCGAAGATGCCGGAGCTGGCCTGCCTGATGCTGACCTCGTTCGCCGACGAGGAGGCCCTGTTCGACGCGATCATGGCCGGCGCCTCCGGCTACCTGCTGAAGCAGACGCTCGGCGCGGACCTGGTCGCGGCGGTGCGCTCGGTGGCCGGCGGCGAGTCGCTGCTGGACCCGCGCCTGGCGGCGAAGGTGATGGCCAAGCTGCGCGCGGCCGAGGAGCACAAGGACCCGCTGGCCCAGCTCACCGCGCAGGAACGGCGAGTGCTGGACCTGATCGGCGAGGGGCTGACCAACCGGCAGATCGCCGAGCGGCTGTTCCTGGCCGAGAAGACGGTGAAGAACTACGTCTCGGCGCTGCTGGCCAAGCTCGGGCTGACGCGGCGGGTGCAGGCGGCGGTCATGGTGACCGGGGTGAAGTCGGAGCCGGGGCGGCCGCGGCTCTGAGGGGGAGCTGCCGCTCGATTTCTCGCCTTCGCTCCTTCAGCCTGTTCTGGCCTTCGCTGCTTCAGCCTGTTCTCGCTTTCGCTGCTTCAGCCTGTTCTGGCCTTCGCTGCTTCAGCCTGTTCTCGCTTTCGTTCCTTCAGCCTGTTCTTGCCTTCGCTGCTTCAGCCTGGTTTGGCTGTGGGTGGCGGGCCGGGGCGGCCAGGCGCCGCTGATCAGCCGTTTCGCGTCGGCACCCCAGGAATCGATCGTCTAGTCCTCGTCGTCCAGCGGCACGCGCCACAGCAGCACCGTCCCCTGGCCCTCCGCGCCCGCCGAGATGGTGAACTCGCCGTTGAGCTCGGTGGCCCGGTCGGCGATGTTCGCCAGGCCGCTGCGGCGGCTGCCGGTGCCCATGCCGGCGCCGTCGTCGGCGATGCGCAGTGTGAGGTAGCCGTCGGCGGTTGCCAGGTCGACCTCCACCTTTCTGGCCCCGGCGTGCCGGGCGGCGTTCGACAGCCCTTCGCGCACGACCGCCAGCGCGTGCTCGACCGCCTGCTCCGACACCTCGAAGTCCACCGGTCCGGTGAACCGCACCGCCGGCGCGAAGCCCAGCGCCTCGGAGGCGTCCTGGCACACCTGGAGCACCTGGGCCCGGAGGCCCGGGACCTGGGTCGGGCTGTCGTGCTCGGACAGCGCAAAGATCGTGGAGCGGATGACCTTGATCGTGTCGTCGAGGTCGTTGACGGCGTTGGTGACCCGCTCGCGGACCGCCGCCTTCTCGGTGATCTTCAGCACCGACTGGAGCGTCATCCCGGTGGCGAACAGCCGTTGGATCGCCAGGTCGTGCAGGTCCCGCCCGATGCGGTCGCGGTCGGCGAACAGCGCCAGCTTCTCGGCGTCCGCGCGGCGGTCGGCCAGCTCCAGCGCGATCGCCGCCTGGGCGCCCACGTCGCGCAGCACGGTCAGCACCTGGCTGTCGAACGGCAGCGTCCCGAACCGCTTGGCGGCCACCAGCAGACCCCGGGACCGCCCGGACTCCCCGAGCGGCGCCAGGTGCGCGCAGCCCAGCCCGATCTCGGCCCACACCGGGTACGGCGACCAGTCCGGGCTCTCCAGCGACCGCGTGGTGCCGGAAGTGAAGGTGTCGCCGAGCGGGGAGCCCTGGATCGGCACCGTCAGGCCCTCGATCCGCTCGGCGCCCAGGCCCTGCGCGACCTTGACGGTCAGCGTCGTGCGCGCCGCGTCGGGCAGCGCCACCGCCACCAGGTCCGCCCCGGCCAGCGTCCGCACCCGCTCGATGAGCACGGTCAGGACGTCGATCGGGTCCGCCCCGGACAGCAGGCCGCGGGTCAGCTCCGCCATCGCCTCCATCCAGCGCTGCCGCCGCCGGGCCTCGTCGTACAGCCGCGCGTTGTCGATCGCGACGCCGGCCGCCGCGGCCAGCGCCGTCAGCAGCGCCTCGTCGTCGGCGTCGAAGGCCAGGCCGCCCCGCTTCTCGGTCAGGTACAGGTTGCCGTAGACCTCGTCGCGGACCCGGATCGGGACGCCGAGGAAGGTGCGCATCGGCGGGTGGTTCTCGGGGAACCCGAACGACTCCGGATGGTCGGCGATGTCCTCCAACCGCAGCGGCACCGGGTGGTGGATCAGCTGCCCCAGCAGCCCCATGCCGGTCGGGTAGGGGCCGATGGCCTCGATCTCCTCCTGGGTCAGCCCCACGGTGACGAACCGCTCCAGCCGGTCCCCGGCCTCGCCTCCGATCACGCCGAGCGCCCCGTACTGGGCCTCGACCAGCTCGGTGGCGGTCTCGATGATGGTGCGCAGCACCCGGTCCAGGTCCAGGCCGCCGGAGACGGCCAGCACGCCCTGCAACAGCTGCTGGACCCGGCCGCGCGCGGCCTTGACCTGGTCCAGACGGCTGACCAGCTCGTCGATCAGCTCGTCGAAGCGCAGCTGCGGCAGCAGCGGGTGCCGGGGCTTGCCGGCGTCGTCGGCCATGCCCCCAGCCTAGTGAAACCCGGCCACCCCTCACACACAGGAGTTCGAGGTCCCGGATCCAGGACCTTCGGCCCTGTTGCGCCCGGCGCGCAGCGGCAGACCATGAGGACATGGGAAAAGACGAAGCGATCGAATACCTGACCGAGGACGAGGCCCTCAAGCTCGTCGCCACGGTCCCGGTGGGCCGCGTCGTCTACAGCCGTTTCGCGATGCCGGCCGTCCACCTGGTGAACTTCCGGCTGGACGGCCAGGACGTCGTGTTCAAGACCCGCAAGGGCGCCAAGTTCGCCGCCGCGGTGGCCGACACCGTCGTCGCCTTCGAGGTGGACGAGTTCGACCAGGACACCCGCAGCGGCTGGACCGTGACCCTCACCGGCCGCTCGAAGCTGGTGACGTCGAAGGCGGAGCAGGAACGGCTGGCCCGCCTGGGCGTCGACCCCTGGATCCCGGACCGGGAGTACTTCATCAAGGTGCGCACCCAGGTGATCGCGGGGCGCCGGATCCGGCCGCACGAGCTGGTCGGCCATGACGTGGACGCGGACGGCTTCGCAGGAGCCTGATCCGCAGGGAAGGGGACAGACCGTGACCGGACCCGTGGTCGTCGGCATCGACGACTTCGAGCACAGCGACCACCTGATCGCGGCGGCGGCCCAGGAGGCCGGGACGCGGCTCAGCAGGACCCTGTGGCTGGCCCACGCCTACCACGGCTTCGCGCCGCCGGCGCAGGAGACCGGGCTCACGCCGGAGGAGACCGTCCGCGCCGCGGCCCTGGCCCACCTGGCCGCGCTGGCCGAACAGGTCCAGCTGCGCCACCCGGAGCTGCGCGTGGAGACCGCCGCCGTCACCGGACCGCCGGCCCCGGCGCTGGCCAAGCTGGCCGGATCGGCGGCGCTGCTGGTGGTCGGCGGCCGCGGCCGGGGCGGCCTGGCCGGCCAGCTCCTGGGCTCGGTGTCGCTGCGCGTCCTGGCCCGCGCCGACTGCCCGGTGCTGGTGGTCCGCGGCGACCAGGACGAGCCCGCCGGCCGCGTGATGGTCGGCGTCGACATCGACGACCTGAACGGCTCGGCCACCGGCCCGGAGGTGCTGGAGTTCGCCTTCGACGAGGCCCAGCGCCGCGACGCCGACCTGTACGCGTTCTACGCCTGGGAGGACCCGTCGGTGCTGTACGCGTACGGCAGCCAGGTCTTCATGAACGAGCAGCGCGAGGCCGCCCTTGAACGAGGGCGCGAACGCCTCGCCGCCGCGCTGTATCCGTGGCAGCAGCTGTGCCCGGAGGTGAAGGTCGCCAGCGAGGTGCTGGCCGGGCTCCCGGCGAAGCTGCTGGTCGAGGCGACGCGGATGGCGGACGTCGTCGTCATCGGCGGACGGGTGCGGCGCGACGACCAGGAGGGGATGCGGGTGGGGGCGATCGCCCACACGGTGCTGCACCACGCTGCTTGCCCGGTGGCGATCGTCCCGGAGCACTGATACCGGGTGGCGCGGAAGGTCCCGCAGCAGCCGTCAGGCCGCTGCGGGACCTCGCGCATCCCTGTCCCTACTCCTTGACCTCCATCTGCGTCCGCAACGCCCGCGCCGTCGCCGCCGACGGGCTCAAGTCCACGGTGCCCGCGGACGATCGCCCCACGTCGAGCATCGTCACCGAGGCGCTGTTGTCGGCCCATACGCAGATCGGCGTGTAGACGCCCTTGCCCTCGTCCATGAGCGCGCACTGCATCGCGCCGCCCAGCGGTCCGGGATCCTCGTCAGTCTTCTGCGACAGGGTGACGGAGTCGCCCAGTCCCTGCCAGATCGTCTTGAGCCAATCCTTCGAGCCGAAGGCTCCGCCGAATCCGCCCGAGACGATCAGCTTCGGGGCCGGCTCGCCAAAGGCGACGTAGTAGGTCGCGTGGACCGAGGTGCCGCCGTTGGGGACGGCCGTTGTGCCCGATGGCGTCGACGGATCATCACGGCCGTTGTGCGGAATCAGGCCATTGAACTGGCTGGGCAGCACGAGCTTGTAGGTACTCGCGTGCTTCGTGGTGCCGAACGCGAAATATCCGACGGCACCGACCGCGAGCGCCACACCTCCGCCGGCGGCGGCCAGGACGATCGCCAACTCCTTGCGCTTTCGGGCACGCACAGGAGGTGGCGAGGCGTGATCAGTGGTCCAGGTAGACATAGTCAGAGAATCAGAGCACTGATGATGCCCTGTTGTCCATCCGCGGCGCTACAGCAGCGGCGTCCCCGTGCTGGGCTTGGCCGTCAGGGCGGCGACGTTGTCCGGGACGTGGATCTTCCGGCGGGCGACGTCGGTCAGGCCGGTGACGGCGACCGTCGCGAGCCCCAGGCCGCCGAAGGCGACACCGAGGCCGATCACCAGGTAGGTGACCTCCCAGGCCTGGTAGGCGCCCATCAGCGAGCCGCGGAGGGACTCCCCCATGAAGGCGGTGTTCTTCAAGCCCGCCAGCTTGGTGTCGGTCGGAGCGGCCATGGCGGCGGCGGACACCTGGGAGTAGGTCCTGCCGCCGGTGGCCTCCTTGATGTGGGTCTCGATCATGTCGGCGTAGGACTTGGCCTGGCCGCCGGTAACGACCTGCTGGCCGGCGTAGTTCGCCTGGGCGGCGGGCAGGCCCGCGTTCCCCTTCGGCGGGAAGCTGATCTGCTGCGCCGAGAGCTGCTCCTTGACCTGGTGCTGGCCGTGGACGCCTTCGTAGATCATCACCGGGCCGGCGACGATGAGCGCCGCGCCGGCGGTGTAGGCGATGCCGGAGGCCAGGGCGCGGGGCGTGATGTTCATGGGGTTCTCCTTGAACGCGACGTGGGCGGTGCGGGCGGCTGGTGCGGGGTGGGAGCGGTGCGGGGTGTGCGGGGTGTGTGGGCGGTGCGGGTTGTGTGGGCGGCGCCGGTCCGTTTCGGCTTTCGGCTTTCGGCTTTCGGCGGCTTCGTGTCCTGACACCAATGTGGCCGCCGTGCCCCCTGGTCCGGAGGTGCCGGAAGACGCCACTCGACCGGGCCGAAGGTCCCGAATCGCACCGGGTCCCAGGCCTCTGCCGGGCCCGCGCCCGGTGCTCGACGATGGCGGAAACGCCGCTCCCACCCGCCCGAAAGGACGGTCCGATGCCGACCGCCAACGCCGCTCCCGCCGCCAACGCCGCCGCCGGAACCGCGCCCGTCAGCGGAGCCGCGCCGGCGCCCGCCCCGGCCCCGACCCCGCTGCGCACCGTCGACGCCTACTGGCGCGCGGCCAATTACCTCTCCGTCGGCCAGATCTACCTGCGCGACGCCCTCCGGCCGGCGCACCCCCTGACCCCCGACCACATCAAGCCCCGCCTGCTCGGCCACTGGGGCACCAGCCCCGGCCTCACCTTCGTCCACGCGCATCTCAACCGCCTGATCCGCGAGCACGCGCTGGACCTGATCACCGTCCTCGGCCCCGGGCACGGCGGCCCCGCCGCTCTCGCCTGCTCCTGGCTCGACGGCACCTACACCGACCACTACCCCGACGTCCCCCGCGACGCCGAGGGCATGGCACGCCTGTTCGCCGCCTTCTCCGCCCCCGGCGGCGTCCCGAGCCACGTCGCGGCCAACGTCCCCGGCTCCATCCACGAGGGCGGCGAGCTCGGCTACAGCCTGGCCCACGCCTTCGGCGCCGCGTTCGACAACCCCGATCTGGTCGTCGCCTGCGTCGTCGGCGACGGCGAGGCCGAGACCGGCCCGCTGGAGGGCTCGTGGAAGTCCGTCAGGTTCCTGAACCCGGCCACCGACGGCGCAGTGCTGCCGATCCTGCACCTCAACGGCTACAAGATCGCCAACCCCACCGTCCTGGACCGGATCCCCCGCGAGCACCTCGACGCCCTGCTGACCGCGCACGGCTACGACCCGCGCTGGGTGGTCGGCGACGACCCGCACCAGCTGCACCGGCAGATGGCCGAGACCCTGGACGGCGCCCTGGCCACGATCCGCTCCATCCAGGACGCGGCCCGCACCCCGGTCCCGGCCGGCGGCAGCACCCACCCGCGGCCCGCGTGGCCGGTCATCGTCCTGCGCACGCCCAAGGGCTGGACCGGCCCGCACGCCGTGGACGGCGTCCAGGTCGAGGACACCTGGCGCTCGCACCAGGTGCCGCTGAACGGCGTCCGGGAGAACGGCGACCACCTGCGCCAACTCGCCGAGTGGCTGGACTCCTACCGTCCCGGAGAGCTGTTCGACGCCGCCGGCCGTCCCACGGCGGAGGTCCTGGCGTGCGTCCCGGACGGCGAGCACCGCATCGGCGCGAACCGCCACGCCAACGGCGGCCTGCTGACCCGCTCGCTGGAGCTGCCGCCGACCGGCGCCTACGCCGTCCCGGTCGACCGGCCCGGCGAGACGCTCCACGAGCCGACGCGGGTGCTGGGCACCTGGCTGCGCGACGTCATCAAGCTCGACCTCGGGGGCGGAGCTGGGACCGGCGCCGGCCGCCACGCCTTCCGCCTGTTCGGCCCCGACGAGACCGCGTCGAACCACCTCGACGCAGTCTTCGAGGTCACCGACCGCACCTGGACCCTGCGCACTCTGCCCGGCGACGACCACTTGGCCCCCGAGGGCCGGGTGATGGAGGTGCTGAGCGAGCACCTGTGCCAAGGCTGGCTGGAGGGCTACCTCCTGACCGGTCGCCACGGCCTGTTCTCCTGCTACGAGGCCTTCATCCACATCATCGACTCGATGCTCAACCAGCACGTCAAGTGGCTGAAGACGGCGCGCGCCCTGCCGTGGCGGGCCCCGGTGCCGTCGCTGAACTATCTGCTGACGTCGCACGTCTGGCGCCAGGACCACAACGGCTTCTCGCACCAGGACCCGGGCTTCCTGGACCACGTCGCGAACAAGACGGCCGACGTCGTCCGCCTCTACCTGCCGCCGGACGCCAACACCCTGCTGGCGGTGGCCGACCATTGCCTGCGCTCGCGCGACCAGGTGAACGTGATCGTGGCCGGCAAGAATCCGAGCCCGGACTGGCTGTCCCCGGCCGAGGCGGCGCGGCACTGCGAGCGCGGCCTGGGCATCTGGGAGTGGGCCGGCACCGAGGACGATCTGGCCACCGATCCGGACGTGGTGCTGGCGGCCGCCGGCGACGTGCCGACGCTGGAGGTGCTGGCGGCGGCGAAGCTGCTGCGCGAGCACGTGCCGGGGCTGCGCATCCGCGTGGTGAACGTCGTGGACCTGATGCGGCTCCAGCCGGAGTCCGAGCACCCGCACGGGCTGTCCGACGCCGAGTTCGACGCCGTGTTCACCACCGACAAGCCGGTCGTGTTCGCCTTCCACGGCTACGCCTCGCTGATCCACCGGCTGGCCTACCGGCGGCACGGCCACGCGAACCTGCACGTGCGCGGCTACAAGGAGCAGGGCTCGACCACGACCCCGTTCGACATGCTGGTCCGCAACGACACCGACCGGTTCAAGCTGGTGTGCGACGTCATCGACCGGGTCCCGGGCCTGGCCACCCGCGCCGCCGCCGTGCGGCAGCTGATGACCGACGCGCGCGCCCGCCACCGGGCCTGGATCGTCGAGCACGGCGAGGACCTGCCGGAGATCCGCGACTGGACGTGGTCCTGATGACGGTCACCCCCCTCCGCCCGACGAACCGGGGCACCTCGGTCCACGCCCTGCTGGCCGACGGCACGACGGTCCTGATCCGGCCGGCCGGCCCACGGGACCTGGACGCGCTGCGGACGCTGTTCGCCGGACTGAGCCCGGAAAGCGCGCGCATGCGGTTCTTCGCCTCCGGCAGCGGGCCCGGCCAGGCCGCGGCGCAGCGGCTGAGCCGGCCCGACCCGGACCGGATCGCGCTGCTGGCGATCGCTTGCCGCGGTATGGACGACGAGGCCGGCGGAAGCGAAGCGGCGGGCGAGAGCGAAGCGGCCGGCGAGGAGATCATCGGCGAGGCAGAGGCCTGGCGCCTGAACAACTCGGACACCGCAGAGGTCGGATTCACCGTCGCCGAGGGCCGGCGCGGCCGGGGCGTGGGAACACTGCTGCTGGAGCACCTCGCCGACGCCGCGCGCGCCCAAGGAATCCGGCGCTTCGTCGCCGAGACACTGTCGGACAACGTGGCGATGAAGCGCGTCATCGCCTCGGCCGGCCTGAAGCACGCCACCGGCTACGAGCACAGCGGCACCGTCTTCCACGACATCGACCTCGACGAGGACGACGCCTACCTGGACGTACTCGCCGACCGCGAATTCCGCGCCTCCGCCGCCTCGCTCGAACCCCTGTTCCGCCCCCGATCGATCGCGGTCATCGGCGCGGGACGACAGATCGGCGGAGTCGGCCGCGCGATTCTGGACCATCTCATCGAATCAGGATTCGACTCCAACACTGAATCCAGCCCCAGCGCCAGCCCGACCGCCAACACCGGCTCCGACTCCCCCAGCCCCAGCTCCAGCCCGAACACCAGCACCAAGGCCAATCAGGATTCTCACTCCAAGGCTGAACCAACCCCCGCCCCCACCCACCACCTCTACGCCGTCAACCCCGCAGCCGACGCCATCGCCGGCGTCCCCTGCGCCCGCTCCATCGCCGCGCTGCCGCGGCCGGTCGACCTCGCGGTGCTCGCGCTCCCCGCCGACGCGCTCGTCGGTGCCGCGATCGCGTGCGGGCGGCATGGTGTCAGGGCCCTGGTGGTCGTCACGTCCGCGGTGCCCGCCGCGACCAGCGCTGCGCTGAAGGCTGTCTCGCGGCGCTATGGCATGCGGCTGGTCGGGCCCAACTGCCTTGGTGTCGCGGCTTTCGGCGATGGCGGCGCGTTCGATGCCGCGTTCGATGCCACGTTCGCCGCGCACGCGCCGCGGGCCGGGGCGGTCGGGATCGCTGTGCAGTCCGGCGGTGTGGGCATCGCTGTGCTTGAGCGGCTGGCGGCGTTGGGCATGGGTGCCAGTTCGTTCGTCTCGCTCGGGGACAAGGCCGATGTCTCCGGCAATGATCTGCTCGCGTGGTGGGCGGCGGACGCGGGGACGCGGATGGTGCTGCTGCATCTGGAGTCGTTCGGCAATCCGCGCAAGTTCGCGCGCTATGCCCGGCGCGTGGCGCGGACCAAGCCGGTGCTGATCGTGGAGGCCGGGCGGTCCGAGGCCGGGTCGCGGGCTGCGGCGTCGCACACCGCGGCCGCGGTGACGCCGGCGGTGACCCGGCGGGCGTTGTTCCGGCAGGCGGGTGTCATCGCGACGCGGTCCACCGGTGAGCTGGTCGAGACCGCCGCGCTGTTGGATGCGCAGCCGCTGCCGGCCGGGCGTCGGGTGGCGGTGGTCTCCAATGCCGGCGGTGTCGGGGTGCTGGCCGCGGACGCCTGCGTCGAGGCCGGGCTGACTGTCGCAGAGTTCGGTGACGGCCTCCGTCAGCGGCTCCAGGCGCTGCTCGGGCCCGGGGCTGCGGTGGCCAATCCGGTTGATGCCGGGGCCGGCGCGGGGGCCGACGCCCTGCGGGAGGCCGTGGCGGCGGTGTGCGCCTCGGGCGAGGTCGACGCGGTGCTGGTGCTGCCGGTCCCCACGGCGCTGGCCGACCTGCGCTCGACCCTCGCCGACGGGCCGCTCCCCGGCCCGGTGCCGCTCGCACTAGTCCGCGTGGATCAGGGTATTGGCCTGGACTTCCTGACCACCGGCGCGGGCGAGCGGATCCCGGTCTACGCCGGCGCCCCCGGCGCGGCGCGCGCCCTGGGCCACGCCGCCGACTACGCCGAGTGGCTGCGCGGGCCGCGGGGCCGGACGCCGCGGCTGCCCGGAATCCGGTCCGACGACGCCGCGCGGATCGTCTCCCGGTATCTGGACGCGCATCCGGACGGCGGCTGGCTGCCGCCGGACCGCGCCGCGGACCTGCTGGCCTGCTACGGCATCGCCTGCGCCCGGCTGGTGCTGGCCCGCAACGAGCACACCGCGGTCGCGGCGGCCGGGGTGTGGGACGGCCCGGTGGTGCTGAAGGCGTACTGGCCGGAGCTGGTGCACAAGAGCGACGTCGACGGCGTCCTGCTCGGCCTGTCCGGGGAGGCGGACGTGCGGGCCGGCTGGCGGCTGCTGACCCGGCGGTTCGGCGACCGGCTCGCGGGCGTGGTGGTGCAGGAGACGGCAAACAAGGGCGTGGAGCTGCTGGTCGGCGTGGACAGCGATCCGGTGTTCGGGCCGCTGGTGGGGTTCGGGGTCGGCGGTACCGACACCGAGCTGATCGGCGGCCACCGGTTCGCGCTGACCCCGCTGACCGACCTGGACGCGGACCGGCTGCTGGCCGAGCCGCGCGCGGCGCGGCTGCTGGCCGGGTACCGGGGGCGGCCCGGGGCCGACGCGGGCGCGGTGCGGGAGGTGCTGGCCCGGCTGGCCCGGCTGGCGGCCGAGCAGCCGTGCGTGGCCGAGGCCGAGATCAATCCCCTGATCGCGACGCCGGAGGGGGCGGTGGCCGCCGACTTCCGGATCCGGGTCGAGCCCCGCGCCGCCCACGACCCCTACCTGCGGCGACTGCGCTGAACCGGGACCTTCGGCCCGGGTCCGACCCCGTCTTCGGACCCGGGTCGGCGCGGGTCCTGGGCCTCTGGGGCCGCCGGCGCGGCGGCGCGATGGTGGAGGCGAAAGAACCGCAGGGCCGGAACCGCAGGAGAAACCGCGGCCGTGAGCGCTCTTGGAGGAGCCATGAAGTCCACCGTCGTCGTCGGCTACGACCAGACCCCGCACAGCGATCGCGCGCTGACAGTGGCCGCCCGCGAGGCCGCCTGGCGCGGCGCCTCGCTGACCGTCGTACACGCCTACAACTGGCTGCCGGCGGTGTCGTCTGCGGCCACCGGGTTCCCGGCGGCCTTCCCGCCGGCCACGGTCGAGGAGGCGGTCCGGGGCGCCGCGGAGGAAATCGCCGAGCACGGCGCCGAGCTCGCGCGCTCGCTGTTCCCGGGCATGCAGGTGCAGGCGCGGGCAGCGTCCGGCGGCGCCGCCGACTCGCTGGCCTCGATCGCCCGCGGCGCGGAGCTGCTGGTCGTCGGCAACCGCGGCCGCGGCGGCTTCTCCGGGCTGATGCTCGGTTCGGTGTCGATGCGCGCGCTGGCCGAGTCCTGCGTCCCGACGATGGTCGTGCGCGGCGCGGTGCGCGACGCGCAGGACGTGGTCCTGGTCGCCGTCGACATCGAGGACCCGGCCGACGACCTGCTGGACTTCGCCTTCACCGAGGCGGCGCGGCGGCGGGCCCGGCTGGAGGCGGTGTCGGTCTGGAACCTGTCGTGGGCCGCGGACTACGCCGGCGACACCGAGGAGGTGCGGCAGGCCGCCGAGCGGGCCACCGAGGACCTGGAGGCGGCGCTGGAAGCCGTGGTGCGCGCCTGGCACGCCAAGCACCCCGACGTGCGCACCAGCCACCGGGTCCTGGACGGCACCCCGTCGGCGGTGCTGACCGCCGCCAGCAGCCACGCCGACCTGATCGTCGCCGGCGCCCGGCACCACGGCGAGGGCCGGCACGGGATGCGCGTGGGCCCGGTGACGCACGCGCTGCTGCACCACGCGGACTGCCCGGTGGCCGTGGTACCTCGGGGCTGACAGGGGTCTGACAGCGGGCCGACAACGGCGCGACGGTACGGCGCCAGCGGACGCGCGGCGGGGCGGCGGGCGCCGCGAAAGCCGGCCGCCACCATCAGCATATTGCTGGTTCTGATACGCAAGACAATCCTCTAGGGGATTGCTCACCCCCGGTCACACCTTGTCCGACCTGCCCGTTCGTCGATACGTTCGCAGCGCGACACCGACCTACATATCAATAGTCGAAGAAACTCCCAGGGGGCGGGCGTGGCCGTCAAGTTCATGCGGAGCGCCGGCGACAGCCGGCTCTACGAGGGCGACGCCGGACCGGGGCGGCTGCTGCTGGTCCTGCCGAACGGGTATCAGTACACGACGATCGACTTCGGGACGGCCTGGTCGGACCCCGCGCTGCACGGCACGTTCGTCTACGCGGCCGGGCCGGTCGGCGAGAGCGCCACGACGGCCGGGGACTTCGTCGCCGCGGTCCTGGCGCGGATCGCGGCCGCCGGCGCGGCGCGCGGCTGGATGTGGCTCGCCGATCCGGCCGCCTGGCAGGCCGGCCGGGGCGGACTCACCGCGGCCAACGCCCCGGTGCTCGGCCTCAACGCGGACGGCACCGCGGCGACCACGCAGCTCGACGCCCCGATCGTCCCCGGGGTCGCGCTGACCGTGGCGAACGGCTCCCGGCTGGTGCTCGGCGCGACCACGGTCCGGATCAACGGCGCGGTCCAGTTCACCGGGGCCCACGCCCCCGCCGGACCGGCCGCTCCCGGCGCCGATCTGGGGTGCGATCAGGGCACTGTCGGCCTGCTGGGCTTCGACTACAGCGCGAGCCGGGACACGCTGCTGAACAACGCGTGCTGGGGGTTCCAGTACGTCACGCCGACCGGCTACGAGTGGTTCGGGCTCGCCGACGGCGGCTCGGTCGCGATCCGCTTCGCCGCCGCCGTCGACCCCAGCGATCCGGTCAACACCTGGTCCCGTCAGGCGAGCCCCGCGCCCAAGGCGAAAAGCAGCGGCAAGAACGCCAAGAATAAGTCCACGGCGTCCGAGAGCCTCCGCTCCCGGCTGGCGTTCACCGGCAAGGACGAGAACGGCGCGCAAACCGTGCTGCACACACCGTTCCGCACCCGGCAAGGCGCGCCGGTGATCCTCTACATCCGCTCGGACAACGCCGCCCTGGTCTTCACCCCGGGTTCCGGCCGCACCGGGCAGGGCGGCGCCATGCAGCTGGCCCCGTCGGGCGATTTCGAGCTCGGCGTGAAGAACTCCCCCGATCCCTCGGACCTGATGTGCGGCCTGCAGGGTACTGAAATCGTCACGATCCGCCCGGCGACCACCAGCCATCAGGGCGACATCCTGCGCTTCACGCCCTATCAGCCTGCTTACGCCCCGCGCTTCCCGTTCCCGGACGCCTCCCCGCTCACCGCGCCGATCGACGCCGCCCCGGCGCTGCTCGACGGCACCTGCACGACGTCCTGGGCCACCGTCGTCTCCACCCGCGACGAGACCGTGCCTTACGTGGCGCAGCCGGACGGCGCGGCCCTGTACGGGCAGAACGATCCGATCTGGAACCTGGGCTCCCAGCTGATGGGTTGGAAGAAGCCGTCCGACGCCTTGTCGGACAAGGTCCCGTTCCCCCTGCTCCCCTACGCCGCGACCGGCGCGCTGCGCGCGGGCACCTTCACTCCGGCCGACGCCGAAGACTTCGAGCGCGAAGTCCTCAGCCCGACGCGCCGCCGCCGCGTCCCGGCCGGGATATCGTCCGGCACCGACGTCTACTCCACCGTCACGTCCTCCGGGCTGCTGGCCACCGTCAAGGGCGGGAAGTGGACCCAGATCCTGCTCGCGCAGACCCCGCCGCTGGGCATGTACTTCTGCAACCCGGCCCCGGAGCTGCAACAAGCGTTCCAAAGCGGCGAGCTGTTCCTGGTCGCGGCCAACCACGACAAGCTCGGCCCGGCCTTCCGCGGGCTGGACGGCCAGTGCCAGGGCACTCAGCCGGGATTCGCGAACACCGTGGACATCGGCGGGTGGGAGCTGGCCGCGAACGTCGGCACCCGCAACCACTACGCCGACTACAGCAATGTCCTGATCATCAAGGGCCGCAAGGGAAAGCTCTACGACCCCGCGAACCCGGCCGCCGGCCTGTTCTCCAACCCCGAGCGCTGGACCGCCCCCGGCACCTTCGCCGCGCCCGCCGACTTGGTCAACAACCCCAAGCCGCCGCCGGCACAGCTCCCGGGCCCGGCCGACGCGGCCGAGACGGTCGTGCTCGCGCAATGGCTCAAGGACTACTTCGCCGCCGCGTGGAAGACCGGCGACCCGGATCTGGAGCACTTCCGCCGGATCGCCACCGACGAGAACTGGACCGGCGTGCTGGTCCTGCGCGCCGACATCGCCGCGGTCCCGGCCGACCTGGTCGGCATCACCGCCGGGATCACCGACCCGGCCGGGTTCCACGCCCACCACCTCGGCATCGAGATCACCCCGGTGTCGACCAAGACCGGTCCCGTTCCCGGCCCCACCCTGAGCGGGACCAGCTCGCTGTTCGGCCTGATCGACTATCAGGACCCGGCATTCACCCCGCCGGAGGCCGGGCAGCCCGCGACGGCGGTCCGGCCCGCGACGGGCCGGACGTACGACTTCCGGCTGCTGTCGCTGAAGGTCGTGTTCGCCAACTCCGCGGTCGGCGCGTTCCACAGCTACGCCCAGCTCACCGCGACCTCGTGGTTCGACACCCGGGTCGACCGCATGAGCGGCGCGGACAACCCCTACCGCGCGATCGTGCTCGAAGGCACGCTCCAGAGCGACGACGGCCAGCCGGTCTACACCATGGCGACCGACGCCGACACCGTCTTCTTCTTCGACCACGACGTCCTGGCCAGACTGGAGATCACCGGCGCGGTGATGTCGACGCGCGACACCGGCCGGCACGACAGCGGGGACACGCTCGCCCGGTCCTGGTTCGGCCTGACCGGGTTCCTGGACTTCAAGACGCCGAGGGTGCTGGACCCCACCGCGCCCGGCGGCGAATACGCGTTCGACGTGTTCTCCTTCGGCTCCGAGGAGTCACAGACGGCTGACCCGCTCAGCGCCTCGCAGACCCCTGCAACCGAGGAATCGTCAGGACCGGGCCGCGGACTGGCCTTCTCCAACCTCGGCATCCTGATGACGTTCCCGCCGGACCAGCCCGCCGACAGCGCCCTGACCCTGGAGGCCGGCGAGATCCGGTTCGACACCGTCACCAGCACCGCGCGGCCCGGCAGCCTGTTCCGCCAGTTCGCGCTCGACGTCGCGGGCCTGCGCACCGGCACCGCCGAGACCCCGCCGGAGGCCGCCGGCTTCACCCCGGTCGCCACCGCCGCGCGCCTCACCGGCGTCGGCGGCGGCCGCTGGTGGGGCGTGGAGTACCGGCTCCCGCTGGGCACGCCCGGCAACCTCGCCGGGCGCGCCGGGCTCTCCGCGCGCCTGCTCACCGCCTGGGCCGCCGACCCGTCCCAGGGCGCGCGCCCGATCCAGCTGCCCGACCGGCAGAGCGCCCGCGCCTACCACGCCGCGGTGGCGCTGAGCCTGCCCGGCAGCGACGGCGGCGCCAAGCTGATCGGCCTGCAGAACGTGCTGAAGCTGTCGGTCGGGCAGATCAGGCTGCTGTACGACACCGGGGCGGGAGCGTTCCTGCTGCTGTTCTCCGAGATCGCGCTCAAGCTCTACGGACTGCTGTCGATCCCGCCCGGCTCGACGCTGTTCACCCTGTTCGGCGACCCGGCCGGGAGCGGCGAGGCGTCGGGGCTCGGCTGGTACGCGATGTACCGCAAGGATGACGGAGGGGCGTCGTGAGCAACGGGTTCAGCTTCGACGGGCTGATGGCGCTGGCCGCCACGGTCTGCAACAAGACCGCGCAGCTGCGGGTGGACGAGAGCCTGACGGCGTTCCGGTCCCGGCTGCGGCAGGCCCCGACCGGGCAGACCGCGACCGTCCGGATGTACGTCGCCGGGACGCTCGGCTCGGGCCATCAGGCCTCGACCGTGAACATCATGTACGCGTTGTGCGCGAACGTCGGGCAGCCCGCCGAGGGCTTCGGGTTCATCGGGCGGATCGAGCTGCACTACCGTCCCTCCCCCGAGGACGACACACCCACGATCGACAAGCTCCGCAAGCTGATCCCGGAGCTTCAAAACGGCAACACCGGCACGGTCAACGGGGTCGCCATCCAGTGCATCGCTCTGGAGAACGGCGCGCTGACCGGGCCGCGGGTGGCGTTCGGCTTCACCGGCGGCATGGACGGCGACGGCACCCAGGAGGACGGCTTCGCCAACCTCGCGCTGTGGCTCAACACCAGCCGGTTCCTGGTGCTCCAACCGTACCGCTGGCCGTCGCCGGAGCAGTTCCAGGCCCATCCCGACGAGCCGTTCACCGGCGGCGGGCTGCGGATCGTCCTGAACGAGCAGCCGGCGCTGGGCGAGGGGCAGTTCGACCAGCGCGCGTTCTTCCTGCCCGACCCGTCGAGGCCGGATTTCGAGGCGACCTATCCGGTCGGCTCGACCTACCACACGCAGGCCGAGATCATCAAGTACGTGACCAATCCGGCCCTGGAGATCGCGCTGCTGCCGACCTACAGCATCCGGTCGCAGGACAGTCCGCTGCGCCAGCCCATCGAGGAGACGCTGTTCGAACTGGTCACGGCGGCGCTGGCCTCGCAGCGGACCACGACCGGGGCCGTGGAGCCCGGCCGGAAACCGGTCGTCATCCTGCTCTGCGACACCTTCGACGACGTCGAGCAGCAAGACCAGTTCAGGGACCTGATGCAGGGCGGGTTCTCGCAGTCCGAGTCCCAGGCCCAGCAGGCGATCTCCCGGCGGTCGACCAAGCCCGGCGCCCGGGCCGTGGCGCGGTCCAGGGTCGACGGCGCCACGGCCCGGCGGGACTGGCTGGCCGCCCGGCATCTGGAGGACCAGTACCGCGTCCGCTGGGCCCCGGCCACGCTGGCCGGCGTCCAGGAGGACGTGACGTGGGCCAAGGCGGCGGCGGGCCGGGTCGTGCTGGTGGCCGTCGGCTCGGTCCCGCAGCCCCTGTTCGTGTGGTCGATGGCGAACAGCGGATGGCCGTCGTTCTTCGAGGGCCAGAACACCGGGAACATCGCGGTCAGCCTCGCCCGCCCCTACTTCCACGCCGGCCGCGTCGAGGGCGGCTGGTTCCAGTACCCGACCGACGTGGTCCGCTACGTGGACACGGAGACGCAGGCCTGGCAGGTATGGCGGAACTATCCCTCCACCGTTCCGGAAGGGATCCAGGAGGCCGCGAACCAGATCCAGGAGGAGCTCGGCCAGTGGGACATCACCGACGGGAACGCGCCGCCGGACCGCGCCGCCAGGACGGTGAAACAGTACTGGGACGAGGAGGACAACGGCGCACTGCACCGGTACTACCGCAAGGTGAAGGGGTTCTACGCGGTTCCCGCCAATGACAAGCTGCGGCTGGGGTCGGCGTTCGCCGAGTATGTCATGACCCATAATCGCACCCCGATCTCGGACGAGGGCCCGGGGCGTGGGCGTGAGCATGGGCATGGGCACCACGAGGTTCACGGCGCTCATGCCGATCACGCGGGTCGGGCCGGAGCGGCCGAACCGACCGTCCTGGAAGCGACCTACTACCGGCTCAGGCAGAGCCTCTCCCCGGCCGACACCCTCGACGTGGTGCCCGGCGCCTTCCCCGAGGGCGGCATCAACGAGTTCTACACCGAGCTGCTCGGCAAGGAAGGGCTGGTGCTGACCGACGCCGACGTCGTCGCGCTGCCCAGCGAGAGCGAACTCCAGCGGATCGTCGCCACCGGGCGCACCGAGATGCTCGGCATCCCGTTCACCGCGACCATCACCTTCACCGCGCCGCAGGGCACTGTCATCGCCGACGGCCGCTACGACGCCACCGGCGGCTGGAACGTGGGACCGGTGCCGTGGGTGGTGCTGGAGCAGCCGTTCGCCCAGTTCTACGTCCCCGATCTCGGCGTTCCCTCGGTCGCCGCGATCGGCGGCCACCTGGCCGGCGCCGGAACCGGCGTCGAACTGGCGTTCCGGCTGCCCGCCGCCGAGGGGATCTGGCAGCTGGTCGGCCTGTTCGCCGAGCCGTATCCCAGCATCCGGATGTTCTACCAGCTGGCCGGCGGCGTGGACCTGGTGCGGGCCCTGCCCGAGCCGTTCGCCCTGCTGTCCGGCTTCGCGCTGCGCGACGTGCAGCTCGTCTACGACGAGGACGCCGGCCAGGTCACCGACGTCGGTTTCACCATGAGCACCACCTCCGAGGTGGCGCTGCTGGACACGCTCGCGCTGAAGGAGATCACCGCGCAAGTCACGGTCCTGTCACCGGCCGTCCCGGCCGAGCGCGCCACCGTGTGGAGCGTCACCGGCGTGTTCACGCTCGGGGACGAGAAGAACCCCGGCACGGTCCAGCTCAACGCCTCCGGGCCCGGGCTGACGCTGTCCGGCGCCCTGGTCTCCGGCGTGCTGCGGATCGGCGACATCGTGGCGATGTTCGCCCCCGGTGTGGACCTCGGCATCCCCGACTCCCTCGCCGTGACCGACTTCCAGGCCTTCTTCAAGCCCGAGTCCGGCGACTACCGCGTGCAGTGCGACCTGAACGTCGCCTGGCCGGTCACCGTCGGCGGCACCACGCTGTTCTCCATCGACGCCCTGAAGTTCGCGGCCTCCGGCGACCCGGCCACCTCCTCCGGCAACCTGACCGGCCTGGTGACGGTCGACACCGACGTGCAGCTGACCGTGTACGGGTCCTACGACACCGACGAGGGCTGGGAATTCGGCGTGGTCCAGCCGCCGGAGACGGAGATCGACCTCGGGACCCTGATCACCGAGTTCCTGCCGGCCGGCTGGCACGTCGAGGGCGACTACGCGATCGCCGACCTCGCGCTCACCGTCGCCTACACCGCGGGTTCCTACAGCTTCAGCGGCCGCACCGCCGACTGGTGGACCGTCCCGTTCCTCGGCGGCGAGGACCTCCAGATCCGGGGCGAACTCGCCCTTGGTTATCAGGCCACTAAGACAGACGAGATGCCGGCCGGCTACTCCGCGCGGCTGTCCGCCGAGATCATGTGGCACGGCATCGACCTCACCGTCTACGGCGACTACCGGCCGAACACGTTGGAGTACGGCATCAAGTGGGGCGCCCTGGAGGGCAAGGTCGTCCAGCAGGGCGCCGGCGGCGCGTACCTGGCGACGCTGAAGTTCGGCGACACCACCACGATCGGCTCGATGATCGAGGACATGGTGTCGTGGGCGACGGGCTCCCGGTTCGCCCTGGAGGCGCCGTGGAGCATCCTCAACGCCGTCCCGGTCGGCGGCCTGGCCCTGGAATACCGGTTCAATCCGACCAACGAGGCGGAGAACACCGTCTCCTTCACCATCGACATCGGCCCGATCGAGCTGGGCTTCGCCCGGATCGACAGCATCGCAGTGCTCTACGACGACCAGGCCGCGCGCAAGGTCTCCGTCACCTTGAAGGGCTCGTTCCCCTGGAACATCGGCGACGGCGCGGTCGGGAACGCCGGAAGCCTGGGACCCTGGGACGCCGCCGCGCCCGGCGCGGCCCCGGCGCCGCCCGGCACCGGCAACGAGTACCTCGACCTGCGCATGCTCGCGCTCGGCCAGCACGTGAAGGTCCCGGGCCTGGCCGCCGCGCAGAGCGTGCAGAACGCCATCGAGATCATGGCGGCCGACCTGCCGGACACCGTGCCCGGCCAGGTGCCGCTCCCGGCCCAGTACTTCAGCCCGGCGTCGGCCTGGATCATCGGCGCCGACATGGGCGTCCTGCGGTTCGAGGACGAGAACGGCGCCACCGGCTACCTGCTGACCGTGCAGACCGTCTTCAACGACCCCTCGCTGTACGCGCTGCGGCTGGCGCTGGCCGGGCCGGCCGCGAAGGTGTTCAGCGGCCTGGACTTCCAGATCATGTACCGGCAGGTGTCCGAGACCGTCGGCGTCTACCAGGCCGAACTCACCCTGCCCGACCAGATGCGGCGCGTGGAGCTCGGTGCCTGCACGCTCACGCTGCCCAGCGTCGCCGTCGCCGTCTACACCAACGGCGACTTCCAGATCGACGTCGGCTTCCCCTGGAACGGCGACTTCTCGCGGTCGTTCACCGTCGAGGGCGTCATCGCGCCGGGGATCCCGGTGACCGGCTCGGGCGGGTTCTACTTCGGCAAGCTGTCCGGGACGACCAGCGACCGGGTGCCGCAGACGCTCAACGGCACCTTCTCCCCTGTGCTCGTCTTCGGCCTCGGGCTCACGCTCGGCTTCGGCAAATCCGTCCAGTACGGGCCGCTCAAAGCAGGGTTCAGTCTCACCGCCGGCGGCATCGTCGAGGGCGTACTCGCCACGTTCAACCCGTACACGCCGGCCACGACCTCGGCCGCGCCGGCCCAGGTACAGGACGGCTACTACTTCTGGCTGCGCGGTGCGGTCGCCATCTCCGGGCGCCTTTACGGCAGCGTCGACTTCTCGGTCATCAAGGCCGAAGTGGACGTCGCCTTCGCCGTGACGCTCCAGCTCACCTACGAGTCCTACGTCTCGATGACGATCACCGTCATCGTGTCCGTGGACGTCAACGCCTCGGTCAGCATCGACCTCGGGCTGTTCTCGATCCGGCTGTCGTTCAGCTTCTCGATGCGGCTGCAAGAGGCGTTCACGATCGCCAACACCGGCACGCCGCCGTGGACCGTCGCGGCCGGACCGGCACCGCGCGCACTGCGCGTTTCCTCCCGGCCCGGCGCGACCTCCGCAGCTGCCGCCGCCCTGAGCGCGGCGGCGACCCCCGTCGACTGGACCCGGCTGCTCCCGTCGAGCACCGGTGTCAAGAACCTGAAAGCCTGGCTCGCGCCGGGCCTGACCATCGCCCACAACGAGTGGGACACCAGCGGCTCGGCCGCCAAGCAGTCCGTCTGCTACGTCCTGCTGCCGCTCATCGAGACCGTCTCCGCCGACGAGGGCACGCTGCACGAGACGCTGGTCCAGAACGCCTCCCCCGGCCCGGACACCGCGTTCGAGACACTGACGAAAATGGTGCTGCGCTGGGCGGTCAGCGCCGTCCAGGACGGCTCGGTGACACCGGAGAACCTGGACCAGCGGATCGTCACCGAAGCCGAACTGTCGCGACTGCGCGACAGCGTGCTCGTCAGCCGGGAAGGGAATCAGGTCCCGATCATCCCCGCGGACATCGAGGCGTTCATGCTGAAGCAGTTCCGCATCGAGCTGCTCCAGCCCACCGGATCCGGAACGCCGAGCGCCACGTCCTTCCCGATGCCGCCCGGCATCCACATCAGCGCCAAGGGCTACAGCACGTACATCTCACCGTTCGACTACACCTTCGAGAACTACAACTCGCTCACCGACGCCACCGTGCAATACCTGCGCGAGTACTTCGACGAGCTCGCCGTCCAGGTCGCCGACCAGCCGACAGCCGTCGGCGAAACGCGCGAGGCCGGCCCGATGTCGATGGCGCAGTGGGTGTTCTCCGACTACTACTTGCTGCTGGCCCGGCAGATGACACAGTGCGCGCTGGACTCGTTGCGCGACTTCAAGTACGAGATCACCGCGTCGGCCACGCCGCAGGGCGTCGCCGACGACGTCAACGCCACCGGCCAGCTGACCGGCGACGACCGGTTCACGGTCGCCGACCTGTTCGCCGCCAACTCCGGGCGCGCGCTGCGGAGCGGGGCCGTGCTGACCATCGCCTCGGCCATCGCCGTCGGCACCGGCGACAGCCTCGACACGCTGGCCGACCGGCTCGGCGCCGGGTCCGGGGCCGAGGCGGGCACCGGAGCCGGAGCCGGGGTCGGCGCCGGAGTCAGCGCCACCGAGCTGGCCATGACCGACGCCGCCGACGTCGAGCTGCTCCAGCCCGGCGCCACCATCGTCTACCGGGGCGTGTCGCACACCGTCCAGGCCGGACAGACGCTGCGCGCCATCGCCGCCGACGTCTTCCGGGTCCGGTTCGCCGACTTCCTGTCCGGCGCCCCCGGCCTGTTCGCCGACACCCGGCTGCTGCGCGCCGGACACACGGTCCTGACGCCGCTGATCACCTGCCGCGCCGGCAGCGGCAGCACCTTCACCACGCTCGCGGCGAATCAGGCCTATGCTTCCGGCGGCCAGCCCGGATTCACCGGCGGCAAGCTCGCCGAGCAGAACGCGAACCGGCCGATCCTGCGGGCCGGCGAAGCGATCACCTACACCGGCCTGCCGCCGTACGTGGTCCAGCCCGACGACTGCCTGGCCGACGTGGCGCTCGCGATGGGCATCCCGCTGAGCCTGTTGCTGGACAAGGGTTCGGTGCTCACCCAGCAGCGTCTGCTCGCCGACAACGCGATCCTCGTGCTGCCGGGCTTCGCCTTCACCGCGGCGTCCGGGGAGACGCTGGCCTCGATCGCGACGCGGACCGCCACCACGACGGCCGCGCTGGCCACTTGGCCGGGCAACGCGACCGTCCAGGGCCTGTTCTCCGTCGGCACGCCGGGCACCGAGGCCTCCTGGGTCGATGTGCCGCACCTGCCGCAGTACCGGGTCGGCGCGATCCTCGCCGAGATCCAGCGCACGCTGGGGATCCACCAGCTGTCGCGGATGGCGGGCCGCTACTCGATGCACGGCACCCGGCTGCCGGCCCAGCGGATCACGCCGAACCGCAAGGGCATCTGGGTCTCCGGCGAGACGCCCGCGACGTATCAGCTGCCGCCGATGGCGGGCCTGTTCGCGCTGACCGGCCAGCAGTTCCCGGTACCGGACGTGATGGATCCGCCCGGCCCGGAATGGGGCGTGGTCGTCGAGCCGCCGCCGGGACCGAGCTGGGTGGCGATCGCCGGCAACGGGATGGCGTTCCGGCTGGTGCCGGGGAGTGTGGACGCCGACCGCGTGCACTACGCGAAGCTCGCGGCCGCCAACCCGATCGTCGTGCCGATGAACTCGCTGGGCGCCGGAGCGATGACGTCCAGCGCCATGGCCGCCTATCCGCTGACCGCGGCCACGTCCTGGCAGACTCCGGTGCCGCTGACGCTGCCCTACGGCCCGGCGCCGAAGTCCGACCAGGTGCAGGATCTGCGGATCAGGACTCTGCCGGACGCGCTGGTGGGTCTGGCCGATCCGAGCGTCCCGGACCGGAGCGCGCCGCGCTTCGCCGTGCGGGTGGCGGCCTACGACGAGGCCAGCGGCGCGACGACCACGTCGGACGTGGCCTCGCACGGCTGGGCGACGATGGTGTCGTTCACGGTGCGCAAGGTCCCGGCGGTGGCGGGCAGCCCGGCCACGGACGACACGTACGAGATCCTCGGCGCCGGTGGCGCGGACGTCGTGCTGCTGGAGCGGATCGTCGACCAGATCGGGGCGAACGACGCGGCGTTCGACCGCGTGACGCTGGCCTACTCGACCGACACCACTGCCGCGGGCGCCGGCCAGGCGCTGCAAAGCGACCACCAGCCGACGATAACGTTCGGTATCGCTCAGGTGAATCTGTCCACTGAGACACGGCCTCCGGCATCGGCCCTGGCCGTACCGGGCGCCAAGACCTCCGCTGCCGATGGCGCTTTGATGCTCAACAAGCCGTCGGCGTTCGTGCGGCTGCTGTGGGAGGCGAGCATCACCCGCGCGGGCGGCTTCTTCCTGTACTACTTCGACGGCGCGAACCGGCGCGGGCTGCCCGACCGGCTGTTCAACGACCGGGGCGAGGCGACCGTCTCGCTGGTCGTGCTCTACACCGCCGGCACCGGCACCGCCTCGGACCGGGTGCAGGACTACATGAACGCCGCCGTCACCAGCCTGAGCATGGACCTCGCGCAGGCGGTCGTCATCGCCGAGGCGAACCCGCCGGAGGAATCCGTCAACTCGACCTCCGGGGAGTCGCTCGCGACGCTGGCCGAACGGACGTATTCGGACGTCGGGGACCTGGCGCGGGCCAACCGCATGGTCCCGCTGCGCGTCGGCGGCCCGGTGGCGATCACCGGCGGCGTGTATCAGGTCCCGAAGAACGGGATGACGCCGTCCGAGGTCGCCCTTCACCTCACGACCAGTGTCGGTGCCCTGACTTCGGCGAACCAGCAGTACGGCGGCACGCTGCCCGCGCGGTTCCCGGGGCTGTGCGCGGTCTACGTCCCCGACCAGACCATCCAGGCCGGCGGGACGAACACCATGACGCTGGACAAGGTCGCGAAGTACTACGGCGTCGACCTCACAGCGCTCGCGCACGCCAACGCGACGACGACGAACCTGTTCCAGCCCGGGCAGCCGCTCGCCATCACCGGCGGACCGACCGTGCGCACCGCGACCGTGGCGCCGGGAACGACGGCGGTGGCGGGTTCGCGGTCGAAGCCGATTCCGGTGCCGTTGCAGCCGACCCCTTCCAACAACTACGGCGAAGTGTTGGCCTGGAACAACTTCAGCCTGCTGGGCTACCGGCTGGCCGACAACTTGTTCTACAAGCTCAGCGACTACGGGCTTCCGGCCGGGCCGACGACGCCTGCGGGCGAGGCGGCACCGGGCGAAGCAGCACAGGGCAAGGCGGCGCAGGGCGAAGCGGCACATGGCAAGGCGCCGAAGAACACTGGCAAGGTGCGGGTCGCGACCCAGAGTTCGACCTGGGACTACCGGCAGGCGCTGCCGGCGTCGCGGTTCGCGACCGGCATCGCGACCGCCGAGCTGGGAATGCCGAATCCGGCGGAGAGCCCCTATCGCGGGATGGGCTCCATCCTTCAGGTCGAGTACATGTGGCTCGACTATTACGGCAACACCCTGATCACCAACCTGGAGCAGCCGAAAGAAGGCTCGATCGAGCCGCTGAACCTGCCGCCGCAGCTGACCGGATACACAGATGCCTTGATCGGCCTGGGATCCTGGCCGTCGGTCGCCGCGTCGTGGCGGATCGGGGGCGAGTCCGGGTCGGCGCGGCTGGAGGTGCCGCTCGGGTTCGACCCGACCCCGTATCAGGGGCTTTATCGGGCGGAAGCCAATGGCTCGGGAACGCAGGTCACGGCGCGATTCACCGATCCGCTCGTTGCCGGGTCGGCGGCTGATGCCGCGAACTATCAGGTCGCGGCCGCGGAATCGGGGGCGCCGATCCCGGTGATATCGGCGATGCCGAGCGGGGACGGCCGCGCGGTCGTGCTCACGCTCGCCTCGGCGATGCCCGCAGGGCGTGAGTACACGCTCACGGTGACGAATCTGACCGGCGTGGCCACCGGGGCGAATCAGCCTACGTACTCCGGCTCGGCTTCGTTCCCGACGTCGGGTTCGACCGCCGCCTACACGTCGTCGGTCATCGAGCAGGCCAGCCGCGACCTCGGCGTCTACAGTTCCCTGTATTACCAGCTCTACGACCCGGCACAGATGCGGGCCATGGTGACCTCGACGCTGGTCAAGGACGCTCTGCCGCTCACCGGCACGCACTGGCAGGTGCTGCTCGGCTGGCTGTACCAGGACCAGGCCTCGATCTATACCTTCCTCGCCGACCGCGCGGCGGGCGGAACGTCGGTGTCGGCGCCGTCGGCAACGCTCGTGCTCGCCTTCCCGTTGTCGGCGGCGCAACTCAACGGCGAGCAGATCTGCCGACTGGAGACCGCCTTCACCCTGGAACGGGTCAGCGCGGCGGTGCTCGGCGAACTGCGGACCACGGCCGGGATCCGGAGCACGAGCAGCGTCGTCGCACCCGCCACCCACGGCAGCGGCACCGACTCGACGCTCGGGCTGACGGGCTTCGCGAGCGCGTTCGAGACCGCGTTCAGCGTCGCCGGGCAGTACCGCTACAAGGTGGCCGTCGGCGTGGACCGGGCCGCGGCCTCGCCGGCGCGCGACGGTTCGACGCTGTGGGCGGTGCGGGTCGGGACCGGGAACGCGCAGCCCATCTCCTACACGGTCACCAATCCGGGCGCGCCGGAGCTGTTCGCGCCGCGCCCGGTGTCGAACACGCTGGTGAGCCGACAGGCTGTGCCGATCTACGACTACTCGCCGGTGTCGGGCATCCCGACGACGCCGACGCGCAAACTCGACTTCGCGGACGTGGACCTGGACGTCTGGCTGCGCACGCTCGTGGACGCGGTGGACGGGACGCTGACGCCGTCGTTCGTCGCGGCGTTGCAGATCGTGACCGCGAAGGTCGCCGACTCGCTGGACTACCTGGGCCGCATCCTGCGGGCGAAGAAGACGCTGGCCGACTGGATCAGTGCTCTGATGGTGCCGCTCTACGCCGGGCAGTCGCCGGACCCGGCGGCGGTGCGCGAGGCATTCCGTCAGCAGCTCCTCGACAGCCTGGGCAACGCCTACAGCGTCCGCGCGGGAATCCAGTTCCGGGCCGACGTCCGCGCCGACATCCACGATCCGGGCGCCGCCGAGCAACCGCGCCTGTTCGGCGGGGTGCTGGACAAGGCGGCGGAAGGGGAATCGCGCAGCGAGATCACGCTGAGCTCGCCGAAGCTGGATCTGCGCACGGCCTCCGCGGTGCCGCTGCCGATCCTGCTGGGCGCGCCGGAGACGTACAGCCGCGACGGCGCGGTGGTCGGCGCGGTGGAGCTGGACCTGGCGTGGGAGCCGTCGGCGATCGAGCACCAGATCGTCAAGCCGGCGGGCATCGACGGGTACCTGGCTTCGAGCTGGCTGTCGTTCGTGCTGCCGGACGACCCGGCCGGGCTGCTGGCGAGCGACCTCGGGACGTTCCCGGTGCCGCTGGTGCTGCGGTCGTTCCCCACCGGGCCGGCGATGACCGGGCAGACCGGGGCGGCGTCGGCTCCGCAGGGGACGGACCTGGCGGCGCTGACCGCGTGGACGTACTCGTTCGCCTGGTCGCTGCCATTCCACTACGAGCAGGACCGCGTGCTGGGGCGGGTGGAGTTCAACCTGGCCGCCGCCGCGAAGGCCGCGCCCGCGCCGGACGTGTTCCCGCAGCTGGCGGAGTTCATGACGGTGTATCCGCAGGTACGGCCAGACATGGACCAGTACCTGGCGGCGGTCGACGCGACGACTACGAATCATGAGGATTTGAAGAGGGCTGATATCGCGGCGCGGTCGTTCGTCAATTTGTTGGAGCGGATCACGTCGACGTCGGCGTCCACGAGCCCTGCGGCAGCGCTGCGTATCGGGCGTAGCGGGCCGGCACTGGTCGGGGCGCAGGAGCTGACATACGCGTTCGAGGTGTCCGAGGGAGCGGTGGAGAAGCCGGACCCGTCGGCGCCGCTGGGCACGGTGCGGGCGCTGCTGCTGACGGTGCGCGGCGCGCTGCCGCCGGGCCTCACGGCACCGACGGTGCTGGTGGACCCGGAGCGATACGAGGCGGTGCGACAGACGGTGACCGAGCCGGGTGTGTTCGCCTTCTGCTACGTGCTGCACGGAACCACGGACACGTATCTGACGGAGGCCGAAGGACAGAAGATCGCCGAGCGGACGATGGTGCTGCCATCGCTGGACGTCTTCCAACGCCAGGACGCTTGGGCCAGCGCCCGCATCACACGCAACGCCGAACTCGTCCCGGGCCACCCGACCGCCGAGGCGTTCGTCTACACCACACCGGAATCGCGCTTCGCAGACCCCTTGCTCCCGACCCTGGATCACACCACACCGGTCAACATCGGCACCCTCGGCGGCTCCACCACCCCCCGCTCCCTGGAAGCCCAATTCGAGCGCCTGTTCACCGAACTATTCGCAGCCCTGCCCACCGACAGCGGCCCCCTCACCATCCAAGCCGAACTGTCCTACAGCTACCGCCTGACACCCGACCTCGCCCCCATCCGCCTACCGCTGTTCTTCCAAGCACCCAAGCCGATCAAGGTGACAGCAACCGGCACCGGCGACCCCCTGCCCCAGATGATCGCCGCCTGGGACACAGCAACACGCGCCTGGTTCAACGCGGCGCCACCGAGCGGGGCGGAGGGAACGCTGCATCTGGACTTGGCGATCCTGTCGAACCTGACGACGCAACCGATGCCGTTGTTCCGGCTGCGGAATGCGTATCTGCGGCTGAGTGATGTTGAGCCGGCGCTGACCGTGTGGACGGGGTGACGGATTCATCACCTTGGACAAGCTGGTAGCCCGCGACGGACTGCCCAAGCACAGGGACGCCCTATGAACCGCGCCAGTATCGCCGAGCCTCCGTGGCGATGGGCTCGTACTCTGCGAAACTCACCACGGAGACCGACACTGGGCCCAGCGGTGCGCCGTCCTCCTCTGGAACCGGCGCCGCGAGGAAGGCCACCTGGTCAGCGAAACGGTACGCACGTACATGCCACCGGTCCAACGACTCCGCGACGGCGAACAACGTGGGATCGCCGAGATCCTCGTCGGCGAGCAGCAGCTCCAAAGTCGCCGCTGCATCTGCCGTCGGGTCTTCGAGCCGGGGATCGTCCAGCACAGCGAGCCCGTTCAGCCGCGCCATCGCGGAACCGAGCATGCCGGGTTCAGCGTCGCCGATCAGCTCACCGTTGAGGAGCAACTGGAAGCGGAACAGGCCGTAGCCGGGACGGGGAGACACCAGAACGCCGAACGCGCTGTCGTCAGTGGTGAAGCGCAATTCCTAGCTCCTTCGGACATCGACGGGGATGTGGTTCTCGGGGATCTTGACGTCTTGTCCACTCAGAGTTCGCCCGATACTGCTTCCGCTCCAGTGCCAGACGTTGTCTTCGTGCTGGAAGTACCGATAGTAGACGGCCTTCTTGCCGGTGCCGATCTTCGTCCAGCGAGTGTCGCCGACCTGGACACTCCGGGCAAACTGCTCCTCCGCGTCGGGCGTGATCACAGCCTTGCTCGGTATGTACGCATTAGGGCCGCCGTATGGATCGTGATGCCCAGGATTCTCGTAGACCGGTTCCTTCGGTGGCTGCTTGCCCGCCGCGTCAGAGCCAGGGTTCTCATACAGCCCGAACGGATCGATGGCGATCAGCGGGTTGGTCACGTATGCGTGGTCATGAGGTGACGGCGCCAAACCCAACGGATCAGGCGTGAGATATTCGGCGAGATCGGGGCTGTAGTACCGGAACAAGTTGTAGTGCAGGCCGGTCTCGGCGTCGTGGTACTGGCCGGGAAAACGCAGGGGGCAGTCGACCGAGTCATCAGCACTGGTCGACACCGTGCGGCCCCACAAGGTGCTGGTGATGTGCCAGGCGATCCTGCCATCCGTCCCGACGAGTTCGGTCGGGGTACCGACCAGGTCGGTGATGATGGCGTGGAAGGCCTCATCGACGGCGGCAGTGTTTTCGCTGTTCGCCCAGGTGCGGCGGCGCTGCGTCGCAGGACGGACCGAGCCGGGATCGTAGTCCCAGGTCAGAGCCGTAACGAGGGCGTCATCACCTGTCAGTTCCTCGATCAGGCGAGGACCGTCCCACGAATAGACCGCTCGCACTTGTGCCTGGTCGGCAAGGCCGTTCTCCACGACCAGGGCCTTGCTGGTGCGACGGCCGACCGCGTCGTAGCTGTAGCGCCAGACGCCATGGTCGGGAGTCTCCGCCTCGATCAACTGGTCCTGAGAATTCCAGGTGTAGGTCCACGTCCTCCGACGGCCGTCCAGTGTCCTGCGAATGGTCCGTACCAGCCGGCCCGCCGCGTCGTAGTCGTGGTGGACCCGTCCGGCCCGGCGCTCAGGCGTTCCTTGGCTTCCGCTCGATCGACTCGCGACCACCGCATCGTCGAAGCGCGTATCGGTGCTGGCCGCGAGTCCTCCGAAGGAGTCGTACGCGTAACTCTCCGTCCAATCGTACGCTGATACGGTTCCCACCCGGCCTGCCCTGTCGGAGACAATGCGCCGAGTGCCTCGAAGCGTGTCATGGATCTCGTTCGGCACCCCGTCAGCACGCCAGCTCCAGGTCCGGCTAAGAGTCGCGACAACATTGCCCGGCTCGTCCCCGGCTGCACCCACCGGCCCGACAATCAGGTCCTCGGCGACCGGCCGCCCCGCGACATCGAAGCGCCGTTTCAGCCGAGCTCCGCCAGCAACGATACGTTCGATCTCCTGACCGGCCTCATCGAACATGAAGTCGAGCCGCGTGGCGCCCGCGGTCAGCCCGATCGGGCGACCGGCGCTGTCGTAGGTCCACGTGGATTCGGCCGCCGACGCGGTCCTCCGGCGGACTCGACGTCCGACCGCGTCGTAGTCGTAGTGCGTGGTGCGCCCGTCGACGGTTTCGGCAAGTACCCGGCCCACCGAGTCCCGTCGGTAACTCAGGGCACTTGCAGGGGTCGTCGCCGATGCCAGCCGTCCGACTGTGTCATAGACGTAGGTGTAGACCCCTTCAGGGGTACGCCTGGTGGTTACGCGGCCGGCAGCATCGCATTCCAGGGTGATCCGTTGCCCGGCACCGTTCGTGCGGGCCGCGGGATTGCCGGCCGCGTCCCATTCATAGCCGAGACGACGGTCGATGAAGTCGGACTCGGCGATCAGCCGTCCGGCCGGGTCGTAGCCGTAGTCCCAGCTGGCTCCGTCTGGTCGGACGACCCTCTGAAGGTTCAACTCGCTGTCGTAGGCGAAGGTGTAGCGGGCGCCGTCCGGACCGGTCCGTGCGACCAGCGTTCCCATCGGACCAGGTTCGAAAGCGGTGACGGCGCCGATCGGATCGATGGCTTCTACCAGCCGGCCTGCGGTGTCATACCGCCATTGGCTGGTCGCGCCATCGGGATCGGTACGGGATATCGGCATACCGTCGTGGTTCCATGCGTAGCGAGTCGTGGCGCCCAGGGCGTCGATCGACGCCACGATCCGGCCCGCCGAGTCGCGGGTGGCCCGGCTCGTGAAACCGAGAGCATCGGTGACGGCAACCACCAGGCCGGCAGCGTCCGTTCCGAACCGGGTGACCGCGCCCAAGGGATCCGTGAGAGCGGCCAAGGCCCCAGTAGGGGCGTACTCGAATCGAGTCACCGCTCCAGCGGGATCGGTCCTCCTGAGCACGTTGCCACGGTCGTCGTATTCGCGACGCCAGACCGCGCCGTCGGGTTCGACAGCGGTGACCACTCGGCGGTGGTCGTTGTAGTCCATCTCGGTGACGGCACCGTCCGGGGCGACGACCCGGCGGACGTCACCAGCGCTGTCGCGGTGGTACGTGGTCGCGCGACCGAGGGCGTCGGCCTGCGCCAGGATCCGACCGTAGCGGTCGGTCTCGGTGACGGTGGTGTGGCCCAGTGGATCGGTCTCGGAGCAGACGTGGCCGTGCTCGTCGTAGACGAAGGTGGTGACGTGTCCCAGGGAGTTGGTGTGGACAGTGGTGCGGTTCGCCGAGTCATAGGCGAACGATCCCGCCAGGAATCGGCCCTCACCCTGGACGACTCGGCCGATGGCGTCGTACCGGTATCCGTATCGGTAGCCGGAGCGATCGCGCCACGCGGTGATCCGGTCGTTCTCGTCCCACTCATAGATGAAGGGCAGGCCCGAGGAATTCACCACGCCGGTCAGACGCCCGTGCGCGTCGTACTGGAACCGTCTGACCACGATGCCCTGCTCGGCGCCACCATGCTCCAACAGCCGCAGAGCTTCGATTCGCGGTCCGCCGGCCGTCGCCACCGTATCCACCGCGACGCGGTAGCCCGGGTGTTCGATTATTGTCGGCGAGCCGTCCTGATCCCGCAGGATGGTGATGCGGTTGCCGTTGCGGTCCGTGATCGAGGTCAGATCGCGGATCTGGGCGAACTCATTGTCGAAATGCGCGACCGGAAAATGGCGCACCGCTCCCGACCAGGGGTCGCTGATACGGATCTCGTCGGACTCCCGGTCCCACACCAGCGGCCAGCGACTGCCACGATCCGGCAGCACCTCCTGCCCGCCGGACGGCAGCGGGTAGTCGAGCCGCTGGCTGTCGTCGCCCACAAAATGGATGCCGGCCTCGTTGATCGACAGGCGCTGGTCGAGAGTCGAGGACCAGCCGGGACCGAACAAGTGCCCGGTTGCGTATCCGGACGCGTAGGCGCGGCGCAGCAGCACCGGCAGGACGCCGGGAAGCTCCAAGTCGACCGCGCCCGTGAGCATCCAGCCGGAAACGACGTCGACCGGGTCGTCCTCGACAGTCGCAGGCGTCTTGCCCTCGGCGGCACGGGCGCGGGTGCCGACCGCGTTCTCCGCGCCCTCGGCTTCCTTGCCGAACTTCGAGGACATCGATTCGAAGGCTTTGCCGCCCAGCTTCGAGATCGCTTTGCCACCCAGGAACGTGGCGCCGAGCATGCCGGCCCCCATCAGAGCGTCACCCCAATGGCCTTGCATCCCGTCGCCGACAATCTGCATCCCGGTGCCCGCCAACGCGATCAGATTGTCCGCCTCGGCCAAGCCGGCGGTGATCACATCCACACCCGGGATCCAAGACGTCGCCAGCGCCAAGACGTCCAGGAACGGAGCAAGATCGTTCGCCACCTCGGCGATCTTCCCGCCCCAGTCGGCCAGCGCCTCCCCGACG
>NZ_BAAAQN010000027.1:0-133619 GCF_039531695.1 Catenulispora yoronensis
CCCAACGACCCCCCAACGACCCCTCTCCCGCAATACCGATTTTCGACCAGAGCCCCCGGGCGTGTACTATCGAGGACGTCGCAAGCGCGCGTAGCTCAACGGATAGAGCATCTGACTACGGATCAGAAGGTTAGGGGTTCGAATCCCTTCGTGCGCACTCGATAGAACCCCAGTTCACCCTCGGTGAGCTGGGGTTTTTCGTTGCAGCGAGTCGAGGTCGGGCGACTCGTGGAGCAGACGTTCGAACTTCGGGCCCGGAAGGCGGGAAAATTCCCTGAGTCCGGGCACGAACCGGGCACGCCCGTACCGACTCCGTACATGATCTTGGTTTTGGGGCCGATTTCAATGCCGGGTTCTGTCGCACTGTCTTCAGTAGCTCGGCACCCGGGCATCGCAGGCCGGCTGCGCCCTGCAGCCCAGGTAGTCGTTTGTCCGGGCTGGTGTCAGGCTGCTGCGGACCGACGGTGGGGGTCTGCATAACGCGGCTCCGAACCACCTTTGTTTGCGCGGAGGTGGGTCGGTCGGCTCGACGCGCAAGACGCTGGACGAGCTGTTCTCTGAGCAGAGTCTCCGATCAGCCCCGACCCTTCATTGCGCCTAACGGATCTTTGTCTGGAATCTGTCAGCCGGGAAGATTCTCGAACAACTTCCAGTCTCTCCGCCTCAGTTGGCCCTCGACCTGGAACCGCCGACGCCAGACCGGTTTGGACTGCGCGCGAACCGTGTCTGCGACGGCTGACGGCCAGATGGTGTTCAAGTTCCAGACGGCGCCAGCCGCAGCCCCGGCGTCCGGGATAGACATTCCAGACAGATCGAGATCGCGGACATCAAGCACGATTACGCGCAGCCAGCACTCGATGGCCCGCGCGAAGTGAGCGCTCATTGCGATCACGGCGGCTAGCGTGGGCCGGGTGAACAGTGGGGCGATTCCGACTCGCGCCAGGGCCATGGCTGCGCGGACGTCATCGTGGGGGGAGAGTGCGCCGAGTACCTCGAGGTGTCGTTTGTACAGTGCAACAGCCGAATCCACGGTGTCCCGCGGATCGTCGCTCTCGGCAGGGTTCATCGCAAGGCTGTCCCGAGTTGCCTCGTCCAGTTCCGCCCACCGATCGGGTGGCAGGAGAGGATGGTCGATACCAGCGTGTTTGATTGTGTATATCAGGGTTTGGCCGTACAGGTTCGCCACCTGACTCGCCCCGTGGATCTCCTTCTTCGGGGCGAGTAGTCCGCCTCCGTCCGGCGCGAACTTCTCCGCCTCGCCCATCGCCGCTCGTACTGCCGACTCGTGCGCGAAGACGTGGACGATGTTTTCCTCGTGTACTGCGGCTCGAAGGTGTGTACGAGCAGTAAACACCGCAGCTGCCAAGCAGGCCCGCCGTTGCGGGTCGTCGGGGACGAGTCTCACTTGCGCCTCCCACAGCGATCAGCCGACGCCAACCCAACGTGGCCGCCCAATATATCAGGGCTCGAATTCAGGCGGCGCTGTCCGGCCGCGGTTCGTCGCAGCTGGTAGAGGTGGGCGTCGCCGATGAACGGCAGGTGGGGTCGACCAGCACCATGCTGTCGCCGGCGGCGGCGAAAGCGGCGGCGGTGGCTTTGGCGTGGCAAACGATAGCGACAAGGCTGAGCGTCGGAGTGGCGGCTCTTGGAAAGAGGTACAGCAGTGGGGGAGAGCCCTCCCTGAGGGAGCTATGCGAGGCGTAGGATTCAAGCTCGGCACCACAGCAATCGGCCTATTGATTGTCTGGTGGCAGTCAAGGCACTAATGCATCGCGCCTCGCACGCAACCCACGAGATGGTGAAAGCGATCACACTCTGTCCGACCCTGCGCAACTCGCCCCGGGGGCGAACGACACCCCAGGTGGAGTTCTCGGTGGCGAGCCGAATGATCAGTGCCACTACGTAGTCTGGGGTCGACGGCGTCCCAGTAGCTTGCGCCGGCGCCACTCCGCTCAAAGGGGCGACGGCGCCAACGCAGGCGTGGCAAGAAATGACGGTGCTGCACGCAGCCGTTAGGCAGCAGCCGAGACACCATGGCGTGCACCCCGGTCCGTCCACCCGATCCGCAGCGCCGCGACCAGTGACCTACCAGAACCCGTCCGGTTGGTCGAGGCGGTGATCAAACAACGGCGCGACCACCTCCATTCATGCGGAGAGAAGGTCTCCCGTCGGGATCTTCGGCGCGGCCTTCTCGAACAACCTCCGCGCAGGCGGGGGTGGATCGGTTACACCGGTGGCTACGCGAAGCGTCTTACGGTTCTCATCGTGCCAGTGGCGGTGGCTCGATCCCCAGGGCCAGGGCGGGGAAGGCTGCGCGGGCCTGTCCTCGCTGAAAACGCTGGTATCGACACTGGCTTGGGCCTCCGTGCTGCGGGATGGTAACTCGTTGAGCAGCCCTCCGAGGTGTCCCATTCGCTGAATTTGGTCGATCTGGGTGGGAAATCGAGGTATCGCAGTGTCATCGTCGGGTAAGCGTAGTGTGCCATGCCGTGACCTTGGTGGGATCGGCCGTTGTCCGCCGTCTCAGCGACGGCGGCCGGCCCACAGGCGAACCCATTCGATGAAGTTGTCCTCCGGCGAGTATTCCTCCACGTCTGTCAGTAGGGCCTCGATGTCGTCGGGTGCTGTGTCGTCGACGAGCAGGATGGCTTCGAGGCGCGCTTTACCGCTCATGCCGGGGATGTAGTCGGCGTCTGGGTCGCGGACTTCGGCAAGTAGTTCCTGGCGGTTCAGCAGACGTGTCGCCTTCGGTACGACCTCCTCGATGAGGACTTGGGCGAGGACTTGGCCGCACTTGTCGGCGCTGGAATCATCGTTGTATGACCACCGCTGGTTCATGGGTGCGATGTCGTCCGGCCGGTGTGCAACGGCTCGCGGTGCGGCGATCGGGTATCTGACGAGGCCGCCTGACATGTCGGGGTGGCCGATGTCGTCGGCCCGCCGCATCACCCACTGCCAGTAGGGGGCCGGGCAGACAGCCAGGCTTGCTGTGAAGACCACGCTCGCGTCGAGTGGATACGGCCGGATGCCGATAAGGGATGAGTCGCCGCGTGGCGAGGTCAGGCAGAACAGGCCGTCCACGATCTCGAATCCGGATGATTCCAGGACCGGCTGGGCGTGTTTCGCAATGAACTGAGGCAGCGTGTCGATGATCGGTCTCCTCATCTGGGAACCAACTGCGCCGGCGGGCGGGGCTAGGCCGCCAAACCGTATTTGTCCTGAAGGCGGACGACGGTTGTGGCCCCTATGACCACGACTTCGACCGTGGCGCCCTCGGCCGCCGCCCCGACGACCGCGGTCGCCAACAGCGCGGCCCCGACCCCGAGCCCGATGCCGAGCATCACCTTGTCTTTCGTCGACAACGGTCCGAGTGGGAATGTGCCATAGCCGACTTGGTAGCCCGTCCCAGGGTATTCCCCCGCCGCCGGGCCAGGCTGCGCGTTCGGAGTCGCGGTCGGCTGGGGTTGAGGAACCGCTGTGGGGCCACCGGTGGGCGTAGGAGCAGGCGGAGGAGCCTGCGTCTTCACCTTCCGGTACCGGGAATCGCCATATGCGACGACGCCTTCGCCTTCACCCCATACTGCGTTGCCGTCGACAACCGGGTACGGTCCACCGATGTTCCATCCCAGAACGGCCCGACCGAAGGTACGGTCCAGTGGCTGTCGACGTCCGAACACGGCCGGGAACCACTGCCCGGAATGACACGACGCGACATGGTCTAGGGGCGGTCCGGGAACGGACGTCCCGGCAGAGATCAACAGTGGACGATCTCCAAGAAGGACCTAGCATTTTTACGTCATAAAAGACCTGACACCGATAGTCACACGGAGGCATAATTTAACCCTTATATAAAGGTCCTGGTTGGCCGCTACGGATCAGAAGGTTAGGGGTTCGAATCCCTTCGTGCGCACATAGGAAAGGCCCCAGGTTGGTTCACTGACCTGGGGCCTTTCGTTTTCCGTAGAGACGCTGGAGCGTCACCGCACAGTCCACGTGAGGGAAGTTTGTTGTCAGGATCGTCTCTGCGTGGGCGCACTCCTCGCTGATCGGCGGCCGATCCCTGCTGGTTCAAGACTCACGCGCTAAAGCTCGAAGGAGTCTCACAGAGCACTGGTTCCCGGCCGGCCTCGTCGAGGGCCGTCGCGTCGAGGACCGTCGCATCGAAGGCCCCGGCGATGGCCTGGTGCCCAGCGTCGTTGGGGTGCAGGCCATCTCCGTAGTCGAAGGCGGGAGCGATACGGTCGGCATGCTCTGAATCGCGCAGCGCCAGATCGATGTCCAAAACCGCCGCGAAGCACCCCGTGTTCCGGATCCAGGCGTTGACCGCCTGGCGGGTCCGTTCGCCGTCCTCCGAGAAGAAGCCGGGGTAGCGCGTGCCGCGGTTCGGTGTGAGTGTCGCCCCGATAGCGACGATCCCGGCCGCCGTGGCCTGATCAGCCAGAGCGCCGAGTCCCTCGATGATCGTCTCAGCAGTGGGGGCGGTGGTTCCCTCGACGCCTGCCAGTCCGATGTCGTTGACGCCGAGTTCGAGGATGACGTGGGTGATGTCGGGATCGGCGAGGACGTCGGCGGCGAACCGGGACAGGCCGGATGGCCCGTATCCGTCGCACAGGAGCCGGTTGCCGCTGATCCCGCGATTGCGGATTGGGATCCCGAGGCGGCGTGCGAGCACGTCGACGTAGGCGGACGAGGTCTCCGGCGTGCTGCCGTCGCCCCTGGTCAGGGAGTCGCCGAAGGCGGCGATCACGGGGTTCTTGGCGGAGGGGGAAGCGGAGCGCGAGGCCGTCTCTGTCATAAGGCAGTTATACCAACGATTGGCATTGCCAGTAAATAGGTGATCCAGCTATGGGGTACGCTCCCGGTATGACGACCCCCGCTCCCAAGCCCCTCGCCCTGCGACGGCGCCTGCCGTTCGCGCTGGTCACCCTGGCCACGGCCGCGCGCAGGGACACCACGCAGGCCTTGGCCGGCAGCGATCTGGGCATCTTTCAGCACGCGGTGCTGTGCGTCCTGGCGGAGTCCGGGCCGCTGATCCAGAAGGACGCGGCGGCGCGCCTGGGCATCGACAGCGGCGACATGGTCGCCTACGTCGACGACCTGCTCGCGTCAGGGAGCGTCGACAAGCAGCGCGATCCGGCCGACCGGCGTCGGCAGATCCTGGAGATCACCCCGAAGGGCCGGCGCGTTCTGGCCAAGGCGGAACGCGACCTCGACGCTTCGACGGAGGAGACGTTCGGGGCCTTGAGCCCTGAGGAACGTGAGGTGTTGTACGGGCTCCTCGTTCGGGTGCTTGCTCAGCGTGATCCGGAAGGCTGGCCTGATGAGGACCAGCCGCCGGCATCCTGAAGTTCTCCGCGCCGGACAGGAAGGAAGATCCTTCGCGTGTTGGGTCACGATGTTGCGGTTGGGGACGTGGCCCGAAGGTGCGCTTGAGGCTGTGCCGGCTAGTCGCGCGGCAACGTCCGCGGGAAGCCGAAGCGGGCGAGAACGCTTACGCCTGCGAAGCGGGTGAGCGACTGGACCTGGTTGCCTCGCAGGCCGAGGACGATGAGGCCGCTGGCTCGCCAGATGGGGGCGTTGGGGTCGGGGAGGTAGAGCACGAGGGCTGGTTGGCCGTTGGCCCGGGTCGAGAGGAACTTGGTCTCCTGGCCTACGTGGGTTTCCAGGAGGAAGCGGGCGATCGGCTCGGGGCCGCGGTGTTCGGTCGGCTCCGGTGGCATCGTCGCCCTGGCGTCGTCGGTCAGCAGGGCGATCAGTGCCTGCACGTCGAAGCGCTGGAAGGCGTTGACGAAGCGGTCGACGATCGCGGCTTCGCCGGGTGACCTGGGGACGGGGATCTCGTGCGGATTCTGGTCGCGGGGGAGGGCCGCTCGGGTGCGTAGCAGGGCGCTGTTGACGGCTGCCTGGCTGGTGCCGAGCATGCCCGCGGCCTCGGAGGCGGGGAAGCCGAGCACGTCGCGGAGCAGGAGGACGGCGCGTTGTTGGGGTGGGAGGCGTTGCAGGCCCGCGATGAACGACAGGGCGATCGACTCCCGGGCGTCGTAGCGGGCTTCGGGGCCGGGGACCGCGTCGTCGGGGCTGCCGGGGAAGGGCTCCAGCCACCACGGATCGTCGGACCGGCCCGGTCCGGACTGGGCCGCTCCGTGGTCCGGCAGGCCGGCCGGCTGCGGGCGTCGGGATTCGCCGCGCAGGAAGTTGAGGCAGCGGTTGGTCGCGATGCGGTACAGCCAGGCCCGCAGTGACCTGCCGTCGAAGCGGCCGATCGAACGCCATGCTGCCAACAGAGCCTCCTGAAGCACGTCCTCGGCGTCCTGCAAGGACCCGAGGATCCGGTAGCAGTGCACGTGGAGCTCGCGGCGGTGGGGGTCGATGAGTTCGCGGAAGGCCTCGCCGTCGCCGGCCTGGGCCAGGGCGAGTGTCGCCTCGGTCATGGGTGGGTCCTGTCCTGGTCTCGGCGTGTGGTGCGTGGTGCGTGGTGCGTGGTGCGTGGTGCGTGGCGCGTGGACGATGTCGTCCCTGTCCAGTGCAACACCGGTGGCGGCCCGGATTCATCGCCGGTGCGGCGGCGAATCGACGGGGCGGGTGGTGCTTCAACGGGTGTCGACCTCACCAGCGAAGACCCGGAGGCACCCATGAACTCAGCGGATCCCAGGAGCGACCTCGCCGACGGGGCGCTCGACTCGGCACCCGACTCGGCACCCGAACCGGCACCGGAGCCAGTGCACCGATGGCGGGCGTTCTCGTTGCTCGCTGTGGCGTTGTTCATGACGGCGGTCGACATGCTCGTCGTCAACGTCGCACTGCCGACGATCGGCGTGAAGCTCCACTTCGCCCAGTCGGACCTGCAATGGGTCGTGACCGCGTACGCGATCACCTTCGGCGGCTTCCTGCTGCTCGGCGGCCGGACCGCCGACCTGATCGGCCGCCGCCGGACGTTCATGGCAGGGCTGGCGGTGTTCACCGCAGCCTCGCTCGCCTGTGCCCTGGCGCCCAGCGCGACGTTCCTGATCGCCATGCGCGGTGTCCAAGGGCTGGGTGCCGCCGCTGTGCTGCCGTCCGCGCTGTCGATCGTGACGAACCTGTTCCCCGAAGGCCCGGAACGCAACAAGGCGCTCGGAATCTGGGGCGCCGTCGGAGCGAGCGGTGCGACCTTCGGCGTGCTGGCGGGCGGCTTGCTCACGCGCTTCGCGGGCTGGCCGTACATCTTTTATCTGAACGTTGTGATCGGCGGCGTCGCGCTACTGCTGGCCAGGCGGGTGCTACCGGAGAGCCGGCAGTCCGCTGTGCGCCGCAGCTACGACCCACTCGGCGCCGTCACGGTCACCGGCGCGCTCGTTCTGGCGGTCTACGCGATCTCGCAGGCGCCGAACGTCGGGTGGACGGCGGCCCGGACGCAGGCATTGCTCGCGACTGCGGCGGTGTTGCTGATCGCGTTCGTGGTCGTCGAGGCCCGGGCAACCGCGCCGCTGCTGCCGATGCGGTTGTTCCGGTTGAAGACGCTTGCCGGCTCGAACGGGGTGGGCTTCCTGCTCGGAGCGAGCTTCTACGGCTACATCTTCATCGGCACTCTGTACATGCAACAGGTGCTCCAGTACTCCGCGCTGACGACCGGCCTCGCGTGGCTGACCGTCGGTGTGACCGGTGTGGCGTTCGCCGGCCCGGCTCAGATGCTGGTGACCCGCGCGTCGGTCCGGCTGGTGATGGCGGTCGGCATGACGCTGACGGGATCGGGAATCCTGTGGGCGACCCAGGCGCCCGTACACGGCACCTTCTGGGCGAACCTGGCCGGCCCGTTCTTCCTCACCGGAGCCGTGACCTGGGTGTTCATCCCCGTCTCGATCGGCGCCCTGGTCGGCGTGACCGAACGCGACGCAGGTGTCGCCTCCGGCCTCATCGACTCCTCGCAGCAATTGGGCGGCGCGATCGGCATCGCCATAGCCTCAACTGTGGCAGCCGCACGCTCTAACTCTCTGCTCACCCACGGACATCCGGCAGCCGAAGCGCTCACCAGCGGCTTCCACCAGGGTCTGTGGGTCTGCGGACTCATCGGCCTGAGCGCCGTCCCGATCGCGCTGCTGCTCGTTCAGCGCGGAGACGCGGCGCAGACGGCGGCCACTGCCGAGCAGGGCGATCTCGCCTCCATGCCCACGTGAGCAGATAGGGCAGGAGCTTGTGGCGGATCCCGGCCGACCTGGATTACGGCGGCCGGGCACCATCGCTGCGATGACGCAGGTGGAGTGGTTGTCTTCGGTACGCCGACACCCCCGAAGCCCATTAGACCGCCGGATGGATCATGTCCGACACGTCCGCAGCTTCGCCAACATGATCCAAGCCTGGGCGGGGACAGGTTGCCGACCTGGATCGACGCAGTCCGGGCCGACCGCGGCCTCCTACGCCGACATGCCTTGGCCGAGACCGGCACGGACCACCTCGCCGCGCCACGGAGCACGCGGGAGATCGGAGCACTGCGGGCTGGTCGCACGCACCAAAAAACCCCAGCTCCCGGGCTCCAGCCCCGGTACTTTCGCACCGGCGCTGAAGCCCGACCTGGAGCTGGGGCGCGCATCCGCCTCTACGGCTACGGCAGCGTCCAGCGCTGGTTGGCGCCGCCGTTGCACGTCCAGAGCTCCAGCTGCGTCCCGGCCGTGGTGCTGTAGCCCGGGTCGTCGAGGCAGAGTCCGGAGTTGGTGTTGACCAGGGAGCCGTTGGCGCCGGCGGTCCACTTCTGGGCGCCGGTGCCGTTGCAGGTCCAGTACTGGATCAGTGTGCCGTTGGTGGTGCCGGAGCCGTTGGCGTCGAGGCAGCCGCCGAGGACCTGGATGGAGTTGTCGGACTCCACGGTCCAGGACTGGGCCGCGGTGTTGTTGCAGCCCCAGATCTGGATGTGGCTGCCGTTGGTTGTCGACCCGCCGTTGTCGTCCAGGCACAGGCTGGCGGAGACGCCCGAGACGATCGGACCGGTGTTGCCGGGCGGTGTGCCGCCGGTGCCGCCCGCGAAGCCGATCGCGAAGATGTGCAGGTCGCCGCCGCTGGCTGTGGGCAGCGTGACGCTGGCGACGGTCTTGCCGCTGGTCAGGGTGGCGTCCGTGGAGAACACGTACGTGTTCAGCGTCTGGGAGCCGCCGCCGGAGTTGCGGTAGGCCGCGGTCGCGACCGTGCGGTTGGAAGCCGGTGGCTGGTAGGCGCCGGCGTCCAGGGTCCAGTCGCCGAACGCCACCGGGATCTGCTGCGTGCTGCCGTCGGTGTACTTCACCGTCAGGGTTCCGGTCGCTCCGGCGCTGCCGGCGTTGGACGCGCTGCCCAGCAGGCCGATCTTGGTCGCGCCGGTGATGTTGGGCTCCGCGATGGTCTGCCCCGCGGCCTCGACGTTGTCGAGCTGCCCGGGCGCCGCGGACGGCCAGGTGTAGGTCACGCCGTCGGAGGTGACCGTGCTGCCCGCGTTGAGGCCGGCGTTCGCCAGCGCCGTGGCCGAGTAGCTGAAGCCGACGCCGTCGTAGTTCGCCCCGCTCTGGTTCGAGTCGGCGGAGATACCGATGTTGGAGAAGTACGGCGCGAGTTCGCCCGCCTTGGCCACCGCCACGTTCAACGTGGCCGCGGGCAGGCCGGTCCCGCCGGAGGACAGGGCGAAGGTGACCGGGAAGCTGCCCTCGGTCTGCCCGGCGGTGACCGTCACCGACTGGCTGCCGCTGGCGCCGGCCGCGACGCTGAACGAACCGCTGGTCGGGCTGACCGTGACGCCGCTCGGCGCGCTCGCGGTCCAGGTGACCGTGATCGCGGAGGCGGTGAGGTTGGTCGCGACGACGGCACCGGTGCCGGTCGCGCCCGGTGCGACGACCAGGCCGGACGCGGGCGTGGTGGACGTGATCGCGATCTTGGAGCCGGTCTGGTCCGACGGCGGGGCCTGGTTGGGAGCGCTGGCCCAGCCGGTGTTGGCGGTGGTGCCCAGGACCTCGGTGAAGGTTCCGCCGCTGGTGAGAGCGGTGGTCGGCGCGTAGGCGTTGTTCCAGGCCGTGCCGTTCCAGGTGGCGGACTGCACGTACGGCGCGTTGTCGGCGGCGTTGGTGCCGTTGATCGTCAGGGTGTTGCCACTGGGCAGGGCGACCACGGCCTGGGTGAACAGGGAGCTGCCCAGGGCCAGGGCCGGGCTGCCCGGGGTCTCCGGGTACATGCCCAGGGCCGACCAGACGAACCAGGAGCTCATCTCGCCGAGGTCGTCGTTGCCGGCGATCCCGCTCGGCGAGTTGGTCCAGATCTGGTCCTGGACCTGGCGCACGATGTGCTGGGTCTGGTACGGCTCACCGGTGTAGTCGTACTCCCAGGGCAGCTCCAGGCTCGGCTCGTTGCTCAGGTCGGACACGGCGCCGTTGGCCCCGTCGAAGGCGGACAGCACCGGGTTCAGGTACTTGGTGTTGTAGCTCGCCAGACCGCCGTCGGCGCGGGCGAGGCCCGCGATGTTGAAGGGGACCATGCCGGTGTACTGCCAGGACGTGCCCTCGACGAAGTCGTTGCCGTTCGTCGGGTCGAACGCGGGTACCCACGCGCCGTTGGCCTGCCGCGGCTGCATGAAGCCGGAGGACGGGTTGAAGATGTTCTGCCAGTTCTGGGCCCGCGTGGCGAAGGTCGTGTAGTCGGCGGTGTCGCCCAGCTGCTGGGCGAAGGACGCGATCGCGTAGTCGGCGCTGTCGTATTCCAGCTGGGTGGCGGACGGGCCGTAGAAGTTGCAGCAGCCGTAGTTGCCGTCAGAGGGCAGATATCCCGGGCTGCCGGTGAGGTAGTTCAGGCCGGGGCGGTTGTTGTTCGTGTTCGTCCCCTCGGCGACCATGTCCCGCAGGGCGGTGGCGGTGTCGAAGTTCCGGGCCCCGAACGAGTAGTAGTCCGCCAGGATCTCGTCGGCGGGATCGCCGACCATCACGTAGCTCTCGCCGTTGTCCTCGGACCACTTGGGGAACTGCCCGGTCTGGGCGTAGTCGTCGACGATCGACTGCGCGGTGTCCGAGGCGACAGCCGGGGCCACCAGTGCCTCGAGCTGGGCCTGGGAGCGGTAGATGTCCCAGCCGGAGTAGTTCGCGTACGCGGCGCTGTGCCCGGAGTCGACGGTGTGGGTCTTGCCGTCGAAACCGTAGTACTGGCCGTTGGTGTCGCTGATGATGTTCGGGTGCAGCAGCGAGTGGTAGAGGGCGGAGTAGAACACAGTCTGCTGCGACGCGGTCCCGCCGGCTATCTGGATCTTGCCGAGCGCGGAGTTCCAGGAGGCCTGCGCGGCGGCCTGGGTCGTCGCGAAGTTGAACCCTGAGTCCTCGGCCGCGAGATTGCCCGTGGCGTTGGCGACTGACACGTACGACAGGCCGACCTTCGCCAGCACCGTCGCGGTGCTCGTGGTGTTGAACGTGACGTAGTCGCCGCCGGAGAAGGTGCCGGAGGACGCGAACGGCGTGTTGAACTTGAGGTCGAAGTACACCGTGTAGGTGTTGCCGGCCCCGCAGAACTGGCCGTCGGTCACCTGCCCGGTCACCTCGGTGTTGGACACGACGGTGAAGTGCTGGTTGGACGTGCCGTTCTGGCTGCTGTTCATCTTGAACAGCAGGTTCGCCTGAGTCGTGGAGGGGAACGTGAACTGGCCCAGCCCGGTACGCGGCGTGGCGGTCAGCTTCACCCCGACCCCGTTGCCGAGCGTCACGGAATACTGCCCCGCACTGGCCGATTCGTTGCTGTGCGAGAACGAGTCGGTCGCCGAGCCGTTGACCGCGCCGACGGTCGGCAGGATCGGGATGTCCCCGGCCGCGCCGCACCCCGGCCCCGCGATGTGGGTGAGGCTGAACCCGGTGATGGACGAGTCGTTGTACTCGTAGCCGCCGCCGGAGGGAGCGGAGGGAGTGTCCGGGGACCACTGGACCATCCCGAAGGGGACGTCGGCGCCGGGGAAGTCGTCGCCGAGGTTCGTGGTGCCGATGAACGGATTGACCAGCGACGCCGGATTCGACACGAGGGCGGCGGCCTGAGCGGAGGAAGTGAACGCGGGCAGATACGTGCCGGCGCACACCAGCGCGCCGATCACCGCGGCCCGTCGGCCGGTTCCGGCGCGTGGGCTGGAGGACGAGGGTCGTCTCCAGAGGGCTGATCTCATCGTGATTCCATTCCGATAGATGGGGATGGCGAGGTGGGAACGGCCGCTCGCCCGGGTCACGGCAGAACCCGGCTGCACTGTGCTGTGCGAGGATGTGCGTTTTCGGTGCCCTGTGGTGCGGTGGACGGGACGACACAGGGCTGCGCCACTTCTCCCGGCGTGCCGCAGCCCCGCGTCGCGGAGTCGCGGAAACTCCCGGCGGAGCAGCTTCCGCCGCTGACCCCGCAGGGTGCTGGTGGATCTCCATCGACGTGGTAACGTTCACATGAAGTGCTGTGGTGAGTAGAGTACGAACTGAGGGCTCTGTCAAGGATCGGGCTCGTCGGCAGAAGTTCCTGAGCTCGTGGGCGGGCCCCGTAATCGTTGAAAAATGTGCTCTGAACAGTGAGGATTGCGGCGAGGCGGGAAGCGGGAAGCCAATAGCCCCGCGCCGAAGATCGCAGCACCTTGTATCACTGGATGGAAGGTAACGATCCCACTGATTGAGAGCTCGCCGACCGGATCGAGCCCCTCCGCGCCGAGCCACGTATGACGTTCCGCGACGTGGAATGACCGTCGGACGGCGCCACCGGAATGTGGGCGTTCACCCCAGTCCCGGTGGGCTCAGGTCCGGGTCTCGGCCGCTCCGCAGCACAGTGCCGCCTATCGATTCTGTTTGAATCATGGCGGAAACGATCTCGTCGCGGCGTGCCGATGTTCGTCCGATCGTTGCTGACGACCGCTCGCCACCCGTCAGGAGCCCGCCGGCAGTCCCTTGACACAGCCGTCCGGCAGTACTTTCATTCACTTCGCTGACCGGCTGAAGTGCTGTCACACCGCCGGGTGGGCCCACCCGGCACCGCGCACCCTTCGGCAGGTGCGCCTTCTCTCGCCGCATCGCGACGCCCTGCGCCATGCCCGCGAGCCTTGTGTTGTCGCACATGGATTATCAGGATCACACATTCTCGATCAGTCCTGTGCCGCACCGCGCCGCACCGCCGTGTCACCACACCCCCGCCTCGGCGCCGTCGAGGCGTCGAACCTCGGAAACGGAGGAGCTGTGAAGATATCCGTGCGAGGAGTCCTCGGACTCTTGGCAGCGGGCGGGATCGCGTTGGGACTCCCGACCACGGCCGGCGCGACGCCGGTCCCGCAGAGCGTGGCGGCGAACACCGTGGCCGCGAACACCATGGCGTCGAACACCATGGCGTCGAACACCATGGCGTCGAACACCGTGGCGGCGAACACCGTGGCGCAGACGCCCTCGGTCGCCACGAAACACGCCTGCGCCCAGCCCGCGCACCCCGGCGGGCCTGTCTGCCACGCCCTGGTCCGAACCGATATCAGACCCCTGAGAGCCGACGCCCTGAGACCGGACGCGGCTCCGTCCGGCTACGGTCCGTCCAGCCTGCGCAGCGCGTACAACATCGCCTCCGCCGCCGCGTCCAACGGGGGCGGCGCGACGGTCGCGGTGATCGAGCTGGCCGACGATCCCAACCTGGAGTCCGACCTGGGGACGTACCGGTCCCAGTTCGGCATCCCGGCCTGCACCACGGCGAACGGCTGCTTCCGGAAGGTCAACCTCAGCGGCCAGCAGGGCCCGTACCCCGGGCCGGACCCCGGCTGGGGCACCGAGTCGTCCCTGGACATCGACATGGTCTCGGCCATCTGCCCGAACTGCCACATCCTCGTCGTCGAGGCCGACGACCTGGACTCCGCCCAGAACACCGCCGTATCCCTGGGCGCGCACTTCATCTCCAACAGCTGGGGCACCGGCGACAACTCCGGCGACTCCGGCGGCGACAGCGACTACAACCACGCGGGCGTGGTCGACGTGGCGAGCTCCGGCGACGACGGCTACGGAGTGAGCTTCCCCGCGACCTCCCGATACGTCGTCGCGGCGGGCGGCACGACCCTCACCCAGAACTCGGGTATGTCCCGCGGCTGGGCGGAAACCGCGTGGTCCGGCGCGGGCGCGGGCTGCTCCTCATGGGAGACCAAACCGTCGTGGCAACACGACACCGGCTGCTCACGCCGCACCGTCTCCGACATATCCGCCGTCGCCGACCCCGGCACCGGCGTCGCGGTCTACGACACCTACGGCGAAGGCGGCTGGTTCGTCGTCGGCGGTACCAGCGTCTCCTCCCCGATCATCGCATCGATGTACGCCCTCGCCGGCGCACCCACCACTGCCGCCGCCGCAACGATCTACGCCAACGCCAGCAGCCTCAACGACGTCACCTCAGGCTCCGACGGCTCCTGCAACCCGGCCTACCTCTGCACCGCCGGCGCCGGCTACGACGGCCCGACCGGCCTGGGCACACCCAACGGCCTCGGCGCCTTCAACGGCACGACAACTCCTCCCCCGCCACCCACGACCCACGTAGGCCAGATCATCTCAGGTGTCTCGTCCAGCCTGTGCTTGGACGACAACGGAGGAAGCACCACCAACGGCAGCCACATCCAACTGTGGGGCTGCAACGGCACCCCCGCCCAACAATGGACGGTCGCCACCAACGGCACCCTGACCGTGCAGGGCGGCTGCCTCGACATCAACGCCAACGCCACCACCTCCGGCACCAAGGTCCAACTCTGGACCTGCAACGGCGGCGGCAACCAACAATGGACCCCAGGCGCCAACGGCTCCCTGGTCAACCCGCAATCCGGACTCTGCCTCGACGACCCCGGCTCCAGCACGAGCACCGGCATCCAGCTGCAGATCTGGAGCTGTAATGGGACTAATGCACAGCGATGGACGCTGCCCTGAGCGGCGGAGCCTGTGCCTAGTCCCTCCCGCACTCTGACGAAGTGACGGGCCGCACGCGGGTTGGGTGCGGTAGCCGGTCCGGCCCTTGGCCGATAAGGCAGTGCCGTCGCCTGTGATGGGTAACCACCGGCGACGGCACCGTCATTTCTGCGGCTTTACTGCTCTTGCCGCTCCTACCGCTGCTACTGCTTCCGGATCGGGTACACGTGCAGGCCCGCCTGCGAGCTGTTCGTGGACGAGGTCACGAGGCTGCCCGGCGCACCGTCGAGGAACGATCCCGGCACCCGGGAGCCGGGCACCTCCAGGAACGTGCCCGGCGTGGCCGTCCCGTTCGTGTAGCCCACCGCCGCCGACGTGCCGCCGACGCCGCCGGTGCCGTTGCTGGCGTCACCGGTCTCCCATTGCAGCTGGGAGTCGTGGAAGACGATGTCGAAGGCGCCCGGTGCCACGTCGCCGCGGTCGACGATGAACAGCTCGAACGAGTTCAGCTTGTCGTCGTGGCCGCTGTAGTAGCCGACGTGGTCGTAGTCGACGCAGATCGCCTGGCGGCCGCCCACGTCACCGAGGCCGTAGCGGACCGGCATGGACAGTGCGCCTCGGGTGTCGACGTCGGCCCACCAGGCCGCGATCGTCGGCCGGGTGAAGGTCTTCAGGTCCGAGGGGGTGTAGTCGCCCATCGGACCGTCGAAGGTCACGTTGCCGTTGTTGTTGACCCACAGCGACTGGAACTGCTTGCCGTAGAAGTCGATGGCGAACGGCATCGGGATCTCCGGAGAGGAACCGTCGTCGTTCGGTGCCACCTGGCTGGCCTGGCAGGTCGTGCCGAGTGCGTCGCGGTCGAGTTCGACCTGGTAGGCGCCGGTGAAGCCGCCGGTGTCGTTGACGCGGAGCTGGTACTGGCCGGTCTCGGTCAGCCCGGTGACCGCGAAGGTGCCGCAGCCAGGACCCTGATTCGTGGTGATCACGCGGCCGCTCGGGGCGACGAACGTGACCGCGAACGTGCCCTGATTCACGCACGGTCCGGGCGTCGACAGGTGCACGGCGTCGTTCGCGCCGAGGTTCACCGTGTAGACGTCGACCGCGCCCGGCGAGTCCAGCGAGCCGTTGATCAGCGTGCCCAGTTGGAGCGCCGCGGTGTTCTCGACGTGGTCGGTCAGCGCCCCCAGGTCCGCCGTGCCGCCCAGGCGGCCGCCCACGCTCGCCGCGTCGTCGGCGAACTGTGCGTCGCCGGTCAGCGCGACGTCCAGGACGCACTGGTTGAACGCCGGGCCGGCGGTCAGGCCGTGGGCCCGGCAGACCGCCTCGGCGGCCGCGCGCTGCTCGGGAGTGAGGTCGGCCAGGGTGGCCGTGCCGGGCGGCAGGACGGGCAGTTCGCCGCCGGCCGGGATGGGGGTGCGGAAGAAGTCGGCGGCGCCGGTGCGCTGCCAGCTCGGAGCGAAGGCGGTGTACTCGGTCTGCGGCGTGGCCAGTGTGCCGTCGGCCGCCGTGAGGTCGTTCGACGGGTTGCGGTCGGCGTTGCCGTACAGGCCGTGCACGTGGCCCCAGCGCGCGGGCGCCAGCGTGATGGACATCGGCCCGGCCACTACGGATCCGGCGGCGAGCTGGGTGCCGTCCGGCCAGCTGACGACGGGATTGCCGCCCTGGAGCTTGACCGTCGCCCCGCCGGGCAGCGCCGTGGCGGTGTCGGTGAGGGTCAGCGGCTGGCCGTCCAGCGTCGCCGTGACCGGTCCGCCGAAGGCCGCCTGCTGGTTGTCGTTGAAGGCGATGACGGACGTGCCGACCTTCGCCGCGACGCCCCGGTTGAACGCGACCGACTGGTTCTGGGTGGGCACCCGGACGTACCGGGCCTGCACTTCGAAGTCGTCGGAGTCGCTCTTGGCGAGGACGTAGTCGCCGACCGCCTGGAAGTCGTACCGGCCGCCGTCGAAGGTCACCAGGTGCGGGTCACCGGAGGAGCCGCCGGGGCCCGGGTCGGGCGGGGAGCCGGGATCGGGGGTCGGGGTCGGCGTGGGCGGCGGCTGGTTGTCGTCGGAGTCGCAGGCGTCGCCGATGCCGTCATGGTCGGAGTCCGCCTGGTCCGGATTCGGCGTCGTCGGGCAGTTGTCCAGCGTGAAGGTGGCGCCGGACCACGGCTCCCGGTCCGGGATGCCGTCGCCGTCGCTGTCATTGCCGGGGAACAGCGAGGTGACGTCGCGCTTCTCCGGGTCGAAGGTGGGGTTCACCTCGAACAGGAACGGCCGTGCGTACTTGCCCGCGCCGTCGGGGGTGACCTCCAGCCGGCTCAGCGGGACGGTGGCCAGCTGCTCGATGAACGAACCGGGGTCGCCGGGGCAGAAGTCCAGGCCGTCCGAGACCTTGAGCTTCAGATCCGCTTCCAGATCGACCTTGCTGAGCACGCCGCGGTCCGTCGCCGTCGGCACGAACTTGACGTCGCCGGAGAAGGAGCGGTCGTCGGGCTGGGAGCCGGTCGCCGGCGACGACTCGCCGACGCCGCCCGCGGTGTTGCCGGGCAGGGTGAACGGCTGGGCGTAGTTGATGTCGACGTGCTGGCCCAGCCCGGAGAAGTCGGAGAGCTGCTCGGTGGTCGGGTTGTCCGGCGCCGACAGGTTCGGCGGGGCCGCCGCCGTCACGCGTTGCACCAGCTGGTCGACGACGGTCTTCATCGCGTTCTGACTCTCCGGGGCGTCCCGGTACTTCGTCAGGAACTCGTCGTCGCCCTCGACCTCGCGGGCGGAGGTCGGGACGCCGCCGTCCAGGTACTCGCCCCACAGCCGGGCCGAGCCGGCGCCGATCTCCAGCCGCAGGAACGGCAGCAGCGTCGCCTTCATGGACAGCCGGGCCACGATGGCCTCCGACGCCGATCCGTAGGGCGTGCAGAAGCTGCCCGGGTCCTCGGTGGGGCTCCGCCGGCGCGCGTAGACCTTCTCGCCGTCGAACGTGGAGAGCGTGGTGACCAGTTGGGAGCCCGAGACCCTGCTCGGAAGCACGGTGGCCGCGCCGGTGTCGGGGTTCACGCCCACCAGTTCGGCGGCCGCGGCGCTCACGCCGAGCGCGGCCGGGTCGATCGCGACGGTGACCGGCCGCGCCAAGCGCTTGCCGGACGGCGACAGGTCGACGAACGGCAGGCCGTAGCTGTCCTCGGTGCCGGTGAAGACCAACTGCGTGAACACCAGATCGGTCGGCTGGCGGACGGCGTCCCGCGGCACGTCGACTTCCCAGCCGGGCCCGGTGAACTTGCCGCCCGCGGAGGTCACCGTGGTCGGCGAACCGAGCTTCTGCACGAGGACGTTGGCCGCGGGCGCCGCGCCCTGGCTGAGCGTCGCCGTCGCCTTTCCGGACAGGAATCCGGGCGCGCTGACCGTCGCGACGACCAGGCCGTCGGGCAGCCCGGTCACCTGGAAGCCGCCCTGGGCGTCGGTGGTGGCCTTCTTGGCGCCGTAGGCGACGGTCGCGCCGGCGACGGCCAGGCCGGTGCCGACATCGCGGACCGTGCCCTTCAGCGTGCCGACGGCGGCCGGGGAGTGCTGGGCGACGGTGACGGTGACGCAGTTGGTGTGCGCGCCGGTCGCGGTGACGGTCAGCCGGTTGGCCTTCTCAGGGTTGAGCGCCACTTCGACGGTGTAGGTGCCGTCCGCGCCGGCGGTCGTGCGTGCGGGCAGCAGACCGCCCTGCACGGAGATCACGGCCGATGCGGGTGCGGTGCCCTCCAGGACGATGCTGGCCCGGTCGGTGGTGTCCGGGGCGACGACGGTCAGGTCGTGGTCGCTGTGGCCGTGACAGGCCTTGGGGAAGTGATCGTGGTCCTTGCGGCAGGCCCGGAACGGCGGCGCGGGCCTGGCGGGTTCGGATCTCGTCGGCTTGGCCGGCGGCTTGGGCGCCTTCGCCGGGTGCGACGCCTCGGTGGCGGGACGGCCGGCGGCGGTCGCGCCGGAAGCCGAGGTCGCGCCGAGCACCGGCGTCATTGCCAGGAGGAGGATTGACGCCACCGCGGGTGACGATCTGCGTCGCAATCGGTGACTTCGGACTTTCACCATGACGGTTGTCCTTTTACAGATATGCGGTTGTGACTGACGGCTCCAATTTCGGGCACCGCATCAGGTCGCGGGAAGTAGGTGCTACCGCCTAGTGGTTCGTATCGTGGCTGGCTGATGCCTCAATGACGCTTGCGCGGCAATGGTGAACGAGGAAGTGCTGATCAGCATCGTGACAAGCGTATGAATGTCGAGAATGCTGTCCGGCCGAGGTGGCGGTGCCTGCCGAATGGCGTCATCAAGCCATTCCGGCGCCGTATGGACCGGGGTTGCCAAGGTGCCATACGCCGCCGGCAACCCGGAACTGAGGCGGCAGTGTTCAAGAGTTCGAGAATCGTTTTTCGGCGATGTGAAGGCGGGTGGTTCGGCGACGTGAGCAGGGACCCCGCTGATTCAGTGACTCCGCTGTTTCAGTGAGCACGCCTGCTTGTGCGTCACTCGCTCGTCAGTCAGTCGCCTCGGCTCCCTATGGCGCTGACGTCCTATCACAGGACCCTGGGCTACTTGCGCAGGCGCAGAGCGAGGGGATTGGCCTGGTAAATCAAGGTTCACGCAAGGGATTCGTTCATTGACCGGGGACTTCGCCCCTGCGAACCTACGAATCATGTCACCCTCCGCTCACAAGGAGCCACCGCATGATACGTAGAGCATTGGCGACCGGCCTAGCCGTCACCGTCATCTCCGCGATGTCGGTCGTGCTGGCGCTGCCGGCCGCCCAGGCCAGCCAGACCGGCACGGCCACCCCCACCGTCCCGCAGGGACCGGCGACCCCGGACTCCCGCGCGCAGGCGGTCGACGACGGCAAGGTGCGGCTGCCGAAGACGCCCGGCCGCGTGTTCTCGGCCAGCACTGACGCGGTCAATGTTCTGGCGACGCCGCCGAACATCGACGTCAACAACGTCAAGGCGCATCTGTCGCAGTTCCAGACCTTCGCGAACAGCAACGGCGGGAACCGGGCCACCGGGACCGGCGGCCACACCCAGACTGCTCAGTACCTCAAGAGCAAACTGGAGGCCGCGGGCTTCACCGTCACCATGCAGAGCTGCACCCGCTGCAACGGCTCGGCGCAGAACGTGATCGCCGACTGGCCGGGCGGCGACACCAACAACACCTACATGTTCGGCGCGCACGCCGACAGCGTGAGTGCGGGCCCGGGCATCAATGACGACGGCTCCGGGATCGCGTCGATCCTGGAGGTCGCGCTGCAACTGGCCGCGGCCCATCCGACCATGCAGAACCACGTCCGGTTCGGTTTCTGGACCGGCGAGGAGCAGGGCGAGGTCGGGTCGGCCTTCTATGTCAGCTCTCTGTCGAGCGCGCAGCGGGCCGCGATCAAGGGGTACGGGACGTTCGACATGGTGGCCTCGCCGAACGCGGGCTACTTCATCAACGGCAGCGAGACCATCGCGACCAACCTCCGGGCGTACTTCACCAGCATCGGCGTCTCGACCGAGACGTCGACCGAGTGCTGCTCGGACGACGGCTCGTTCCGTGACGCGGGCATCCCGGCCGCGCTCGGGTCCACCGGGGCCAGCGCGGTCAAGACCAGCGCGCAGGCCGGCAAGTGGGGCGGCTCGGCGGGCGCGGCGTACGACTCGTGCTACCACCGGTCGTGCGACAGCTACCCGTCGAACATCAACAGCACCAGCCTGGACCGGTTCGCCGACAGCATCGCCTATGCGGTGTGGGGCGTGGCGGTGGGCTCGTCGACACCGACGAACGACTTCTCGATCGGCGTCTCACCGGCGTCGGGCAGCGTCGCTCAAGGCGGAACAGTCAGTACCACCGTGAGTACGGCGGTCACCCAGGGGAGCGCTCAGCAGGTCACCCTGGCGGTGTCCGGCCTGCCCGGCGGCGTGACGGCGTCGTTCAACCCGGCCACCGTCACGGCCGGCCAGAGCAGCACCCTGACTCTGACCGCGTCCGCGACGGCCACGACCGGGTCGAAGGCGATCACCGTCACCGGCACGGCGCCGTCGGGGGCCCACACGGCCACCTACACCGCGACCGTGACGTCGACCAGCCCCGGGAACGACTTCTCGGTGAGCGTGTCTCCGGGGTCGGCGTCGGTACCCGCGGGTTCCTCGACGACCGCGACCGTCTCCACCGCGACGGTGTCCGGGACCGCACAGACCGTGGCTCTGTCGGTTTCCGGTAGTCCGACTGGCGTCACCGCTTCGGTGAGCCCGTCCTCGGTGACCTCCGGTGGCTCGGCCACGCTGAGCATCGCGGTCGCCGCGACCGCGGCCGCCGGCACCTACACCCTGACGGTGACGGGATCCGGCTCCGCGACTCATAGCGCCTCGTTCACCCTCACGGTGACCGGTGGTGGAGGCGGCGGCAACTGCGCCGGAGTGTCGGCCTGGTCCGCGAGCACCTCGTACGCACCTGGCGACAAGGTGACCTACAACGGCCACCTGTACAAGTCCACGTGGTACTCGACCGGGGCGGTTCCGACCGACCCGCAGTCGTGGGCCGTGTGGAGTGACGGCGGAGCCTGCTGAGTAAAGCAGTCTCCATCACGAGGCGGGCCTCTCTGGGACAGAGGTCCGCCTCTTGGCGTCGTCATTGACGCTGGTCCAGGCCAGTATTAGTCTCCCGCCGTCGGCGACAAGGAGAACTGCCACGTGAGCTCGCTACCGGTGGCCGCAGTCGACGGCGGGAAGTCCGGACTGCGCATAGCAGTGCTCTGTGAACATGGTCGGAGCGAAGGGACAGGACCCGGATACTCCTTCGAACAGGACGATTCCGCAGCGGGCCGTGACGGAGCCAGTGGGCATCTCGCCGAGGCCGTCCGCGTCGCCTGGTCCACGGTCGGCGCGGATCCTTGCCTGGCCGGAGCCCGGCTCGACGGAATCTGCCTCGGGCTCACCGGCCTTCCGGCCTCGGCCGACACGCGGGCGGCTTTGGCGGGCAGACTGGACAAGCTCTTTCCCGGCGCCGCGATCATGATCGCCACCGACGGCGTTCTCGCCCACGCCGGCGCGCTCGCCGGGCCCGGTGTCACGATCGCGGCCGGGACCGGCACAGCGGTGCTCGCGCTGAACGCCCAGGGACGCTCGGCGAGCCGCGATGGATGGGGACCGCTCGTCGGGGACCGTGGCAGCGCCTATGCCGTCGGCCTCGCGGGATTGCAGGCCGCAGGGCGCGCGCTCGACGAGGCCGGGCCTGCCACGGCGCTCGCGGCAGCGCTGGAACGGCATCTCGGCGGCCGGGACCTGGCTGCGCTTCGTCGGCTCTACAGCAACCCGGTCGCCGTGACAGAGGTTGCGGCGTTCGCACGGGACGTCGCGGAGGCGGCGCGCGATGGTGATGCGGTGGCCGTGGCCATCTTTCGGGACGCCGCTGGCGACCTGGCAGCGACGGCTGCGGCGGCGGCGCGAGCTGTCGGGCTCGCGGGTGACGACGCTGCGGCGGCGCTGACCGGTGGGTTGGCCGGCGCCGGGGATGTCCTGGTCGAGCCGTTGCGGACGGCGCTGGCTGGTTATGGGCTGGCCTTGGTGCCCGCCGCAGGTGATGTGTTGGACGGGGGTCTTCGGTTGGCGAACTGGACGAGCGCGCCGGCCTATCGCCAACTCGTCGAGCTGTATCCCAAGGTGCTGCGATGATGCGAGTCGGTCACGGCCGGACGGCTCTGGCCCCGCGTTTCGGCGAGCCGATGGGTGGCTACGTCGACCGGCAGGGCGGGGTCGCCGGAATTCACGATCTGCTGGAGGTCCATGCCGTGACCTTCGCTGACGGCGAACGTCGGTTCGCGCTGGTCACGGTTGATCTGATCTGCGTCAACGCCGATCTGGCGGGCAGCGTAAGGCGAATGCTGGCTCGTCAGGGCATTGATGCGTGCTGGCTGACAGCTACGCATACCCACGCGGGCCCGGAGGCGGGATGCCGGCCGGGTGGCACGGTGACGCCGGAGGACCTTGCGGGCCGTGTGCGGGACGCCGTCGCGACAGCTGTGGGCGACGCCGTTCGGAGTGAACAGTTCGCGCAGCTGACGCTCGGTCGCGTCGAGGTGCCTGGAATCGCGGGCCGGCGGAGTCTGGCTGCTGCCGGGGATGGCGAACGGATGCCGATTGACGTGGTCGCCGTGCGATGCGCCGGCGAGCTGCGCGGTGTGGTCGCGGTCTCGCCGATCCACCCGACCGTGCTGGGAGCCGCGAATCGGCAGTGCAGCGCGGACCTCAACGGTGGGATCCGATCGGCTCTCGGCCGGATGATGGCTGATGGGAGCCGTGCGCCGTGGGCTGTTGTTGCGACCGGGGCAGCCGGAGATATCAGTACCCGACATACAAGGCGTGCCGCGAGCTGGGATGAAGTCGACCGGCTTGGCGCCCTGGCGGCTGAGGCCGTCGTGGCCGAGCTCAATCAGGAACAGGAACCTGAGGCGGTCGCGTCGGATGGTAACGGCATCATCGGGCCGTTGAAGGCTGACGTGACGCTGGCGGCCAAAACGAGGGCCAACTGGGCACTGCCGGAACTCTACGGTCCTTCTCGGATTTCTGATGGATCGAGCACATCGGACACCAATGATCGCAGCGCGGAGACCTTTGGCCAGGGTCTCCGCATCGCTGCCGAGCTGCTCGATTCCGGCTGTGGCGCTCCGCATGACGTGTCGCTGGAGGGGGTCTGCCTGGGTGGCATCACGCTGCTCGCGATTCCTGGCGAACCCTTTCTGGCGCTGGGCGAGGCTGTTCGGGCCGGCGCGCCCGAGCCGGACCGCTGCGTGGTCATCGGCTATGCCAACGGGTACCTCGGATACATCCCGGACGAGGCTTCGTATGCGGCTCCCGCCTATGAGGTGCTGGCGAGCCCGCTCGCGATCGGGGGTGGGGAAGCGGTGGTGGCTGCCGCCTCGGATCTGGTTGCGCGTCTTGCGGGTCTCGCGGGTCTGGCGCGTCTTGCACGTCTTGCACGTCTGGCGAGTGAGACGTCAAGCGCCGAATGAGCCGCGTTGGCGCATGGAGGAGCCGGAGTTGTAATACGAGGGATAGGCGATCTTCGCAGCGAGAACCGGATCCATCTGCTGCATGATGGTTCTGGCTCGAACCGGGCTCATGCAGTGAAGCATCGCCCCGGCCTGGGCCGGAGCCATCAGGTTCAGCATCGCGGCGACCCGTGCCGGATCCATTCGGTCCAGGAACATGCCGGCGACGGTCTCGGGTGCGAACTGCAATACGTGGGCGACGTGGCCCAGGTTCATCTCGTTCAGCAGGCGGGCCGCGCGGCCCGGCAACTCCTCGTCCAGCAGGACCACGACTTGGTGGGGGTCCATCCGGTCCAGCGTGCGGGCGACCTTGGTGGTGTCCATCCGGTCCAGCACCAGGACGGCCTGCTTCGGGTTCATGTGGACCAGGGCGGCGTCCGCCTGGTCCACGTCCATCCGGGCCAGGACCAGGACGGCCCGGCTCGGCGCCAGCTCGTCCAGAATCTCGGCGACCCAGGCCACTGATATGCGGCTCAGGATACTGAGCATCTGATCGGGATCCATGTCGTCCAGCGTGCCGTCCCGACGCCGGGCCACCAGCTCCGACAGGGCGTCCGGGCTCCGCTCCGGTTCCGGGTCGCCGGCCGCCTCGTGCTCGGCCCGGTCCAGCTGCCGTTCCAGGTCCTCGGCACGGGCCTCGGCGGCCAGCCGTTGCCGATGGGCCTGGTCCAGCTCGCGTTTCAGCCGTTCGATCTCGTCCAGGAGAGCCTGCCGGTCGTCCTGGACCCGGTAGTGATACCGCTCCACCTGGTAGGCGTGGCCTGTGGGCTGCCGGCCACCGTCGTCGCCCGGCCTCCACAGATCGACGTCGAACTTCGCGATGTGCTGTTGGGCGGCGTGCAACGCGGCCGTCAGGGCTTGCTCCTTGCGCCGGGCCTGTTGGGCGACGTTGTCGGCGGCCGCGAGCTGTTCGCGCAGCAGCACGATCTGTTGCTGCGGCGTTCCGCCGGACCTGAGAGCGGCCTGATGCAGAGTTCGCAGATGGGTGACCACGTATTGGGTGGGCGGAGCCGTTTCGCAGCGCCGCGTCGACAACATCAGCAGATCCTCGATGACCCGGAAGTCCGGAATCCGTTCACCGCTCAAATATCTGGACAAGGTGCCCTTGTCCATATGCAGCTGTGCCGCGCACAGTGTCATCGATATCCCCAAGGCATTGACGAGCATGCGCAGCTCGCCGGCCAGCGTGGTTGCCTCCGGTGTGAGGTTCTGGCCCAAGGGCTTCAGTTCTTTCGAGCCAGGCACGGCCTCACAGCCCTTCTTCTCTTCTGTTGCAAGGGGTCGGCAACGTTGCCCCGTTGCGCAACGTCACGGACCCATTCCATCGTGGATTCATCGGGTCAGTGGCCTGAATCGCACAACGATCTCCAGGAAGACGAGGGTTTTCGTGATGGGTGAGAACGGCAAGCGCGGCAGGGCGAAGAGTGATCGGGACGAGGGCGGCTGGGGCCGGGCCGCGGTCGTGGCCGCATGCACCGGAGCACTGGTGCAGCTGGCTCGGCTGGTTGTCAGCATGCTGCGTTGAGCGCGCGGGCCGTCGCGGGTGAGGAGGCGCGCGTGGGAGACCCGGACGAGGGCCGGGGGTAGGTGTCACGTGGTGGTGCGGATCGTGGGGAGGGATGGTGCGGCGACGGCCGGGACGCGGGCCCGAGGGCGCGTCCCGGCCGTCCACGGATGGCTCGGCTCCGCAGGGTTCCGAGCTCCGCAGGGTTCCGAGCTCCGTAGGGTTTCGAGCTCCGCAGGGCTCTGAGCCCCGTGAGGCTCAGCTCCGTGAGCGAAGGATCCGTTCCGTCCTGGCGTCCAGCTCGGCCCGGAACTGGTGGGCCAGCTCGGCTTCCTGGAGCCGCAGGTCGTGGTCGACTCGTCGCTTGCCGGTCTCGGCCCGCTGCGTCCGCACATGCTTCTCGAACTCGTAGCCCGCGTGCGCGCAGACCTTCTCGACGTCGAGGTGCAGCAAGTGGAGTTCCTGATTCGCGGTCTGCCGGCGAGCCAGCGCGCGGTCGTACCGGGTGGGGCCGCTCATCAGCTTCGCCAGGACCGGCATGGCGTCCACGACCACGAGGATCAGGTGGATCAGGATCGTGACGAAGCCCGCGTACCACGTCGACCAGGCCACTACGGACAGTGCGTCCGCCCTGGTCAGCAAGCCTCCGCTGTCCAGCGTCGCGGTGTGGTCGGCGATCGCTTTGTCGAGCGCGGATTGCCGCGCTGCCTGGTAGGCGGAGCCGGCGGTGCGTTCCTGGGTGGCGAGCGTCGCGGCGGTGTCCTTGACGGACTTCAGGCGGGCGTTGAGCGCGTTGATGTCTGTGCCAGCGCGGAAGGCGACGATGTCCTTCCGGATGTTCTCGCACGTCGTCGTGGTGTCCCAGTACGCGCCGCGCCTGATCCAGCGCTCCGGCGCGCACTCTTTCTGCTCGTCCTTCAGCTTGACGTTGAGCGCCGCGTTGAAGTCGTCGACGCTTTTCTGGGCGACGGTGACGTCGGCGGCGTTCGACGCGATCTGGCGCTGTACCTCGGTCGGCGAACCGGCGACGTGCAACTGGAAGCCCAAGCAGTCCGCGGCGGTGTTCACCGTGCCGTCGGTCGGGTTGCAGCGGACGATCTGGCCGGCGTAGGCCTGCTCACTGCTCAGGTTGACCGCCGCGATCTGGTGCTTGATCTCCTTGTCGAAGATCTGGAGCAGCAGCGGTTCGGCGACGAACAGGCTCAGCAGCACCGACAGCATGAGCCGGGGCAGCAGCGCGAGCAACCGGGCCCGGCTCACCCCGTGCGTGCTGGAGACCAGCCAGCTGTCCAGACCGAGCACGATCCAGAACCAGACCACCGCGATCAGCACCTTGGCCGCCGTGGGCAGCTCCGACCGCACGGTGCTCAGCGCCACCGCCATCGAGATGCCGCCCTGGAGCGCGGTGTTGAACACGATGACGCCGAACCAGGCGTACTTCGTGCGGTCCTCCGGCTCCCAGTCCATGACGTCCTCGCGGACTCCGATGAGCCGCCGCATCCAGGACGCCGGACCGCGCCGTCGGGGCGCCGGACGGGCCAGCCGGTCGTCGTCGCCGAAGGCGCCGCCGGCGCGCGGCGGCACCGGGTCCTCGTAGGACACCGGGCGGACGGTGGCATCAGTTGCCACTGCGCTCCTCCCGTCCGGCCTCTCCGTAGTCGTCCTCTCCGTACTTGTCGTCGCTGTAGCCGTCGCCGCTGTAGTCGTCCGCCGCGTACTCGTTGCTGTCGGACTCCACGTTCAGCTCGACGTCGATCACGGTGCCGTTCTCGCCCGGCGCGCCGGGAGGCTCCGCGCCTTCGACCGCCGCCACGGCGTCGGCGCCCGTCGACGCGGGCAGCTCCCCGATCTGCCGGATGAGTTCGCCGATGTCCAGCGGGAGCTCGTCGCCGGCGCCTCGGCTGATGGCCAGCTTCAACAAGCTGTCCTGGATCTGGAGCACCTGCTGCCGCCAGACGCGGTCGTGGTCGCGCTCGGACAGCCGGTCCTCGCGATCCTGGCTGATCCGCCGCTGCTCCTCGATGAACTTCAGCTCCCACCGCCTGGTCTCCTCCGCGCGCACCGCTTCGACCTCGGAACGGGTCTTGAGGTACTCGAACTCCTTGAACCGGTCCTCACGGTCGATCTGGAAGCGCCAGTCCTCGCGGTCGAGGTCCCGGTCGTAGCGACGGCGCTCCACCTCCCGGTCCTGGTTGCTGCGCACCTGGTCGGCGTAGTGGGCGGCGTCCATCGCCCCGCGGTGGAAGGCCGCGGTGTAGGCGGCGACCGGGTCCCGGCCGTACTGCCGCAGGTCCTCGGCGGTCTCGCCGCGCACGAAGTCGTTCTGCTTGGCCCGCGCGAGCAGCTCGTGCTCCTGCTGCCGGGTGCTGAGCAGCTGCTCGTACTCGGTCCTGACCCGCTCGAGGTCCTGACGGTGGCGCTCGTCCTGCACCTTGCGGAGCTGGATCGCGTCGCGGCGCTCCTCGTCCAGCTCGTCGCGGAACCGGTCGCGCTCCCGCTGCCATTCGGCCTGTTCCCGCTCCCGCAGATGTTCTTGCAGTTCCTCGGGCGAGAACACGGCGACCACGGAAAGCTGGATCTCCAGTCCCGACAGGGCCGGGGGCCGCATCTCCAGGAAGGCGATCAACCGGGCCTCCACCTGTCGCCGGACCTGGGCGGTCCGGGTGGTCGGCAGGTTCGAGCCCTCCTCGTTGAGCCCCGGGATCTCGCGGACGTAGCCCTCCAGCAGGCCGGCGACGTCGGTCACGCCGTCCTGGACCACGACGGCGGGGTCGCGGACCGTGCACAGGAAGGTCACTCGCAGGGTGAAGACCCCGACCCCGCTGGAGGGGATCGCGAGTTCGGCGACGACCGGGACCCGCTTGCGGCAGTCGACGACCGTGACCGAGCTGGCCTTGACCACGACCTCGTCGCGCGCACTCGCCAGGCCGTGCTCCGCCACGTACCGCTCGCCCACGCGGAACACCCGCACCTGGTGGGCTTCCAGGCGCGGCAGGTCGCCGGATTCCCGGACCGGCCTTCGCAGCAGGGTGCCGCGGTTCGCCGCCGGCCCCAGGGTCCGCTGGTCGACCAGCGGATAACGCGTCTCACTCATGGTTGGGTTCGTCCTCCGGTTTCCGGACGGCGAGCAGGAAGACGCCGGCCAGATCGTCGTTGCGGGGGTCCCGGCGGGGATGCAGCGCGTCAAAGAGCAGCTGGCGTTCCTGGGCCGGCAGCGCGAGCCCGAGGGCTCGCCCGAAGCGCTGCGCGGTGAGCCGGGGCTCGGAGCAGGTCTCCGGTAGGGCTTTCACGATCTTCATCAGCGCGGCCTTGGCTTCGGTCCGGTGCGGCCGGAAGACCAGCACCCGGGCGCACAGTTCGGCTAGCTCCGAGGTCACGGCCGGCTGCTGGGCCAGCGCTATCGCGCAGACCGGCTTCTCGCTCTCCCAGTCGAGGAGCTCGAGAAGCCCGATCACGGTCTGGAACGTCAGTTCCTTGATCTTGCTGGTGACGGCGGTCCGGCGCTGGAGCCGCATCCGGTGCCTGAGCAGCTCGGTGACCACGGTCGCGTCCTCGTCGCATTCGATCAGCGCCGCGAACAAGTACCCCAGATGCTCCTGGGCCGCGGCGCTCACCGAGCCGCCGAACTCCACCTGGTGCCACAGCCGCTTCACGGCGTCGTGGGGGAAGCGGACGCCGAGCATGCCGCCGAAGGCCACCACCGCTGTGGACCGCTGCACCACCGAGCCGTTGGCGATCCAGTCGCGGGCGACCGACACGGCCGCGCCCGCGAGGTCCTCGTCCAGGCACATGCACCACAGCACCTGCACGGCGAATGTCTGGCAGGCGCGGCGGCCTCGGCCGGAGGCCCAGGGCACCAGATAGCTGTGCATCACCTCGTCGAAGGTCGTCCGGGCCAGCTGGGCCAGGCCGGTGGCGATGGCCAGTTCCAGGAGTTCGTCGGTGTTCTCGGCGACGACGTCGGTGAGCCAGTCGCGGACCGCGTCCCAGAACGGCGTCCCGCAGGTCTCCCACAACTCGTCCAGCACCCACTGGCGGTAGCGGGGGTCGGCGAAGACCAGCACCGAGCGGGTGATCGTGCCGGCCGGCAGCTCCTGGGTGGCGACCAGCGGGTTGTCCTTCAGGACCCGCCGCCGGTCGTAGACCGGCGCGAATGCGGGCTCTGGCTTGGGCTTGGCCTCCTGCGCCGCCAGCTCCGCGGGCTCTGCGGCCTTGGGCTCGGGCGGTGCCAGGCGGTCGTCCAGCTGCTTCTGGAGTGTCTCGAACGTGCGGCGGTTCGAGCCCACGGCGAAGGCCATGGTGGTGATGGCGCTGTAGTCCGACAGGGTTCGCGCCTCGGTGAACCACTTCCGGACGACCTGGACGGCGTTGCCGCCCTGCCGCTCCCAGGCCTCCGCCGGAGTGACGCCGGAGATGAGCAGGTCGGCCACCGCCACGGCGTCCCGGAGCGTGCAGTCGCCGGGAAGCCCGGCGAGGGCTTCGTCGATCAGCGTGGGCTCGCACCCCCGCAACCGCGCTTCCAGCACCTGCTTGGGCTCCGGCGTGCGCCACTCGATGTGCTGGACGGTCTCCGGGTTCGCCGGGAGGTCGTGGACGGTGGTGACCACCAGGAAGGCCTTGTCGGCCCGGAGCCGGTCCCGGACCTGGCGCCAGGCGAAGTCCGGCTCGGCGAGGGGCTCGTTCCTCCGGTCCAGCAGGACGTAGCCGAGCCCGGTCTGGAACTCGCGTTTGGCCAGTTCGTCCAGGGTGCTGTCGGGCGAGAGGACGACGCAGCGGTCGTCCTCGATGAAGCCCCGGATCAGCGCGAGCGCGCCGGCCCGCTTGCCGCTGCCGCTCGGCGCGGTCAGCACGACCACCTTGTCGTCCTCCAGGGCGGCGGCCGCCCGGTCGAAGCACGGGCGCGGGTGGACGTAGCACTTCAGCGTGGAGTCCATCTCGGCGGCGTCCACCCAGCCGGTGGCCTTGCGCCGGGTGGTCGTCTGCTGGCCGCCCACGCCGAACATCGCGTCCGGCGCGGTGAAGTTGGAATTGAACTGCGCGAAGTTGATGATCCGGCCTTGGAGCAGGCCGTCGTCCTCCGGGGCCCCGAAAGCCTCGGCGTCGGACTTTGCGCCGCCCTTCTTGTCGTCGGCGTGCGGGGGCAGGTCGTCACCCGTGGGTTCGCGTTCAACCATGGCAGCCTCAGAGCTTGATCCCGATGACGGCCCCGCGGGCGTCGAAGTCGTGGTTGTGCACGGAGACGTACATCGGCGCGCCCGCGTGCGCGGGGGTGCCAGAGTTCGCGGCATCGGAGTTCGCGGCATCGGAGCTCGCGGCGGCGCCGGAGTTCCCGGGCGGCAGGGCGGCGGGCGACGGCGACGGCGAGGACGAGGACCCGGCGTCCGGGGTTCCGGCGGCGTGCGGCACCCAGATCCAGGCCGCGCCGCGGTACTCCTTCTCGACGACCTCGGCCTGCCGGAACTGCACAGGACGCAGCGTCGTGTAGCCGGGACGGATGACGTCGCCGTAGATGGGCGCCGTGACACCGACCGCGAGATGGGCTTCCGGGGCCTCGGCGAGCGCGGTGCGCAACGCCTCGCAGCCGTTGACCCGGGCCAGCTCCACCGGCCCCGGGCCGACGAAGCCCAGGTCGCCGCCGGAGACCGGGCCGTAATGGATGGCGACGCGCAGCCGCAGCCACGCTTCCACCAGCCGGCTCTCGTTGTAGTTGCGCAGGCCGGCCTCCAACGCCCGGGTGAAGGTGTCGACCAGCGCCGGTTCGGACGTTCCCTCCGGCAGCACGGCGAACAGCGCGTCCCCCTGCGCCTGGATCTCCCAGTCCGCGTAGCGCAGCGCGGCGGCGTGCGCGGCCGCGTTCACCAGGCGGGGTATGGCTTCCTGGAACTCGCGCTGGCGGATCTGACTGCCGGCGCCGTAGCCCTTGGCGTCGACCAGCAGCAACAGCCGCCGCCCGAACTGACGGCCCCCGTCGGCGCCGAGCGGATCACCCACGATGAATACCTTCCGTTTCCGGTTGATGACACGGAGAGAATCAGGATGCAGTATTAGTCGCGCATGGCGCAGCAGAACTCTGCGATGCTCCCCGTCCGTGTGGAATTCGTCCGACGGCGCATCCCCTCCCCGCGCCGCCGGTGGAACCGTCCTACACCCGGGTCCGGCGCCGAACCCCCTCGAAATACGGGTTACGGCAAACCCGTAGAACTGCCTGGTCCGGGCGGGGGAGCTCTGGCCTACTCGTCATCAGGGCACATCAACGCCGAGTGATGGAGGGGGTACCCATGGCGTCCAGGGGACCGGTCGGGGCGAGGCTGCCGGAACCGACCGCACCGGACCGGCTGATGCTCGCGGCGCTGCAGAGCACGCATGAGCATGCCGATACCAAGGCCGGGATCCTGGTCGCCGCGCAGGGGGCGCTCGTCGGTACGGCGGGGGCGTGGAACCGGCAGGCGGTGCGGGCCTGGGAGCACGGGGGGTGGGCCGGGGTGGTCGGTGGGGGGCTGTTGGTGGTGTTCGCGGTGGGGTTGGCCGGTGGGGTGGCTTGTCTGGCGCTGGCCTTGTGGCCGCGGTTGTTGCGGCCGACCGGGCCGAATCGGTTCAGCTATATCGATCTTGCGCGGTCGAGTACTGCAAGGACTTCGAGTCCATCGAGTCCTTCGAGTACTCCAACCCCTTCGAGTCCATTGAGTCCTCCAAGCCCTCCAAGCCCCTCGAACCCTTCGGCTCCTGCGAAGCCGGCGAAGACTGCGAAGCCCGTCCGGTCCGCGAGCGATCCGGCGGCGGATTCCGAGTCCGACCGCCTGGCCGAGCGGCTGGAGTTGGCCGAGACCGTGCGATTCCTGGCGCGGGTCGCGGTGATCAAGCACCGGTCGCTGATGGGTGCCGTGTTGTTCACGACGGTCATGGGGCTGAGTGCGGGTCTGTTCCTGGTGCTGCGGCCGGTGCTGGTGTGATGGGCGGCGGAGGGGGTCTCGGCCCGTGCCCCGGTTGGTGTCTCGGCTCGTGCCCCGGGCCGCGCGGTGGCTCAGCCGTCGATCAGTTCACCGACCTGCCGGAGGCGCGGCAGGTCCCGGATCACGGTCGAGCGGTAGCCGGTCTCCAGCAGGCCCAGCTCGCGGAGTTCGCGCAGGGCTTTGTGGATCGTCGTCTCGGCCGCGCCGGTCAGCGTCGCGATCTCCGGCTGGGTCAGGCGGCAGCCGACTACTACGCCGTGCGGTTCGGGCCGCCCGTAGACCTCGGCCAGCTCCACCAGTAGGCGGGCCAGGCGGACTTTCGCGGAGTATCCGCCGAAGTCCAGTCGGCGCCGGTTTGCCCAGCGCAGCTGTTCCGAGACGCTGCGGGTGAGGGCCATCGCCACTTCGGGGCGGCGGGCCATCAGGTCCGCCATCATCGCGGGTTGGAAGACGCGGGCCGCCAACGGGCCGCAGGCGGTCACCGTCGCCGAGCGCGGGGCGCCGTCCACCGCGGCCATCTCGCCGACCATGTCGCCGCCGACCCGGACCGAGAGCAGGGACTCCTGGCCGTTCTCCAGGGTCGCCGTCACCTTCACGAACCCGGACATCAGCAGGAAGACGTGGCGGTCCCGCGCGCCCTCGGACAGCAGTACGTCGCCGGGTCCGAACGACACTCCGGTGCCGGCCCGGAGCAACTCCTCGCGGATCGGCGGGGGCAGCACGCCGAGCAGGCTGCGGTGCGGCCAGACGGCCGCGGCCGGGGGTCCTCCCACGGTGGCCTCCTGAATCAGGGGTCTGTTCCACCATGGTGCCCTGGAATCGGTCGTCCGGTTCGGGAAATCGCCGTGCCGGGGCTTCTCGTGCCTAGCGCCGGGCCCGGTCGCCGGTCTGCAGCGCCGCGATGATCTGGTTCAGGCTGCCGGAGACGTTCCTGTGGTCGAAGGTCAGATATTTGTAGTCCGCCAGGGCGGCGATGTCCGACGGCAGGAGATGGGGATCCAGGCGGGGCGTCCTGCTCAGCAGGAGCGGGATCACGCGGGTGCCGTTGGCGAACGCGGTCGAGATCTCGTGCCGGACCCAGTCGACGGTGCCGGCGGCGGCGTCCGCCTCGTTCTCCTGGAGCGTGTCGACCCATCGGGGGCCGATCAGCACGAGCATCGTCTCGCACTCCTTGAGGGCCCGCTCGATCACCGCCGAGTAGATCTCGCCGGGCTCGATGGACCTGCTCGCCATGAACACCTCGTCCGGGCCGAAGGCGCCGGACAGCTTCTCGTCCAGCAGGACCGCCGCGAAGCCGTCGTCCCTGGATCGGTAGCACAGAAAGACCTTTGCCATGCAGTCACTCCTCGGGGAGTTGCCGGAGCTCGACTGCTGGCCTGTGCACAGCAGGCGTCAGCGCCGATGATAGATCCGGCATGATCTTTCTTACCACGGGATCGGCGCGGCGCCGGTTGAGGATACGCGCGAGTTGGCGCAAGTCCGAGCGAATGGTGGCCGAACGGGTGGCGATGCCCTGGACGAGAACGGGGTGGATGACCTCGCAGGAGCGCCGAACATCGTTGACGGTGGCCAACGCCAGCGCCAGACGGGCGCCGATGCGGCCCCAAGCCCGTAGCGACGTCGGTTCGGTGGTGTCGAGCAGGCGGGTCAGGATCTCCACTGCTTCGGCGCTGCGTCCCAGATCGTGCAGGGCCCAGCCTTCCGCGAAGCTGCCCGTGTCGCGGACCTTGGTCGACCCGAGCACCAAGCCCTCGGGCGTCTGTATCTGCACACTGCGTGCGAGAAGGTCGGCCGACAGCGAGAGGGAACGGTGGAAGGCGATGTAGTCGCCCGCCAATGCGTGCCCCTGAGCCTCTCGCTCAGCAGCCAGTCCTTTCACACGGTTGCTGCAGTCCATGGTCTGAACTCGCCGCGCGTACGACACCGTGCCGTAAGCATCCTGCTGATACAGCGCGATATTGGCTCGGCGGACGTTCGCGTACGCGACAAGGTCCAGGTTCCCGGCCGTTCGGCCCAGGTCCACGGCATCATCCAACCATCTGAGCGCGGCCACGTCGTCGCCCATTTCTTGGGCCATCCACCCTGCGTACTCGGCGAAGTGGGAAGCGACGAGCGCGGCTTTGCGGGCGTCCGCGGGCCCGGAGGTCTGCGCCAGATGGCGGAGGACGGCGATCTGAGGGCGGAGCATCGCCAAGACCTGGGACGGCTCCAACACCTGCCCGAGGTCGCGCAGGTTCTTCAGGATCTGGTGAAAGACCTTCAAGGGCGCGTCGCCTTCCAGGCCGATGGCCGCCGGCGAGTTGTGGCCGGCCGGCACGACGACTCCATCAGCACCCTGCGTCGCCAGCTCATGGCGGCGGATCATGCCGGCGACCGGGACCAGCGGTTGTGCGGGGGTGCGCGGTGCGAACATGGCGATGAACTCGCCGCCGGCGTCGAGTGCCGCGTCGGCGACACGGACGAAATCAAGGCTCGGAGAGCGTGCCCCGGTCTCGACCTTGCTGATGAACCCTCTGCTGAACTCGATCCGTTCGGCCAACACGCTGATGCTCATCCCCGCGGCGAGCCGACGCCGACGCAGCTCGGCGCCGAACGATGTCGGCACCGGGTTGTGTTCAGCCATCTCAGCCTTCTTCTGTACTCGGGTTGTACTCGGGTGGCGCCTCGGGGGCGCCGACCTGTTTCCAGCCCTGTTTCCTGGCTGTTTCCTCATATGGTAGACGTGGCAACGGGAAACGTATACTCGCTCGCAGGGGCAAGCCGGGGCCGGGCCCCGTCGGAGGCAGGGGCAGGCGATGGACAGCGTTATCAGCTCACTGATCGGCGCGGTCGGGTCGATCCTCGCGGCGCTGATCGCGACCGGATGGCGTCCGCGGAAGCCGCGCGGACCAGTACCGCCGCTCGACACGGGAGCCGGTGCCGAGCCGCGGACGGAGCTCAAGCTCAAGGAGGAGCCGACCGACTCGGTCGAGGTCTCCGAGGTAGGGCACTGACTTCGTCGCGAACAGTCCCTACGCCCGCTCTCCCACAAGGAAATCGGCGCAGCGTTCGCCGATCATGACCGCGGGTGCGTGCGTGTTGCCCGAGGGAACGGTCGGCATCACGGAGGCGTCCGCCACTCGCAGGCCGGTGACGCCGCGCACCCGCAGTCGCGGATCGACGACCGCGGTGGCGTCGTCGGCCGCGCCCATGCGGCAGGTGCCGACCTGGTGGTGGTAGCTGAGCAGGGTCTGCTTGATGTAGGCCGCGAGCTCGTCGTCGGTACGGACGCCGGGCCCGGGGGCGATTTCGCGGGAACGCCACGTGCTCAGGGCCGGTCGGGCACCGATCTCGCGGACGAGCTTGACCGCTGCGACCATGGTGGCGAGGTCGGTCGGGTCGGCGAGGTACTGCGGATCCAGGGCCGGCGGCCGGGCCGGGTCGGTCGAGCGGAGCCAGAGGCGGCCGCGGCTCAGGGGCCTGATGTCACCGGCCAGCACGGTGTATCCGTGTCCCTCCTCCGGGACGGTGTAGCCGTTCACGGGCAGCGGGGCGTGCGACATCAGCGGTTGCAGGTCCGGGGCCGGGAGCGACGGATCGGTCTTGGCGAAGAACTGCGCCTCCAGCTTGTTGGCCGTGCCCGGGGGGACGGGGAGCGCCGACTCGAACACGATCGGGGCGAGCAGGTGGTCGTGGAGGTTGGCGCCGACGCCGGGCAGGTCGGCTTCGACGGCGATTCCCAGGCGGCGCAAGTCGTCCGCGGGGCCCATGCCGCTGAGCATCAGCAGCTGCGGCGAGCCGATCGCGCCGGCGGACAGGACCACTTCGGTGCCGCAGCGGATCGTGGTGTGCTTGCCGTTGCGCGCGACCTCGACGCCGACGGCGCGGCCCCGGTCGAGCACCACGCGGGTGACCAGGGTGGAGGTGAGCACCGTCAGCAGCGGGTTGCCGATGATCGGCTGGACGAAGGCGACCCAGGCGCTGACGCGCCGGCCGTCGCGGATGTTCCGGTGGAGCAGGCCCGCGCCGAGGATCTCCGTGCCGTTGCAGTCGTCGTTGTGGGGGATGCCGGCCTCGGTGCAGGCCTCGACGAAGGCCGTGCTGACCGGGTTCGGGGCATGGTTGCGGGTGACGGGAAGCGGCCCGCCGACTCCGTGATGCGGCGACGTCCCGCCCTCGAAGTCCTCCGAGCGCTTGAAGTACGGCAGGACCTCGTCGAAGGACCAGCCGGCCGCTCCCTGCCGGGCCCAGGCGTCGTAGTCGGAACGATGGCCTCGGACATAGATCATCCCGTTGAGCGCGCTGGACCCGCCGAGCACCTTGCCGCGCGGCCAGAAGACCTGCGTGCCGGCCGCGTCCCGCTGGGGCTCGGTGCGGTAGGCGTAGTCGTCGGGGGACTCCCACAGCTCCCACATCCGGCCGGGATCGTGGATCGCGGGGTTGTGGTCCTCACGGCCGTTCTCGATGAGAAGGACACAATGGCCCGCGTCGACGAGCCGGCGGGCGACGACGCAGCCCGCCGAACCGGCGCCGACCACGATGTAGTCGTATTCGCTGGGTGTGGTTCTCATACCGGAAGCATCCGGCGTGGCGTCCGCCAAGCGCTTGTGACTGCGGGCACAGGCGCTTGACGGTTTGCGTACTGTCGCTAGGAACTGGAACTGGAACTGGAACTGGAACTGGAACCGGAACCGGGGAGCGCCGGAGATTCGCCGTCGCTGTCCCCGCCGCCGTTTCGCTCCAACGCCGCGATGAACGCGTCGATCGCCTGCTGCTGCTGTTGCCCGGTCGCCCCGGTCACCTCCAACGTCAGGTCGCCGACGCGTACCGACACGTTCCTCGCCGGCCGGTGCTGGAGCCAGGTCTCGATGGCATGAAGCATCGGCCGCACAAGCGTGGGGCCCAAGGTCACCAACACCGCGGCCGTGGACAGCGCCGCGCCGCTTTTCGCATGCTCCGGCACCGCGTCCGACGGCGCCAGGACCGCGTTGTCCACCTCCGTGGCGCCGAGCAGCTCCTGCCGGAGGCTCAGCGCCAGGTCGTGGGCCTCCTCCTGGTCGGCCTGCGCGTCGGGCCAGGGCCGCACCTCGATGTGGGCTCGCAAACGGCTCTCCGTCATTCGTCGTCCTCTGCTTCCGGCTCGTCGTCGGGCTGCCCCAGCCTCTGCAACCGCTCCAACGCGGCCTGGGGATCGGCCATCAGCTCCTGGTTCATGTCGAACGCGCGGAGTTGGGACACGGTCAGCGTCGCGGCGTGGATGCTCGCCCCGGTCACCAGCGAGGTCGTCTTCACGAGGACCAGCTGGCCGATCGCTATGACAGCGCTCTCGATGCCCTCCAGGGCCCGGACGAGTTTCGCCGCGGCGTCCGCGTGCTTGGCCGCGCCGGGTTCGACCAAGGCCGGCGGAACCGAGCGGATCGCGACGTCGATCGCGGTCTCGACGGCGCGGATCCGGGCAGCGGCCTCATGGTTGGGCAGCCCGCGCGCCATCCGGAACCTGTACTGCGCGAACCACGACGAGCGCCTCGGCCCGAAGGTCAGGTCCAGGCCGATCCCCTCGGCGGCGAGCAGATCGTTCAGCGCGGTGACCACGCTGCTCACCTGCTGCTCGTCGTCGGTACCGAGGTAGACGCTGACGTCGAAGGGAGCAGTGGGCAGCCGGGGCGTTCCCTGCGCCGGAAGGCTGTCGTGGACCTCGGACGGCATGACTTGCCGGGCGCTCGTCGACGCCGGAACACTGCGCGCGCCGAAGGCGTAGTCGAGCAGTTCGTGGGCCCGATAGGCGGGCATCTGGCGCAGCATCTCGCTGATGTCCCCGCCCACCACGACGCCGGGCACGGGCGCCTTGGCCAGCAGTTCCGTGATGTGCGCGATGGCCACGTAGTCGTGGCCCAGCAGCCGGATCCGCTCCTCCAGCCCGGCCTGCCCGGCCTTGAGGCGTTCCCGGTCCGTGCCGATCTGGACGCGGTCGATCTCGGACTGGCCCATGGCCACGTCCAGTTCCGCGCGCTTGAGCACCGCGTCCTGGTGGGCCATGGCGGTGCGGCGCACGGCCTCGTCCACGCCGGTCTGGTCGACGCGGAACTTGGACAGCGTGGTGCGGACCGCCTGGACGTCCCATTCGTGCAGGGCCTGTTCGAGCTGGTCCTGGAGCACCAGCCGGACGTCGTCGTAGTTCTCGACGAACTCCCGGTACGTGTACCGGGCCGCGGCCGAGCGCAGGTAGCCCTCCACGGTGCTGCCGATGACGTCCCGGACGAAGCGCTGGACCACCACGCGGTCCTGCGCGTGGCTGGCCCCGAACCGGTCGGTGCCCTCCTCCCCGAACCGGCTCACCAGCCGGGGGAGCGCGGACGCCGGGATCCGGATCACCTGCTTCATACCGAGCACCACGTCGTGGCCCTCGATGTTGACGGCGAGCTCGTCCAGCGGCGTGTCGTAGCGGCCGGAGGACTCCTTGCGCCGGTGGTCCGACCACTCCAGGATCAGATCCCTGGTCGGGATCACCTGGATCCGCGCGAACCACGGGTTGATGTGGTAGATCCCCGGGCTGATGGTCTGCTCCTGCACGCCGCGGCGACCGCCGTTCCGGAGGAACACGTTGGGCAGGAGGAAGTTCTGGTGCCCCGGCACCACCGGGCCCGGTTCGCCGTCGCCCAGCGGATCCATGCCGTCGCGGGCGATGACGACGCCGGCCTCCCCGGCCGGGATGTGGATCTCGCGCAGGTCCTCGGCGGTGAGGTCGTAGCGGCCGGCGCCGATGGTCTCGACGGTCAGCACCTCGAAGATGTGCGGGTTGATCGAGTACGTGCCGGCCCCGAGGACCCCCGGCTGCCGGCCCATCTGGCCGCCGCCGAGCAGGAACGCGGCGCCGTCCTGGAAGCTGTCGCACTCGATGTGCTCGGTCAGGACCCGGTCCCCGGCGAAGCGGGCGCCGACGCGGGCCACCACGACGCCGAACGTGCCCGGCGGGACCACCACCCGCGGCACCTCGGTGACGCGGTAGATCATCGAGGGGCGGAAGTAGAGCCGGTCGGCCTCCAGCGTCGCGGCCTGGACGCCCTGGGAGCCGAAGACCCGCACCTCGAACACGTCGAGCGGATTGTGGCCGCCGGCCGAGGGCACCTTGCGCTCCACGATGCCGATGTTGCCGGCGCGCACCGTGACGCTGGACTTGAGCAGGACGGTGCCCGCCACGACGATCAGCACGACCAGTATCAACAGTGCGAGTATCAACGGTTCGCCCTCCAGTCACGGAGTCGGAGATGCACGGTCAGGACGGTGCGCTCCCACAGCTCGGGCCAGTTCGCGCGGGTCTCGCCCGCCGCGTGCCGCAGCGTCGGGAAGAACCCCGGGGCGGTTCCCGCCGCCGCCACGAACGCCTCGAACTTCTGGTGGCGGGCCTCGTCCCAGCCCAGCGCCTGCGCCAGGACCAAGAAGTCGGCGTGCCCCTTGGCCGGGACGCCGTCACCGGGGCCCGAGTACTTGGCCAGTTGGGCGGTGAAGCCGTGGACGCCGTCCGTGTGGTGCGTCCAGCACCGGTCGAGATCGTCCAGGAGGGGCCCGGGGATCGAGTCGGCGTCGGAGATTTGGAGGAAGGCGCGGGGCCGGGAGCTGGTGCGAGGGCCGCGCCCGGCCGTCGTCGCGGATGCGACAGCTTGGAGGATCGCGTCCGTTGTCGCCTGGTCGGCGGCTGCGAACCGGCCGGCGACGAGGAGGTCTTGCAGGCCGGCCAGCGCCTGACTCCACGGCGCCGCCGTGTTCACCCGCATATGAGATGACTGACGGACGGTCGGGGGCGGCGCTGGCGCTTCCTCAAGTTTTCGACCAGGGCGTGCAGCCTCCTGTGCGAGCGCGAGCACGATCGTGCCTTGGGCGCCGTACAGCCACCGCTGCGGAGTCTGCGGACTTCCGGATTCCTTGACGCGGTCGAAGACATAGTCGGCGACATCGTCCACGGAGATGCGGCCGTCCCCGTTCACATCAGCCGCTCCGGTGCGCAGCCCCTCCACCAGAGCGGCAGTGAACACCGATCCGGCCTCCGCGCCGAGGCCGGTGCCTTCGAACGAGTACTCATAGGCCGTGGAGGCCGTGAGGACCACTCGGCCTCGGCCGCCGCCGTGGAAACGGACCCTCAGCTGGAGGGCGTCGTCCTCGCCTTTGGCGCCGGCCCGGGTGAACGCGCCGCTGAAGCACGAATCAAGGATGAGGACCTGCTGACGGGCCCGGCATTGCTCCAGCCGCTGAAGGATCCACTCCGCCTCGACGCCGGTGGCCGCCAGCCTGCCCTTCTGGGTGTCGGCGGCGGCGAAGTACAAACGGCCCTGTTCGTCGAGCAGCCCGTGACAGGACACGTAGACCAGCAACAGGTCGGCCGGGTCGGCATCGGCGACAAGATCCTCGATCGCCATCCGGATGTCCCGGTCCGAGCCGTCCAGGACCGTGACGACCTCGAACCCGCCGATGTGCGGCGCGGCCAGAACCTCGGCCAAAGCCACCGCGTCCTTCGCCGGGGCGCGCAGTCTGCGAAGGTCCCTATCGGTATATGTGCCGGTCGCGACGATGAGAGCACGCCGTCGGCCCGTCGGCGCGGACGCCCCGGACACCCCACCTCCTCCGTCGGCCGCCGCGCGGGGTTCCCTCTCCGTGCGGGCGGATCGGTGACTGTGCGTTGGGACTTTGGCTCTGGTGGCAGTTGTCCATCGTTTCAGCGGGTGGTGGTTCCGTGAAGGCCGAGGTCGTGTGGATTTGAGGCAGCAGGAGCGCGCGGTGGCAACGCCACGCTGACTGTCAGCCCGCCTCCCACGTTCGCCGCGGCCCGGACCTGCGCACCATGCGCCTGCGCCACAGCGGCGACGATGGACAGCCCCAAGCCGGCGCCCCGCACCGGGCCGGTCCGGGGCGGGTGGAGGCGCCGGAAGGGTTCGAAGAGGTCGGGGACCCGGTCGGGGGGAACATCGGGGCCGGTGTTGGTGACGGTCAGGGTCGCGTCCGGGGAGGTGTGGACCCGGACGGTGCCGCCGGGGTGGTTGTGGCGGATGGCGTTCTCGACCAGGTTGGCCGCGAGGCGGGTGAGCAGGACGGGGTCACCGGCGGTGGGGGCCGGATGGAGCGCGAGGGTCAGGGCGACGCCGGCGGCGGTGGCGGCCGGGCGCTGCTGGTCGGTGGCGTCGCGGGCCAGGACGGCCAGGTCCACCGGCTCCGGGGCGTCCGGGGCGCGTTCGCCCTGGGCCAGGATCATCAGGCCGTCGATGAGGCGTTCGGTGCGGGCCGTGGTCCGGAGGAGCTCGGTGCGCATGCGGGCTACCTGCTCGGGCGCCGCGTCCTGCAGCCCGATCTCGATCGCCGCGCGCTGGATGGCCAGCGGCGTGCGCAGTTCGTGGGAGGCGTTGGCCACGAAGCGGCGTTGGCTGTCCGCCGCGCGTTCCAGGCGGTCCAGCATGGCGTCGAAGGTGTCCGCCAGTTCCCTGAGCTCGTCCATCGGGCCGGTCAGAGCGATCCGTTCGTGGAGGTTCGACAGCGACAGGCGCCTGGCGGTCGCGGTGATGCGGTGCACGGGGCGCAGGACCCGGCCGGCGAGCCACCAGCCGGTGGTGGCGCCGGTGACCGCCAGGAGCGCCACGACGATCCAGGTGGCGGTCCACTGGTAGGCCAGGACGCTGTCTCCCAGGTCCTTGGCGAGGTTCATCGACGCGCCGTGGCGGGGAGCGGGGAGCTGCCGCGGGTCGGGCGTCGGCGCCGCCGTCAGCGTCGTCACTGCCGGCCCGCTCGGCATCGTCCCGGCCGGCGGTCCGGCAGGCGGTCCGGTCGGCGGTCCGGACACCGGCGTGACGTCGCTCTTGATGTCCGCGCCGGTCAGGGCGAACTTGTCGCGCAGGACTCGTTGGAGCAGCACGTTGACCGTGAGGACCAGCGCGGCGGCCGTGACGAAGAACAAGCCGGCGTAGAGCAGGGCGAGGCGCGCGCGGACGGTGGAGAACCGCCGTCTCATAGCCGGTACCCGCCGGGCACGGTCACGATGACCCGCGGCTCGCCGAGTTTGGCCCGCAGCTTGCTGACCGTGGCCTTCACCACGGTGGTGAACGGATCGGCGCGCTCGTCCCATGCGCGCTCCAGCAGTTCCTCCGTCGTGACGACCGCGCCCTGAGCGCGCATCAGGACTTCGAGGACGCTGTACTCCTTGCGCGACAAGGGCAGATAGCGGCCGTCGCGGAAGGCTTGGCGGCGCGGCGCGTCCAGCGTGATGCCGGCCCGGTTCAGGACCGGTGGCAGCGGCGGGACGCGGCGGCGGGCCAGGGCCTGGACCCGGGCGACCAGTTCGGCGTAGGCGAAGGGCTTGGGGAGGTAGTCGTCGGCGCCGAGACCGAGGCCCTCGACGCGGTCGCCGACGGTGACGGCCGCGGTCAGCATCAGGATCCGTACCGACGCCCCCTGCGCGACGAGCTCGCGGCACACGTCGTCGCCGTGCACCTCCGGAAGGTCGCGGTCCAGGACCAGCACGTCGTAGTCGTTGACGGACAAGCATTCCAGGGCCGCCGCGCCGTCATGGACGACATCGACCGCCATGGCCTGCCGGCGCAGGCCCTCCGCCACGAGATCCGCGAGAACGGGTTCGTCCTCGACCACGAGTATCCGCACAGCTCGTTCTAACACGCGGCCGGTCACCGCGCGGTCACCGTTTCCGATCACCGTCGCGTGACCGGGCCGCTGCCATCTTCGGCGTCATGAACCGATTCCGATCCGCCCGCCGAGCCGCTGTGCGGCGACCCGCGCTGATGGCCGGGCTGACGGTGCTCGTCGCCGCCGGCCTCGCGATCTCCGAGATGACCGCCTCCGCCGACCCGGCGGCTCGTCCCACGGCCCGCCCGTCGGCCGCCGCGTCCTGCGCGCCGGCGGCCGACGGCCCGTCCGGCCCGCCGGGAACGCCCAAGCCGACCACGGTCGCCACGCTGCGCATGGCCTACCAGTGCATTCTGGACCACACCTACATCGGCCCCGTCATCGACGACCGCGTGCTGTTCGCGGCGGCCTTCAAGAACGTCACCGCCGAACTCGCGAAGCGCGGCCTGGACCGCTCGGTCGCCACCCTTCCCGCGCTCACCGGGCGCCGGGGCGCCGACTGGGACGCGTTCGCCACGACCTACCAGACCTTGCTCGACGCCCTGCCGAACGATCCCGCGTTGCGGCAGGCGCTCGCCGAAGCGGTGATCGGGGGCATGATCGCCGCCATCGGCGACGACCATGACGTCTGGACCGGCTCGTTCCACGGCTCGCCGGCCGGTTACACCCTGGGGATCCTGCCCGGCTCGTCGGGCCGCGCGACCCCGAACATCCGCGACGCACAGCCGCCGTTCTATGTCTTGAAGGTGGAACCCGGGTCGCCCGCCGAACAGGCCGGGCTCAAGCCCGGTGACGTCATCGAGGCGGTCAACGGGGTGCCGCTGGTGGTCAACGGCATGGTCAGCCCCGGTGTGCTGGGCTGGCTCCAGCCCACGACCGCCGACCCGGTGAAGGTCACGCTCCACCGGCCGGCCACGGACCGGACCTGGACGGCCGAGCTGCGACCGGCGTCCCCGACCCCTGCGGGCCCGCGGACTCCGCCGCCGGTCACGGTGACGCTGATCGACGGCGGCGTGGCCGACGTCGTCCTGCCCGACTTCATGCCCGGCCGCGCGGACGAGGTGCTCCAGAAGCTGGCCGCGCTGCGCAAGACCTCGGACGTGCGCGGTGTCGTCCTCGATCTGCGCAGCAACGGCGGCGGCCGGGCCGAGGAGGTCGCCAAGCTGCTCGGGGCCTTCGCCCACAACAAGATCACCGGATGGAGCTGCCCGTTGCACGGCCCCTGCACCCCGGACCGCACCGACGACACCACGCCGTTGCTGAACCTGCCGATGGTGGAGCTGACGAACAGCATGTGCGCCTCGGCGTGCGACGCGTTCAGCAGCGCGGTCCGGGACCTGAAGCTCGGGAAGCTGGTGGGTGAGCGGACCTCGGGCATCGTCGCCGGGAAGCCTTCCGCCTACGTGCTCGACGACAACACGAGCCTGGTGCTGGTCGGTCAGCATCAGCTCGGCGCCGACCGCGAGATCCTCGACGGGATCGGGGTGGCGGTGGACTACAACGCTCCGCTGACGGCGGAAGCCCTCTCGAAGGGGACCGATCCGGCTGTGCAGCGTGCCGTGGCGCTACTGACTTCCTGAGGCTCGTCGCCGCGTGTCGTCCGAAGGCCGGGTCGCTCCGACCCGCCCTTCGGACCCTCGCCTTTGACTCGCAGTCACGAACGCATAACGTGCATGGCGTCCTTCGCCGCGCTGGGTGAATCTGGTAACTGTGACCCTCAACGTGCAGATCACCATGGCTGACGGCTCCAGCGCGGATCTTCTCGACCTCTACCGATGGCTGGCCGACACCAGAAGCGTGGCGACGAACTCCTCGTTGGGCGTGTCCACCAGCAGCGAGGACGGCATGGCCTCGGCCGGCAACGTGATCGGCCTCGCCGCGGACGAGGTGTCGTCGGTGAGCGCCGTGGTGCAGGCCTATGGCGCGTGGCGGGAGACCCGGACGTCCGCGCCGGCCATCACCGTCGTCGTGGCCGGCGGGGCGCCGCTGACGGTGGCCACCGGCTCCGAGGCGGAGTTCGACGCGGTCACCGAGGCCGCCGAGGCGGCGCGCGGCGCGCGGTAGCGCTGATCGTCCCCCGCGGCGTGGTTCATTTCGTCGGTGATCGTGGACGGCGGCTGATACCGCGAAGCGACTTTTCCTGTTGCTGACATGATCGACGTCGGCGGGTGGAACGATCCGGTGCGGAAGCCGGATCGAGTCGGACTGTGGAGGTCGTCGTGACCAGGTATGCGGTCGATGCCGAACGCTCGGCACTCATCGGGTTGTATTCCACCGGCATCGGGGACGTCGCGTTCACCGTGGCGGTGCTGCCGGCCGAGGTCGGCGTGGACGTGGCGCTGCAGGTCGCCAGCACGTCGGACGGGCTGGCCCGGGCGCTGTGGCGCTGCTACACGCATCCGGCGGCCGCCGCCGACGACGACATGAGCACCAACACGGAGGGCTGGCGCCGGAACAGCGAGCGCGAGGACTTCGACCGGGTGCCGGCGATCCTTGAGGATCCGCACCTGCCCGACGCGAGCGGCGCGCTGGTGATGGAGTACGGGATCGTCGCGGAGAGCGCGCACCGGCTCGGCCGGGCCCTGCACGAGATCGGCGACGAGGAGTTCGCCGCCGCCGTGCGGGCCGACGTGGCCGCCGAGATCGACGCGGTGAGCCGGGCCGAGCTCGGGGACCTGTCCGGCCGGGCGGTGCAGGCGGTGGTGCTGTCGCGGACCTCGGCGTCCCCGGTGCAGGTCGCCGCGGCCGACGCGCTGCTGCGCGAGCAGCCCCTGGGCGGCATCGAGCTGTTCACGGCGGTGGACCCGACGTCGGCGGCCGTGGCCGTGGCGCACTGGCTGCACGCCGCGGCGCGGGTCACCGCCGCAGCCTCCGGTTACGACGTGGCACAGGTGATCGTGGTGGCCGACGACATCGAAGCGGTGCCGACCGCGGCCCCCACGGTGGTGCTGCAGATGATGGAGAGCGGCGCCGGGCCCGACGAGGCGGTCACCGCGCTGGTCCGCGAAGCGATCGAGATCGCGGAGGGCAAGCTGCCGAACCTGCCCGAGCTGCTGGAGGCGCTGACCGAGGCCACCGAGAACGCCGAGCAGTTCGACACCGACACCGAAGGACTGCTGGAGAAGCTGGTCCGCGAGATCCGGACCACGCCGCTGGACACCTCCCGGCCCGCGCTCGACCTGCTGGAAGACCTGCTGACCGGGATCTACGCCTGCGCCCTGCTGTATCGGGAGTACGAGTCCGGCATCGAGGACGACGAGACGGTCGAGGCCTTCGACCTGGACGGCATCGACGACGTCGTCGGGGCGGTGATGGCCGAGGAGCGGGCGCGCGCCGCCGACCGCGCCGAGATCGCTGATGAGGACGGCGTTGTGGACGCCGTCGTGGACGGCGTCGTGGACAGCGCCGTCGACGAGGACGACGAGGACGAAGACTTCGAGTTCGACATCGACGATGACGCCGCCGAGGACGACGACGATCAAGACGACTATGACGAGGACGAGGACGACGACGACGAGGACGACGACGAGGACGACGACGACGACGAGTCCGACTGGCCGGCCCTGGCCTCGAACCGGTTCCTGGACGCCGTCCGCGCCCAGGCCGCGGCGACCGCCGACCGCCTGCTGTGAGCGTCGTAGTGTGTCGCACCGGAACATAACGGTACATGCGGTAGCTTGAGCGCAATCTGCTACAACCGGATCGCGTAAAGGCTGGTGGATGGGGCCGTCCAACTCATCGATCGCCGCGTCGAGGCTGCCGTCGCTCACCGGGCTGCGCTGGCTGGCAGCGCTCATGGTCTTCGCCGGACACATCGGTACTGAGCATGTCTTCCAGTCGCCGACCCACAACCGCGACTGGACCATGGCGTTCGGCGAAGCCTCCTCCGGCGTGTCGTTCTTCTTCGTGCTGAGCGGCTTCGTGCTGGTCTGGTCGGCGCGCTCCGGCGACAGTCCTCTGCGGTTCTGGCGACGTCGCGTTGCGAAGATCTATCCGAGCCACGTGGTCATGTGGGGTGTCGCGGTCCTGGTCGCGATGCTGTGCTGGCACGACGCGGTGCGGCCCGACTACGCAGTGGGCAACCTGTTCCTGCTCCAGCCGTGGATCAACGTCGTCAAGTTCTCCTACAGCTTCGACAAGCCCAGCTGGTCGCTGGGCTGCGAGGCGTTCTTCTATCTGCTTTTCCCCTTCCTGCTGCCGCTTGTGAAGCGTGCTTCGGCAAGGGTCGTGCAGCTGATCGCCATCGCCATTCCGGTACTGATGGAGTTGTCGACCGTCTGGGCCACGGATCACATGTCCTATCTCGACGGGGCTTGGTTCACCTATATGTTCCCACCGGTCCGGAGTTTGGAATTCCTACTGGGCATGCTCGTGGCCGAGTTGGCCCTGCGGGGACGATGGCGTGGTCCGAAACTCGGCGCGGCGACCGTCATCGTCGTGGCCGCCTACCTGGCCACGCGGAGCTTGGGCTGGTTCCCGCTCTCCATGCCGGAAAGGTGGTGGATGGCGGGGCTGGCGGCGGCCTATGCCGTGCTCATCGCTGCCGCCGCGCAGGCGGATATGGCGGGTACGAGGTCGCTGTGGCGCCATCCGGTTCTTGTCTGGCTCGGCGAGGTCTCGTTCGGGTTCTACCTGGTCCACGCCTTCTTCATCAACGGTGTGATGCGCGCGTTCGGCCGTGAGAACACGGGATGGAGCACCGGGGTGGCCGTTGCGATGATCCCCGTGTTTCTCGCGGTGTCGATCTTCTTGGCCTCGTTGCTCCATCGCTACGTGGAGCTGCCTATGATGCGATGGATCGGGCCTAAGCGTGCTCGTGGCAAGCGGCCTGCCCCCGCCGCTGCACGAAGGCGCGAGGTACCGGTGTCGCGCGGCGAACGCATTCCCATTGAGGATACAAAAATCTGATCGGAACTCTTCCGATATCAGAACCTCTTAGGTTGAGCTCGTCGCACGCGTGGCATCCCGGGTTCACGCGTGGAGCGCTGTTATCGTGCCTTTGTTGTTCATGGCTGAGGTCCTGTTCTGGATCCGCGACAAAGGTAACCGTGTATCGTGAATCTGGATCGTGACCTCAGCGTCAGCTATGTCATCGCCGCTCATAACAGCGCGGTGGTGATCGCCCGGACTCTGGCCGATGTCGAGCAGCGCCTGGCCGGGCGGCAGTCGGAGATCATCGTCGTCGAGAACGGCTCGACCGACGATACGTACGACGTTCTGGAGCGGTGTGCCAAGGACTGGGAATCCGTGGACACCGCGCTACGAATCGTGGTCTCCGAGAAGGGGCTCGGCCACGCTTGGCGGACCGGTATCGCGATCTCGGCGGGGGACATCGTGGTGCTCACGGCGGACGATCTGCCGTTCGGCTTCGACGACCTCGATGCTTCAGAGCACCGGGTCCTTGAACACTGTCCGGTACTCATCGGGTCGAAGGCCCACAAGGACTCGGTCATCCACCGTGGCGCCGTCCGGCAAACGGCGTCGCGGGGATACCAGCTCCTTCGCCGGATCGTCCTGGGGATAAGGACCGGTGACCCCCAAGGCACCTATGTGCTGCACGGCCCCTGGGCCAGGTCCGTGAACCACACGCTGTGCGAGCCCGGGTTCCTGATGTCAACGGAACTGGCGTACGCCGCCGAGTCCTGCGGACTGGTCCCTTTCGAGGTCCCGGTCCGGCTCCGACGGCCCGCGGCCGAGGCCCGCAGCCGGGTCGGGATCGCCGACGCCTGGGTGATAGGACGCGGGCTGTGGCGTCTGCGCCGGCGGCGGGCCGAGCTCGCGGCCGCCGGGGCGGCCGCCGCTGTGGTCGGCGCCGCCGCCACCGCCAACTCCGCCGGCACCGGCACCGGCACCGGCACCGGCACCGCCAACTCCGCCGCCACCGCCAACTCCGCCGCCACCTCCGGAAGCGTCGGTCTGCCCACGCGCGGGCCGGGGCAAGAGATCGGATACGGGGTGGTGGCGTGAAGGCGGCCGAGCCGCTCGTCCTGCCGGGTGCCCGCAAGCCGGTCAGGCTGCGGGGCCCGGTGCGGCATCCCGCCCCGCCGGCGCGGCCGCGGACGCGGCGGCCGGCACGCACCTTCCTGGTGCCGGCTGCGCAGGCCGCTCTCTGCGCGGCAGTCCTCGGCACGCTGCTGGACCTGCGATACGGCTACGCGGCCGGACGCATGGACCACTTCGTGCTGTCGACCGTCGGACTGCACTGGGTGCACCCCGACTGGTTCGCCGGCGACTGGGCCATGACCCACGCGCCGCAGCCGCACTGGTTCTTCGACGTCGAGACGTGGTTCGGCGCCTCGCTGGGGATCCTCGCGGGCGTCTACCTGCTGCACTGGTTCGCGAGTCTGATCGTGTTCGGACTCGGCACGGTGCTGCTCGCCCGTTCCTGGGCCCCGGGCTACGCGCTGCCGGTTGCGCTGTCCGTATCGGCGATGACCGCGCTGACCCCCGGCCTGCTGATGGGCACCGGGTCGCCGGTCCTCGCGATCGCGCTGCCCGAGATGCTCGGCGGATTCCTGGTCTACCTGTTCGTCGCGGCGATCCTGACCGGACGGCGCGAGATCGCGTGGGTGGTGGCTCCGGTCACCGCGATCGTCCATGTGCAGCAGGGCTCGATCGTGGCGGTGCTGATCGGGCTGGTCCTCGCGATCGACCTTCTCCGGCGCAGGGCGGGCCACTCGCTGCCACCCGGTTTGCTGAAGCCCGCCGTGGTCTCCCTGACGGTGACCGGCGTGCTGGTGATCGGCGGACTCGCGGCCCGGCCGGTCGCCGGCTCCATCGGCGATTTCGCAGACATCTGCGAAACGCTGATTCCGTACCACTGCGCTGCTGACAAGTGGGGTTCGCACGACGTCCACACGGCTTTGGCGTCGCTGGGGCTCGCCGGACTGACGGGTTTCCTTGTGCCGCGGGCGCGCCGTGCGCTGTGGTTCGTGGTGTTCTTCCTTCCCGCACTGGTGCTGGTCGCGGGGGTCTTCGCGGTGCGGTGGAGAGTGCCCGAGCTGGGACTTCTCGCGCAGGGCATCAACGTCTTCCGGCTGGACGCGTTCCTGGCCGCGTTCGCGCCGTGGGGGCTCCTCGTCCCGTTGCTTCGGAGCAAGGGCAGGCATCCTCGGTTGCTGCTGGCCGTGACGTTGGTGCTCGGCTACCTCGCGGTCGGTCCCGCGACCTGGGGCTCGTGGCTGATCGCGCCGCATCGCGGTGGCCTGGCGATGCTGATCGGGGCTGTGGCGCTGGTCGTGGGTGCGCGCGCGGTGTATTCCGGTACTGCTTCCCAGCGACTGCTGTGGAGCTGCACCCTGCTGGTCGGCGCCGAGTTCGTCGCGTCGGCGGCGTCCGCCGGGCTGCTGACCGCCAGGTCGGCGGGAGTGGCGTCGCCGGGACTACGTACGGACGTCACCAGCGACTTCGACAGGTGGGGACGCGCGGTCGAGCAGATCGTGCCGGTGGGCGCGCAGCTGGTCTCGCCGCCGACCGATCAGCGGATCCGGATGGCGACGCACCGCGGGATCGTCGTGGACTGCAAGTACGTGCCTTACGGAGGTGAGCCCTGGCACGAGTTCCGCCGGCGCCTCGATGCGCTCGGCGGTATCGCGCAGTGCCATGGAGACCCGCACGGGTACGCGGATCTGAACCCTGATCAGCTGTGGCAGGCGGCTCGGACCTACGGTGCTTCGTACGCGGTGTTGGCGATGCCGAAGGTGCCGGTGATGCGGAGACTGGTCGCGCAGGGCTGGGTCCAAGTGATGGGCCCTGAGAACCGGATTCCCTATGTGGTGATGCGGATTCCGGGCGGGTAGCGGAAGCCGTTCACGGGGACTGCCCGGAAGCGGTTGAACAGGCTGGGACGCGGTTGGAGGGCGTTGCTAGGATCACGGCGCTGTGTCCGGTCTGAAATGGGGGGACGATGTCTCAGGCTCGTCGGATCACCACGCTCGCCTTGTCGACGCTGGCAGTGTCGGCCGGGCTGCTTCCGGCCTCCGCGCACGCGGATGCGCCGAGCAAGATCTACGTCGACCACACACCCGGTCTGGGATGCTCCGACACCGGTACAGGTGTCGGGAGCAAGGCGAAGCCCTTCTGCTCGATCAACGCCGCGGTCGCCGTGGCGGGTCCCGGCAGCCACGTCATCGTCAGCGGGCAGACCAACGCTTTCAGCGTGAACGTCGACGCCGTGGGCTATTGGCTGACGGCGCCGATCGCGCCGCCCTCGGGCGAGCCGGGGAATCCGGTGACGATCGAGGCCGCCGCGCCCGGGCTGGAGATCGACGCGCCGCCCGGAGGGCCTTCGTTCCAGTTGGACAACGTGCACGACGTGGTCATCAAGGGATTCGACCTGTCGGGGCCGACCGCCACCGCGCATCAGCCGAGCCGGGTCTCGTTCGTCGGCAACACCTTCGTCGAGAGCGGCGTGGAGCTGACCGGGGCGTCGGACTGCTCGTTCATCGGGAACTGGGGCGGGGCGACGATCGACGGGGGCTCCACCAACACGCTGATCGCGAACAACCTCATCGAGGACAGCTACGGCGCGTTCACCATCGAGGACTCGACGGGGACGAAGATCGTCAACAACACCATGCCCTACAGCGAGTTGTGGCTGCAGGGGGCGTCGACGGGGACGACGATCGAGAACAACCTCATCGACCATCTGATCGTTCCGCCGACGGCGGTGGCGGGGACTGTCGAGGACTACAACCACGTCACCGCGACCTATTCCGGCGGCCCGCAGGCCTATTTCTGGGACAACGGGATCTACGACCACGCCGATTTCGTGGCGCACACCGGTCAGGGTGTGCACGACAGCGGCGGGCCGATCACCGATGCCCCCGCGCCCACGGGCAACGGGTTCGGTGCGCATGTGCCGACGCTGCCGGTGCTGATCGATTCGGCTGATTCGGCGGCGCCGGGGATTCCGGCCACGGACGCGCTGGGCCAAGCGCCGCTTGACGATCCGGCGGTGGCGGACACCGGCGCCGGGACGGTCGCGGTGCGGGACCGGGGCGCCGTGGAGAACACGGGACTGGGGACCGTCCAGATCAGCATGGCGCATGTGACGGACCACGCCGCGTACAAGACGCGGACGTTCAACGTGGCTCGGGCCGGCGACACCTGGGCCGGGGACGTCACGTACACGTTCGATTTCGGGGACGGGCAGGTGTCGCCCGCGCAGTCGTCGCCGAGTGCGACGCACACGTATGCCGCTGACGGCGACTACACAGTGACGGTCACGGCGAAGGCCGCGAACGGTCGGAGCACGACCAGCTCCACGGGCGTCGTCGTGCTGCCGCGGTCCCGGCCGGACATCGTGATGGCGTCGAATCCCATTGCGGCTGACGGAACGCTGTACATGGAAGCGCAGCCGGTGGACGGATGGCAGACGGGATATCTGCCGCAGGGGTGGTACACGTTCGACTGGGGGGACGGCACGTCGTGGAACGGCGGAGCCAACGGGAAGCACGTGCTCGGGGCCGCGCACACGTATAAGGACCCGAACGCGAACCCCACGACCACGGTGACGTTGCTCGACAACGCGGGCTGGGAGTGGAAGTGGACCTACACGCCGCGGACCGATCAGCAGGTGCCGGCGGTCTCGAGCCCGCCTTCGCCGGGCGGCTGGGTCGCCGGCGGGTCCGGCGGCGGGACCACGCCTCCGCCCGGAGGCGGAACGACGCCGCCTCCGCCCGGCGGCGGGACCACGCCACCCCCGACCGGCGGCGGGTCCGGGCAGCCGGTCGTGACGCGGCTCGGCGGATCGGACCGCTACGCGACGGCTCAGACCGTCTCGGCGGCGCAGTGGCAGGCCGGGCGTGCGGCGGCCGTGGTGCTGGCGCGGGGGGACCAGGCGCCGGACGCGTTGGCGGGAGTGCCGTTGGCGGCGCTGAAGGGCGGGCCGTTGTTGTTGACGGACCCGGCGGCGCTGGATCGAGGGACGCGGTCCGAGATCGACCGGGTCCTGGGTGGGCCGGGGTCGAAGAAGACCATCTACATCCTGGGCGGTTCCAGCGCGGTTTCGCCGAGTGTCGAGCAGGAGTTGCAGCGGGCCGGGTACACGGTGAAGCGGCTGTTCGGCAGCGCCCGGTACAGCACGGCCTTGGCGGTGGCCGGGGAGTTCCCGGCGGGGAAGGAAGCCGTCGTGGCCACCGGGTTGGACTTCCCGGACGCCTTGGCGGCGGGGCCGCTGGCGGCGCAGCGCAGCGCGCCGATCGTCCTGTCGGAGGGGAACGTCGTCAGCGGTGCGACAGCGGCCTTCCTGCGGGGGAAGGGGACCGTCGACGCGGTGGGAGGCGCGGCGGTGAAGGCTGTGAAGGGGTTGGTGGGGTCGGGTGGTTCCGGGCCGGTGGTGAACACGTACGCCGGGGCTGACCGGTTCGCGACGGCCCTTGATGTTGCGGGGGCTCTGGCCAAGGGGCTGGGGCGGCCGGTGACCGGAGTGGGAGTCGCGTACGCGTTCAACTTCCCGGATGCCTTGACCGGCGGTGCTTTTGCGGCGACGGCGGGGCAGCCTCTGTTGCTGACGGACCGGGGAACCGCGGACCCGGGGCTGGTGGCGGCTTTGAAGGGCTTCGGGACCGGGCTGAAGGGCGTCGAGATCTTCGGCGGAACGTCCGTCGTTTCGCAGGGGGTTGAGGACCAGATCGCCCGGACGATCGGCGGGATCGAGAGGTAGGGGGCGGAGAAGGGGCCTCCGAGATCTGGGAGAGGACGGGCCGTGGCGATTCTCGTGACCGGTGCGACGGGCTTTGTCGGCTACGCCGCTGTGCACCGGTTGCTGGGCGCGGGGCACGACGTCATCGCCACGAGCCGAAGCGCCGAGGCCCAGTGGCCCGGCGGCGCCGTGAAGCTGGTGCACGGCGATCTTCGCGATCGCGAGTTCGCTCGGCAACTGGTACGGGACGCGGACGCGGTGGTTCATCTGGCGGCGCTTACGCGCGTGCGCGAGAGCTTCGACCAGCCGGAGGACTACGCGGCCGTCAACGTGACCGGTACCGAGAACCTGCTCGCGGCGATCGAGGAGGGCGGCCGGTCGTGTCCGTTCGTGAACCTGTCGACGGCAGTCGTCTACGGCACTCCTGAGCGGCAGCCGATCTCGGAGGACTTCGCGACGGCGCCATCGAATCCGTATGGCGTCACGAAGCTCGCCGGCGAGCAGGCCGTGCGGCGTGCTGCCGAGGCGGGAGTGGTGGCGGGCGTGTCGTTGCGTGGGTTCAACATCTGCGGCGCGGTGGAGAACCGCGCCGACAGTGATCTGAGTCGCATCGTCCCGAAGGCTGTCGCCGTGGCGGCGGGCCGGTTCCCGGAGCTGGCCGTCAACGGGGACGGGAGGGCGATCCGGGACTTCGTCCATGTCGCCGACGTGGCCGAGGCCGTCGTGCTGGCGTTGGGGCACGCGGCGCCGGGCCGGTTCGACGTCTACAACGTCGGCGCGACCCCGGCGACGGTCGCTGGGATCGTCGCTGTCGTGGAGCAGGTCGCGGGCGTCCGCCTGCCGGTGCGCCACAACCCGCCCGCGCCGGAGGCGCCCGAGCTGCGCGCGGATACCTCGCGGATCCGCCGCGAGCTCGGATGGCGGCCGAGGTTCTCCTCGCTTGAGCGGATCGTCGGTGACGCGTGGGCTGCCGAACGCCGATGACGGTGCGGTCAACCGGCGAGGGTGATGAGGCCGCTCTGGTAGGCGTAGGCGACGGCCTGGGCCCGGCTGGTGAGGCCTAGTTTGTTCATGCCCCGGTAGAGGTGGGTCTTCACGGTCACCTCGGCCAGATGGAGCCGGGCGGCGATGTCGGCGTTGGACAGGCCGTGGGCGGCCAGGCGGAAGACGTCGCGTTCGCGGTTGGTGAGGCAGGTGGCCGTGCGTCGGGCGGCGACGTGGACCGGCGCGGCCAGGGGCAGGGCGGGAACGGTGGAGCGGGGGACTGGCGGGCCGCTGATGGCCGGGCCGCCGCTGGCCAGGTCGCCGATGACCGGGCCGCCGACGGCCGGGTCCCGGACGGTCGGCGGGGCGTGGGTGTAGGCGTCGATCAGGCGATGGGTGATCTCGGGCGTGAACGGGAGGTCCCCGTCGCAGACGGCTTCCACCGCGGCGAACAGCCGGCGGGCCGGGATGGTCTTCAGCAGGAACCCGCTGGCACCGGCGCGGAGGGCGGCGTGGAGGTACTCGTCGTGGTCGAAGGTGGTCAGGATCAGGACGCGGGGCGGCGGCGGGGCGGCCTCGGCGAGGACCCGTTCCATGGCGGCGATGCCGTCCATGCCGGGCATCCTGATGTCCATCAGGATGAGGTCGGGCCGGTCCCTGGCCGCGGCCTCGACGGCTTGCTCGCCGTCGGCGGCTTCGGAGACGGTGTGTCCGGCGGGGGCCGCGCGCAGCAGCGCGACGAGCCCTTCGCGGACGAGGTCTTGGTCGTCGACGATCAGAATCCGGGCCACGATTGGCTTCCCCCGTTGAGTGTCCCCGTGGTCGCACCGGGCGGGTGCTAGCGGTGCGCTGTTCCGGTGGTGTCGGGCGTCGGCAGGTCGAGACGGACGCGGAAGCCGCCGTCCGCGGTGCGTTCGGCGGTCAGGGTGCCTCCATAGATCCTGGCGCGCTCGGCCATGCCGATCAACCCGTATCTGACCCCTGATGCGGGGCGGGGTTCGAGGTCGCCGTCGTTCTCCACGGTGACGCGCAGGGCGTGGGGAAGGTATTCCAGGGTCAGCTCCGCGCGGGTCGGCCTGGCGTGCTTGACGATGTTGGTCAGGGACTCCTGCACGATGCGGTAGGCGCAGACCTCCAGGCCGGTGCCCAGCGGGCGACGGTGTCCGGTGACGGTGACGTGCAGCGGGACGCCGGCGGCCTGGACGCGTCCGGTCAGTTCCGACAGCCGGCCCAGGCCCGGGGCCGGGGTGCGGCCGCGGCCCGGGTCCTGGTCGGGGTCCAGGCGCAGGGCGTCGAGCAGGTGGTGCAGATCGGTGACGGCGTCGCGGCCGGCGTCGGCGATGGCGGCCAGGGCGCGCCGGGCCGTGCCGGTGTCGGCGTCGATGACGTAGCCGCCGAGCTCGGCCTGGACGGTGATCACCGACAGGTGGTGGGACACCAGGTCGTGCAGCTCGCGCGCGATCCGGACCCGCTCGACGGTCAGGGCCTGCCGGGCGTTGTCGGCGTTGAGGCGGGCCAGTTCGACGGCGAGCTCGGCCAGCTGCCGGTTCCGGAGCTGGAGCTTGCGGTAGCCGGCGCCGGTCACCCACAGCATGCCGACCCAGGCCACGGTCTGGATGACGGTGTCGACATGGGGGTTCGGCCAGCTGGCGAGCCCCGAGGCGGTCAGGTAGCCGGAGAGCGCCATCGCACAGCCTCCGGTCAGTGGCGTCGGGCGGGTGCCCGCGACGGTGAGGAAGGCCAGCTGCGGTGCCAAGCGGTTCAGGTCCGGGCCGTAGCCGGCCACCTGGGACAGGGCGGCCAGGGCGCAGCTGACGGCGAACACGGCGACCGGGGCGTGGCGGCGGGCCGCCACCGGGAGCTGGGACAGGACCGTCAGCGCGATGCCGGCCGAGTCGTAGGGGCGGTGGCCGGTGGATTCGCCCAGGCCCACGCGGACGGTCAGGACGGCGCACGACGCCGCGAGGAGCCAGTCCACCGCCTGGGCCCAGCCGTGCACCATGGACGACCACTCCGGGCGGGGCGCGAGGGGCCGTTCGGTGCTTTTCGCCAGCTCCACATGCGCAGGTTAGGAGGAAACGGGCGCGCCGCACATCCCACTGGAGTCTCAGTTTCCTGCTACGTGGGTAGTAGGCGCGCCGCCGGAGCGGGCGCGCCCCCGCCGGAGAACCGGGGGAGGGGACGCGCCCGCCGGGCTGTCAGGCGTGGGCCGCGTACCAGTTGGCCGAGCTGTTGTTCCAGTGCGAGTTCACCGAGGTGCAGTAGGCGTAGGAAGTGGTGTTGGCGTGCGCGCTCGCGCCGATCACCGTTTTGCCGTTCGCGCACTTGGCGACGGCCACGAACGGGCCCCAATTGCACTTCACGCCGATGGTGTTGCTGTCGTGCCACGCCAGGGTGCAGCCGCTGGTGGACGCCGGCTGGACCACGCCGGCCGGCGCGACGGTGGCGGCTGAGGCCGAGGTGGCGATCCCGAGCGGGGCGATGAGCGCGCCGCCGGCCAGCATTGCCGCCACGATGGTCTTCTTCATGGGATTGCCTTTCTTCGCAGATCGCGGCCCCGCGGAATGAGGGCCGCGATCTGAAAGCTAGGATCCGTGAATTCATCGGGCAAGCAATGGAGGGAAAGAGTATACGAGGGTGGTATCGAATGGATTCAGGAATGGTAGTTGTGAATCAGGATCCTCATCCGGTGGTCGTCGTCTCGTCGGCGGTCGGCTCGGCCTGCCGGTACAGGCCGCCGACCGGGGCGGTGAGGTGGATGTCGGCCTGGGCGTGGCGCTTCAGCTCGCCGTCGACGTCGGCGACCGCCGGGAGCGGCCGGGGGTAGGGGCGGCCGACGGCGAAGCGGAGGGCCAGCATGTCGGCGAAGGCCGCCGCGACGCGGAGCTCGCCGCGGGCGTTGGGGTGCGTGCCGTCCCACGTGTGGTCGGGCGCGAAGAACTCGCGGCTGCTGTCGGCCACGGCGATCGGGGAGCGCAGGGTGTCGAGTTCGGCGCAGACGTTGCGGATGACCTCGTTGCACCGGAAGACGCGGCGGCCGAAGTCGAGTTCCTCGTGGGCGCGGTTGGTGTCCAGGACGGTGCCGATGATCAGGCGGACGTCGCGGCGCGCGGCCCGGGCGTTGGCGATGAAGGCGCGCAGGTCGGCCTCGAACTCCTCGGGGCCGACGCCGCGCCAGACGATGTCGTTGATGCCGAGCAGGACGAGGACGAAGTCGGGGTCGTGGGTGCTGACCAGCTCGGCGATCTCGTCCTTGGCCGCGGCGTACATCAGGCCCCACTGGCAGGCGTGGTCGCGGTCGAACTCCGGGTCGGCGTAGGTGAAGTCCTCGTCGCCCATCCGCCCGGTCGCGACCGTGTCCAGGGTCTTCTTCGGGCCGACGAAATCGACGGCGACCGCCATGTCCCGCAGGTGCCGCCAGAAGCGGTAACGCCAGGTGTAGTCGCCGGTGGAGCCGTGGCTGATCGAGTCCCCCACCATCATCATGGTCACGGTGACGAGGTCGGGGTTGTCGAAGTCCGAGGTGGTCATGGGCGGTCCCTGGGGTTCGGTCGCACGGCGACGCGTGCGTTATGGGGCTTATGTCAGTTTTTTACCATCCAGTCGGTCGGGGAAAAGGAAAACCGGGCATTCGTCGCGAATGCCCGGCGGGGAGTTGCGCTGAACGAGTGGCGGACCGGGATCCAGGGGAGCTAGTGGAGATCCGCCTCGGTGCGGCAGATGACCACGTACTGCATGTTGGTGGCCGACTGGTTGAAGACGGCGCCGTAGGGCGACATCTCCCAGCGGATGCCGTGCTGGCGGCCCAGCCAGTTGACGTAGGACCAGACGCCGCTGACCCAGTAGGCGTTCTCACTGTTGGCGGAGCGCAGGTTGGACGCCAGGCCGTAGTCGCCGAGGTACATGGAGCCCTCGCCGGCCGGGAGTTCGTTGTCGCACCACAGCGAGGAGGTCTGGAGCTGGATGCTGCCCATGGAGCCGTCGCTGGACAGGCAGACGTTGCCGGAGGGGCACTGCACGAAGTCGGGTGTGACGGCGGCGCCGGCGGTGTGGGCCGAGTAGACCAGCTTCACGCCGTTGGCATAGGTGATGGTGTTGTCCTGGACCGTGCCGCCGGCCTTGCGGTGGAGCTGGGCGCCGATCTGGCCCTGGGTCCAGGCCTTGGCCGTGGCGGCGTCGGTCGCGGCGGCGTTCGCGCTTCCCGCGAGAGCCGCCGTGGACAGTGCGGTGACCGCGACTGCGAGCAGCGCGGCGAGTTTTCTGGACAGCATGAGTCCCCGATTCCCTCGTGAAATTTGTCGCTGTCCTGCGACGTCGTCCATCGAAGCAACGCGCTCGGGGCGACGGCAACTCAGAGTCCTTATTCACACTATGGCGGCGCGCCACAGTGTGAACAATCTCTTGGCGATCGCTGCGGTCACAGCCGCGCGGCGGCCGTGGCCCGACTGTCCAGTGCGGCAGTAGACAGTGTCTATGGCGCGGTGGTAGACACTGTCTATGCCGGAGGGTTCCCTGCGAGAGCGTCTGATCGACGTCGGGGTGGAGCTCGTGCTCACCGAGGGCACCGCGTCGGTGGGCCTGCGGGAGATCGCCCGCCGGGCCGGGGTTTCGCACGGCGCGCCGCGCCGGTACTTCTCCACGCACCACGCCTTGTTGTCGGCGATCGCCGCCCGCGGCTTCGACGACCTCGGGGCCCGGTTCGCGGAAGCGACGGCCGACCTGTCCCCGCCGCGCGCCCGCATCGAGGCCTTGGCCAAGGTGTATGTCCGGTTCGCGCTGGAGCGCCGCGGGATGTTCGAGTTGATGTTCCGGCACGACCTGCTGGACAGCGGACAGCAGGTGTCGGGCCGGCCATGGCTGCGGGCGGCGGCCCTGCCGCTGTTCGAGCGGGTCGTCGATCTGGTCGCGCGATGCCGGGCTGTCGATTCCGCCGATCCCGCCGATCCCGCCGGCCCCGCCGATCCCGCCGCCGCCCCGGCCGTCCCCTCCCCCCAAGCCGGCAGCGCCCCGGCCACCCCCTCCCCCCACGCCGTCACCGCCGCCGCGATCTGGACCAACCTGCACGGCCTCGCCCAACTCTGGGGCTGGGGCAGCTTGCAGCTCGCGCTCGGCGTCCCGGAAGCGAGTGACGACCACCTCGACCGCCTCGTGGCGGCGGTGATGGACGCCCACCTCGGCCCGGCGGCCCCGTGATCGTGCTCGCCACGTACTCCATGTAGAGGAGACAGAGTTGATGACAGGCTCACGCGTTCTGGCCTTCGGCCACTACCAGCCGCGCAAGGTGCTGACCAACGCCGACCTGGAGAAGATCGTCGACACCAGCGACGAGTGGATCCAGAGCCGCGTCGGGATCAGGACGCGCCACGTGGCGAGCGAGGACGAGACCGTCCCGTTCATGGCCGCGCGGGCCGCGGAGATGGCGCTGGCCAACGCCGGCCTCGCCGGGGCGGACATCGACCTCGTCATCGTGGCCACCTGCACCGCCGTCGACCGGTCCCCGAACATGGCCGCGCGGGTCGCCGCCGAGATCGGCGCCCCGGCGCCGGCCGCGCTCGACGTCAACACCGCCTGCTCCGGCTTCCCGCACGCGATGGCGCTCGCCGACGCCACCATCAAGGCCGGATCCGCGACGAAGGCGCTCGTCATCGGCGTCGAGCGGCTGACCGACTTCACGGACTGGACCGACCGGACCACCTGCGTGCTCGTCGCGGACGGTGCCGGCGCGGCCGTGGTGGTGGCGTCCGAGGAGGCGGAGATCAGCCCGGTGGTGTGGGGCTCGGTCCCGGAGATGGGGAACGCGGTGCGGATCGAGGCGCCGGGCAACACCTTCGCGCAGGAGGGGCAGACCGTCTACCGCTGGGCGACCTCGACCCTGCCGGAGGTCGCGCTGAAGGTCTGCGAGCGGGCCGGGGTGCTGCCCGAGGACCTGGGCGGCGTCGTGCTGCACCAGGCCAACCTGCGGATCATCGAGCCGCTGGCGCGCAAGATCGGAGCGGTCAACGCCGTCGTGGCCCAGGACGTCGTGGAATCGGGCAACACCTCGGCGGCCAGCATCCCGCTGGCCCTGTCCAAGCTGATCGAGCGCGGGGAGATCAAGCAGGGCTCGCCGGTGCTGCTTTTCGCCTTCGGCGGCGGGCTCTCCTACGCCGGGCAGATCATCCGCTGTCCGTGATCGGTCGCGGGACTCCGATCCCGGTCCGATCCCGGTCCGGATCCCGGTCCGGAACGCGGCACGCCACCCGGTGATGGCTTCGACCGATCGGCGGGCGATTGGATAGTCTTGGGCGCGATCGTCCCGCCGGCGCCGCCGACGCGGGCAGCCCGGAACGGCGCGGGGGCGAGGTCGTCGCGTTCCCAGGCCGAGGCCGCCGAACACGACTTCGGCCCGATGACACCACCCCGACCCGATACCGGAACCACGCATGCCATGTCCGACCCGCGCAACGGAGGTCCGTCGTTGAAGTACCGGCTCGTCACTTTCGATCTCGACGACACGCTGGCCGTATCCAAATCGGCCATCGCGCCCCGCATGGCCTCCCTGCTGGTGCGGCTCCTCGACGAAGTGAAGGTGTGCATCATCTCCGGGGGCCGGTTCGAGCAGTTCGACACCCAGGTGCTCCAGCACCTGGAACTGACGGACGCGGCCCGTGAGCGGCTGCACCTGATGCCGACCTGCGGCACCCGCTACTACCGGTGGGAGGCCGACCGCTGGGATCTGGTCTACGCCGAGGACTTCGGGCCCGAGGAGAAGGCCAAGATCCTGGACACCCTGGAGACCGGGGCCAAGGAGCTCGGCCTGTGGGAGGACGTCACCTGGGGCGACATCCTCGAAGACCGCGGCAGCCAGATCACCTTCTCGGCGCTGGGCCAGAGCGCCCCGGCCGAGAACAAGTACAAGTGGGACCCGGACGGGACGAAGAAGGAGCGGCTGCGCGCCTACGCCGCCGAGCGCCTGCCCGACCTCGAAGTGCGCGGCGGCGGCTCGACCTCCGTCGACATCACGAAGAAGGGCGTCGACAAGGCCTACGGCATGCGCAAGATGCTCGGCTTCCTCCAGCTGGACCAGGAGGACGTCCTGTTCATCGGCGACCGCCTCGACCCGGGCGGCAACGACTACCCCGTCAAGGCCATGGGCATCGACTGCGTCGCGGTCCACGGCTGGGAGGACACCGCCGACCGGGTGGCCGCGCTGCTCGACACCGGGACCGTCGAGGAGGGGGCCGTCGAGCGCGCGGCCGCCACCGACGATTCCGCGGCGGGGTGACGGCGATGGCGTTGCATCCCCGCGCCGGACAGCCGGCCGAGGCCGCCGACCTGGTCGACGTGCCGCGTCTGATCGACGCCTACTACGCGGAGCAGCCCGATCCCGGGATCCGCGACCAGCGGGTCGCCTTCGGCACCTCGGGGCACCGGGGATCGAGCCTGCGGGTGTCCTTCAACGAGAACCACGTGCTCGCCGCCAGCCAGGCGGTCTGCGACTACCGGCGTGCGCAGGGCATCGACGGCCCGCTGTATCTGGGCCGGGACACCCACGCGCTGTCCGAGCCGGCCATGATGAGCACGCTGGAGGTCTTCGCCGCCAACGACGTGACCGTGCTGATCGACGACCAGGACGGTTACACGCCGACCCCGACCGTGTCGCACGCGATCCTCGCTCACAACCGGGGGCGGACCACGGGTCTGGCCGATGGTGTGGTGATCACCCCGTCGCACAACCCGCCGGACGACGGCGGCTACAAGTACAACGGGACCGACGGGGGCCCGGCCGCCGAGGACGTCACCGCCTGGATCCAGGAGCGGGCCAACGCGCTGCTGGCCGAGGGCCTGCGCTCGGTGCGCCGGATCCCCTACGCCCGGGCCCTGGCCGCCGACACGACGGTCCGGCACGACTACACCGACACCTACGTCGGCGACCTGATCGAGGTCGTGGACCTGGAGGCGATCCGCCGCTCCGGGGTGCGGATCGGTGTGGACCCGCTCGGCGGCGCCAGCACCGCGTACTGGGACCGGATCGGCAACCGGTACGGGCTGGACCTGACCGTCGTCGGCGCCAAGGTGGACCCCACGTTCGGCTTCATGACGCTGGACTGGGACGGCAAGATCCGGATGGACTGCTCCTCGCCCTACGCGATGGCCTCGCTGATCACCCAGCGCGACCACTTCGACGTGGCCTGCGGCAACGACGCGGACTCCGACCGCCACGGCATCGTCACGCCCGACAGCGGCCTGATGAACCCCAACCACTACCTGGCGGTGGCGATCGACTTCCTGTGCGGGAACCGGCCCGGCTGGCCGCCGGCGGCCGCCATCGGCAAGACGCTGGTGACCTCGACGATGGTCGACAAGGTGGTGGCGGCCCACGGCCGGCCGCTGTACGAGACGCCCGTCGGCTTCAAGTGGTTCGTGGCCGGGCTCCTGGACAGCACGATCGCCGTGGGGGTGGAGGAGAGCGCCGGCGCGTCGTTCCTCCGCAAGGACGGGACGGTGTGGAGCACCGACAAGGACGGCCTCATCCTCGACCTGCTCGCGGCCGAGATCATCGCGGTCACCGGCCAGAGCCCCAGCCGCTGCTACGAGAGCCTCACCGAGCGGTTCGGCAACCCCGCGTACCGGCGTATCGACGTCCCGGCGACTCCGGACCAGAAGGCCGCTCTCGGGCGGCTCTCGGCGGACGACGTGACCGCGACGACGCTGGCCGGCGAGCCGATCACCGCGCGGCGCACCACCGCCCCCGGCAACGGGGCCGCCATCGGCGGGCTCAAGGTGACGACCGAGTCCGGATGGTTCGCGGCCCGGCCGTCGGGCACGGAGGACGTCTACAAGATCTACGGCGAGTCGCTCAAGGGCGAGGAGCATCTCGCCGAGATCCACGCGGAGGCGGAGCGGATCGTGGCGGAGTCGCTGAACTCGGCGTGAGCCGGCCTGCTTGAGCCAGCCTGCTTGAGCCGCTTGAGCCGCTTGAGCCACTTGAGCCGACACGCCGACACGACGACGCCGATGTCCCCGCGCCCCTTGCGCGCGGCGGACATCGGCGTCGCCGTGACCGGCTAACTCAGCCCACTGCTTTTCCGCACGTGCATCAGGGTGGCGTCCAGCGGCAGCGGCGAGGTGGCGACGAGCTCCAGCCCGGCGGCCGCGAACAGCCGCTGATAGTGCCCGAGGCCGCGCTCCCGTCCGCCGACGTTGCACATCATGTGCAGGTCCCAGGCGGTGGCCAGGGCGGCGGGTCCGTGGTCGGCCAGCACCCGCTCGACGACCAGCAGATCGGCATCGGCCGCCATCGCGCGCGAACAGGCGCCGAGGATCTCGTGGCAGCGGTCGTCCTCCCAGTCGTGCAGAACCCGCGACAGGACGTAGACGTCGCCCCCGGAGGGGACGTCCGCGAACCCGCCCGATACGTAGTCGCACCGTTCGGCACAGTCCGCGTCCCGCATCGTCCGCCGGGCCGACTCGACGACGTGCGGCTGTTCCAGCAGCGTGCCGCGCAGATGCGGATGCGCCGTCAGGATCCGCGCCAGCAGTTCGCCGTTGCCGCCCGCGACGTCGACGACCACCCGCCGGGCGGCCGCCCGCGCGAACACGGGATGGTCCGGGACCGGGTCGAACATGCGGGAACTGGCCGCCATGGAACGCTGGAACAGGTCCGCGAGCTCGGGCCGGCCGGCGAAGTGCGCGAAGTGGTTCTCGCCGAAGCGGTGCTCGAACGCCTCCTGCCCGGTACGGACGGTATGTGCGAGGTCTGAGAAGGACTCGTAGAACGGCCCTCCGTACATCAACGCCAGCGGACGCATCGAGTACTGGCCGTCCTCGCGCAGCAGCGCGCCGGCCTCGGTGAGCCGGAACCCGTTCCGGTGCCCGGTGACGATGCCCAGCGCCGCGAGGTAGCGCAGGAGCCGGGCGAGCCGGTCCGGATGGGTTCCGGTGACCTGGGCGAGCGTCGCGGTGTCGGTGCCGGCGTGGGCGGACATGGCGTCCGGGATCCGCAGTTCGGCGAAGGCCGCCAGCGCCTGGGTCGTCCAGGCGCCGGTGAACAGGGTGAGCAGCGTGTTCCCGGCCTGCCCGGCCCGGTGCTCGGCGAGGTGGACGTCGAGCACGTCCTGGTGGTCGCCGCGGACGAACAGCTCCATCCGGCGGTAACCGGCCTTCGAATCGGCCGGCGCGGCGTAGTAGAAGACCGTGCCGTCCTCGTGCGGGTTGTAGCCGCCGCCGTCGGGCGTCGCGCCGTGGCGGGCCAGGATGCTGCGCAAACCGTGCAGGACCAACGGATCCGGCCAGTCCACTTCGAAGGCGACGTGCGCCTCGTTCCGCTCCCACCGTTCGAGCGCCGCGATCGCGCGCAGATCGGAGTCGGGCGGCGTGGTCAGCGCGAAGACCTCGACCATCCGGCGGTTCCCGTCCAGGCCCAGCACCTCCGGACGCAGGATCCGCACGTCCAGGTCCGCCGGGTCGCGCCGGTACCGGGCCGCCAGGCGGGCGCGGACGACGACGCTGGGCTGGGGTTCGGCGTCGATGGCCAGACCGCAGGCGGCCAGGTCGCGGCGCAGGGCGTCCGGATCCTCGGGGAAGACCAGCAACGCGGCGTGGGAGAAGCGGCAGCGATCGGTCAGGGCCCGGGTCTCCGGGCCGTCGAGCCCCGGCAGCAGCAGGCGCAGCAGGGTGTCGGTCTCGTGGTCCCGGACGAACTCGGCCGCGTCCCGTAAGCAGGCGGCGTCGTCGTCGGGCAGGGCGGCAGGAGTCATCGTGGGTGTCCTCGTTCGGTTCGGGGATGCGATGGCTGTGGGCGGTGGTGAGTGGCGAGGGGACGGTGGCGTCGGTGACCGGCGGCGAGCGGCGCTCAGAGCCCGACGTAGTTCTCGGCGAACCAGTCCTGGTGGCTGCGCGACGTGCGCAGGGACTCCAGGCGGGCGTACCGCAGCGAGTCGTGGAAGCCCGACGATTCCTGCGGGGCGGTGGGGGCGTGCAGCAGGCGGATCATCCAGTGGGAGAACTCCTGTGCGCGCCAGATGTGGGACAAGCACCGGTCCGAGTAGCGGAGCAGCGGCCGGGGATCGCCGCGCAGGACGGCGGCGGCCAGGGCCTGCGCCAGGATCTCCGCCTCCAGCACCGCGAGGTTGGCGCCCTTCGCGGCCGACGGACTGACCAGGCTGGCGGCGTCGCCGACCAGGAACAGCGAGCCGTGGCGCAGCGGCCGCAGGACGTCGGACTCGAGGTGGACGATGCCCCGCTCCAGCACCGGGCCCTCCCGGAGCGGCCCGTACTCGTCGGCGCGCAGGCGGTGGGCGAGCGCGCTCCAGATCCGGTCCTCGGACCAGGAATCCGTTGCTGTGCCACGGTCGCATTGGAGGTAGTAGCGGGTCGTCTCCGGACCGCGGGACATGTGGCCGGCGAAGCCCTCCCGGTGCACGGCGTATCCGACCGCGTCCATGCTGGCCGGCGCCGCGACCAGTACCGCGAGCCAGGAAACGCCGTGGTCGCTGTGCCGCCGCCGGGCGTCCGCCGCCGGGATCGCGCGCCGGGCCGCGCCGTGGCGCCCGTCGCATCCGGCGACATAGCTCGCCGGCCACTGGGTCGGACGGCCGTCGAGGTCGTGGGTCAGCACGGTGGGCCGGTCGCCGTCGACGCCGGTCACGCTGCGCGCCTCGGTCTCGAACGCGATCCGTCCGCCGGCCGCGGTGAACTCCGCGATGAGGTCGCTGACCAGTGATTGTTGGGGATAGACGGTGTGCGGCTCGCCCCGGCCGAGGCCGCCGTACCGCAGCCGGAAGCGGCCCTCGGGAGTGCGGAACTCGCAGACGTCGTGCTCGCGGCCGCGGGCCCGCAAGCCGTCGGCGAGCCCGTGCCGTTCCAGGATCCGCACTGTTTCGGGGGCGAGGTATCCGGCGCGGGCCCTGGTCTCCACGTGCTCCCGGCTCGCGCGCTCCAGGACGACGCAGTCGATTCCGCTCTGGTGCAGGAGATTGGCCAGCACCAAGCCGGCCGGCCCCGCGCCGAGGATGACCACGTCGCTTCCGGGCCGCGCCGTCTCAGTGCGTCGAGGATTCATAACGACTCATAGTGAAGCATCGTAAATCTGTCATCCACCGCTATTGTTGCAGATTCACCTATTTGCACGCGGACTCGGATTCACGTGATGATGCGCTGATGCGCTCAAGGAGCGTGGTCCGGGCCGACCGATGATCAGCTTCTACGTTCACAGAATTCCGGGCCGCGGGACGGCCGCGGGACGCTCGTGGGCGGGGTGGAAGCGGACGGCTCGGATCCGGACCGGGATCCGGACTCGGCCGCGGGCACGCCATCCGACGTGGGTTCCGCCTCGCAGGACGAATCCGGTCGCGCGCCGAGCCGGCCGTCGGGGGCGCTCCAGGACTTGGAGCCGGCGCCGGCTGTGCGGGCTATCGCGCGGTCACCTCGGTGAGGTCGCGAAGGAGCTCGGAAGCCGCGACATCATCGAGGACTGAGAAAGGCTGATACGTCGCGTACTGCGGGACGAAGTCGCCGCCCTCAGTGCCGGGGTCGATGAAAACCGCGTTGAGCTGCTGAGTCTCGCCGAGTCCCAGGACCCAGCCGACCACGATGCCGGGATCGAGCCCGATGCTGATCGAGCCGCCGTGCGGCAGCGTCCGGTAGATCCAGCGCTGGACGCCTCCGTCCTGCGGGGTGCCGCGTCGCCAGCCGCGGCGCTCCAGGCCGAGGAGGCGTCCCACGGGGACGTCGGCCGCGAGGAAACGCGTCAGATTGGTGGCTGCCTTCTCGGCATCGGTGAGGGCGGCCGTCGCGCGTCCGAGCTGGGGGAAGGGCTGGAGCAGTTCGTAGTCGGCGAAGAGGTCGGACCACGTGGCGAGGGCGGTGCCCAGGTGCAAGGGGTGGGGAATGCCGATCACCGCTGTGGCGGCCAGGTGGTATTCGTCGTCCGCGATGCCGGCGAGGGTCCCGTCCTCGGCGACGCGGAAGGTGTCGGCGGGCCGGCCGTCCTCGTCGAACGTGGCCCAGACCAGGCGGCGGACCAGGTGTCGGAGCAGTGGGTGCGCCACGAAGTAGTCGGTGAACTCCCCGGCCGTCCAGCGGCGCTGCGTCACCATCGCCAGCTCGAAGCGGGAGATCTGGTCCCCGGCGACGGTGCGGACGTCCTTCTTGAGGCCGGAGAACAGCTGGTGAGCGGCCGGGGCCAGGACCGCGTCGTCCTTGGCGCCCGGCTTCGGCAGGGCCTTGAGACGCTTGCCGGCGGCGTCCGCGACGAACGGCTTCAGCTGCTCGTCGAAGCCGACGGTGAAGGTCCGCGCCCCGTAGTCGAGGACCAGCGTTCCGGCCCGGTCCAGGCCGAGCTCCGGCACCAGGCGGTCGCCCAGCTGCTCGGCGGACAGGCCGAGTCCGTCGGCGATCTCGGTGACGCGCCGGGCGGCGCGCTCCTTGAGGCCCTTGAACTTGGCCTTCTGCGAGATGCCGTACAGCTGGGTCAGGGCCGCGTCCCCGCCGATGGCCGCGAGGATGTCCAGGCCGGCGACGGCGCGGTGGTGGCCGTTCTCGCCGGGCCACAGCCGGATCATCGGGGCGAGGCGGCGGACGGTCCCGTCGTCGCCGAACCAGCGGAGCGTCTCGAAGGCCCAGCTGTCCTTCGGCGGGTGGTCGGCGGCGCGCCAGTTCTCGAAAAGCAGCCAGCCGAAGTTCGCCAGGGACGACGGATCGCAGATCTCCTTGGCCAGGCGGACGCCGGGATAGGCCTCGGCCGGTGTGGAGATGGCCAGCATGCTGAGAAGGTGTGTCACGGACTGCTCGGGCAGGGCGTGCTCGCCGTCCTTGAGGAGAATCTGGGGGAGCACGCGGGGATCGGCCCACGACGGGAGCGGGGGCATCACCCTGGGGAGGCCGAGGGTGCCGTCGTCGGCGACGAGTGCGGCGACGGCCTGCGCCGGCGCCGGGCCGTAGCCGGCCGCCGCGGCCGCGACCTGGTCCGCGTGGTCCGACGCGGCGAGGGCGCGCAAGGCCACTTCGGCGGCGGCGCGGGCCTTTCCGGGTTTGCCCAGCGCGACGGGTATCAGGGTATTGGCTGCGACGTCGGGGTGGCGGTCGAGCCAGGCCAGGGCGAACGGGCGAGCGGTCTTCGAGCGCGTGAGCCAGTCGGCGGCGAGGAGCGCCGCTTCGGGGGCGGCGAACGGGGCGAGCAGTTCCGCGAAGGGGGCCGGTTGGCGGCGGGCCAGGTGGAGGACCGGCGGCAGGGCGTCGGCGCCGAGGCGCAGGACAAGGTGGCGGACCCAGGTCTCGGCGCGCCAGGTGTCGGGCTGCCAGGCCGGGAGGACGGAGCGGACGAGGTCTTCCGAAGCTTCCGCGGCGAACTGGCTGTCGGCGTACCAGTGTGCTGATCCGGTGTCGCGGATCCGGTCGGCGATCTCTGCCCAGCTTTCGAGGTTCCAGCCGGGATTCGCGGGGATGGGCGTCGTGTCCCAGGACTCCCTTTCCCCTTCTCGCCAGGCCAGCGTGGCGCCGGTCGGGGCGGTGAGGTTCTTGATGACCGTGGGCTTGGTGCCTGTTTGCGCGGCCTTGAGCCACGGCGGCGCGGTGAACAGCGCCGGGAGCGAGTCCGGGGCGGCCTCCGGCCTGCGGGTGTTGGCGGCCAGGGCCTGATCGAGGACGGTGCGGGCGGCCGGGCCCAGAACCAAGGACTCGCTTCGGGCGAGCTCGTTGTGGGCGAGGACCTGGATGCGCAGGACGTTGGCGATCGCCAGACCGCGAGGAGTGCCGGCGGAGCGGACGGCGGCTTCGGCGAGGATCCGGAGGGCGCGGCGGGGGAAACGTCCGGCGGCGGCGATGGTGGCGGCCGGGAAGTGCTTCTTGTCGATGCCGTCGACGAGGAACTGGAAGGCCGCTTCGGACGGCAGGCAGCCGATGATGCCGAGCATCAGCTGGACGCTGTCGGAGTCGGAGGCCTGGGTCAGCCAGGTGGCGAGGCAGGGAAGGACGCCGCTGCCGACGCCGGCGACGGCCGTCCAGAGCACGTGGGGCCGCTGCGACATCCACCACCAGCTGCAATAAGCGGCCGGGAAGTCCGCTGCCTGCTCCTCGGTGGTGAGGGAGCAGATCAGGAGCCAGTGGGAGAGATGGTCGCCGCGATTGACGGGAAAGGACGCGAGGTTGGCGTCGACCCAGTCGGTGTGCTCCGGCATGAGGAACCCCATGAGGGCGCGCTGCTGGATGGTGGCGAGGTCGCGGGCGGGGAGCTCGGAGTGGTACGCGGTGAGGACTTCGCGGGCCAGGGCGTAGTCGGCGTCGGAAGCGGCGGCGAGGAAGTGGCGGAGGCGCGCGGCGATGGCGAAGCGGAGGTCCGCGAAGAGATCGAGGGACGACCGGTCCCGGTCGCGGCGGAGATGGGGCGGGACCTGGCGGGCGCCGGAGACGCTGCCGGAGACGGTGATGCCGAAGAGTTCGACGGTCGCCGCGGTGGCGAAGGGAAGGTCGTGAGCGGTGAGCCAGGCATCGATGATGGCGGCCGGGTTGGGATATGCCGCCGTGGCGGGGGTGATGGCCAGAGCGGCGTTCACGGCTGCCGCCAAAGGCGTGCTGGTATCGAGGGCTTTGGCGAGATCGGGATCGGTTTCGGCGGTTCCGATGATGATGTCGATGTCTGCCGAGTGCGCTGTGAGCCAGGTCTGGTGGGCGGTGAGGGCTTCGGGGTCGGGAGCGATGGGGTCGGCGGCGGGCAGGGGAACGACGGTCGGGTGGCGGCGCGGGATGACGAGATGCCGGCTGGAGATGGGGATTTCGCAGGTGTCTTCGGACAAGGGGGTGGTGGCGCTGGTCATATGGGCTCCCCCGAGGCTGGATCGTTCGCGCTGGACAGTGGGACGACTGTAGTGAGGCGCGGTGACATGAGGAGCGGCGAAGGCAAAGATCCAGTCAAGGACCGAAGGCAACCGTCAAAAGGGCGGTAGATTCGTGGATCTGCGCCTGTGGTTCGTCTGCGGAACCCGGCGCGCGGGGGCCGTTTCGCGGCCTGCGGTTGTGCGATCGGCGACGGAACTCCCGCTTCGCCATTACCCGCCAGGGCGCGCGCCACCCCTCTCAGACCGGCCGAATCTCCGCGAATCACCAATCTACTATTCACGTTCACCTGCGCCATGTCCGGCGTTAACCCAAGCGCGGGCGGTCGGACGTGCCGACCTCCGAAGTTCCTTGTTGTCACTCTTCAGGGTGATGGGGGTCTACGTGGCAGTACCGCTTGGGGAAGCGAAGGAGCGGTCGGTTATGGCACGTGCACGATTTATCTGTCGATCCGCGCGGCCGGGACCGGCGCGGATCGGGGCTCCGCTCTGGCGTCTGGTCGGAGCGAACAATCGGGAGTTGGGGCGGGCGCCCGAGGCGCTCGTCATGGAGTCGAACTGCTGCGGGGCCGTGGCGCGCCTGCAGTCCCGGCTGCCGGAGTCCTCCGGCCGGGTGAAGCTCGCCGGGACGGCCAACACCTGGAGTTGGACGGTCGAGTGCGACGGCGAACTGCTCGCCGTCTCCGGGCGGGCCTATCTGCGGCAGCGGGAGTGCCAGTACAGCCTGTGGCAGTTCCTGGCGGCGGCGGAGGTCGCCACAGTCGTGGCCGCGGAGCGCGGTCCGCATCTGTGCGCGCAGTGAGTGTTCGTTTTCTGCGGCGCAATTCCAAAGTTCCTTATAAAGGCGGCCCCGGTAAAGCGGTTGGTATTCCATTGCCGTTCACGCTGGGTGACCGGTCTGTGATCGGGCGACGTCAACGCGATGGCCGAAAGTCGTCAGACTTCTGATTTGGGACCTTTGGAACCCGGCGTTCACCCGCACCATGTCCGGCCTTAACGCGGGATGGGGCGGCTGGACGTGCCGGGCCGCGAGCTTTCTCGTGGCCGGGGAAAAGAACGAAGTCGGTCGGCTGGAATCGGGCGAAGGGTAATGCGGTAATGGCAGAAGTCTGTTCTCCGTCCGGTCTCCTCCGGGTGGACCGGTGAGCGGCCTGGCGGCGGGCCCGGCGGCCACGACCGTCGTGGTGCCGGAGACGGCTGCCGCGCCCGAGGTGCGGGTGCGTCCGGCCCATGTGCGGCCGCCGGCCGACCGGTTGTTCCGGGGCGCCGCGCGGGGCAGCGGGTTCGTGGTGCTGACGATGATGACCATGGTCGGCCTGTTCCTGGCGCTGCGGGCGCAGAGCGCCCTGGCCGCGGACGGGAGCAAGTTCCTCACCACGCAGGCCTGGGATCCGGAGTCGCACGACTTCGGGATCGCCGGCGTGCTGACCGGCTCGGTGCTGATCGCGCTGACCGCGATCTTCTTCGCGCTGCCGCTGGCCCTGGGGACCTCGCTGTTCATCTCGGAGTACGCGCCGGTGAAGATGAAGAAGGCGCTGATCGCCGTCGTCGACCTGATGGCCGCGATCCCCAGCGTGGTGTTCGGCCTGTGGGGGTTCTTCTTCTTCGAGCACTCCTCGGTCGGGGTCACCCGCTGGATCTCCAAGTACCTGGGCTGGGTGCCGCTGCTGCACCTGCGGGTGGACACCGGTGAGGACTCCGCCAACCCGCTCGCCTCGACGTCGTACTACACCGGGTCCACCTTCATCGCGGGGGTGGTGGTGGCCCTGATGGTCACGCCGATCGCGTGCTCGGTGATGCGGGAGGCGTTCTCGCAGGCGCCGCTGGGGGAGCGCGAGGGCGCGTACGCGCTGGGCGCCACCCGCTGGGGCATGGTGCGCAACGTGGTGCTGCCCTTCGGGCGCGGCGGCATCATCGGCGGCACGATGCTCGGGCTGGGCCGGGCGCTCGGCGAGACGATCGCCGTCTACATGGTGATCTCCATGACCTTCAAGATCCAGGGCCACATCCTGGGCAAGGGCGGGAGTTCGGTGTCCTCGCTCATCGCCCAGCGCTACGGGGCGTCGTCGTCCTTCGCCATCTCGGCCCTGATGGCCGCCGGCCTGGCGCTGTTCCTGATGACCCTGGTCGTGAACTTCGGAGCGAGCATGATCGTGGCGCGCAGCCGGTCCGGCGCCGAGAGCGAGGCCTGAGATGACCGCGTCGGCCACCACCACCGTCACCACCGTCACCACCGCGGCCGGCACCACAGCCGGCACCGCGGGCACCACCACGGTCGTCCCGCCGGTCGAGCCGGAGGTCGCGGTACAGCCCGAAGCCCGTCGGGGGGTCCACGCCATCCTGCGCGAGGACATGTTCGCCCTGTTCGGCTCGCTGGCCGCGGCGGTCGCGGCCACGTCCGTGATCTTCGTGTGGCTGGCGCCGTTCAACGGCCTGGTGGGTTTCGTCTTCTGCGCCTACGCGCTGTTCCTGCTGATCTACCGCATCACCCTGAGCCAGGACCACGACAAGCCGGCGGTCCGGGACCGGATGGTGGCCGCCGTGGTCTCCAGCCTGGCGCTGGTGCTGTTCGGCGCGATGGCGCACATCATCGGCTTCGCGCTGTGGAACGGCCGGTCCGCGCTGCCGCACGGGAACTTCTACACGCAGGACATCCACCTCACCGGCCCGCAGGATCCGCTGACCAAGGGCGGCATCGTCCACGCGATCATCGGCACGCTGATCGAGATCACCATCGCCCTGGCCATCGTGGTGCCGCTCGGGGTGCTGACCGCGGTCATGCTCAACGAGCTCCCGGGGCGGATGTCGCGGCTGGTGCGGACCATCACCGAGGCGGCGACCGCGCTGCCCTCGATCGTGGCCGGCCTGTTCGTCTACGCCACGCTGCTGGTGCCGTTCGGGCACCGCACCTCCGGCCTGCTGCACCTGGGCGGGCTGGCGGCGGCCATCGCCATCAGCGTGATGATGCTGCCGATCATCATCCGGGCCGCCGACGTGGTGCTGCGCCTGACGCCGGGCTCGCTCAAGGAGGCGTCCTACGCCCTGGGCGCCTCGCAGTGGGCCACGGTGTGGCGGGTCACGCTGCCCACCACGCGCTCCGGCCTGACCACCGCGGTCATCCTGGGCACCGCGCGCGGCCTCGGCGAGACCTCGCCGGTGCTGCTGTGCGCGGGCCTGGCCCGCGCCACCAACTGGAACCCGCTGCAGAACCCGATGACCTCGCTGCCGCTGTTCGTCTTCTCCGCGGTCCGCTCGCCGGAACTGGTGATGGTGCAGCGCGGCTACGGCGCGGCGGCGGTCCTGCTGGGCATCGTCTTCGTCCTCTTCACCACCGCTCGCCTGCTGGCTCGTCGGAACAGGAACCTGACGCCATGAGAAGCCCCCTGCCCCGCCGCCTGGCCGCGTTGCTGCTGGCGGCCGCCGCGGCGGTGCTGCCGGTCGCGGCGCCGCTTCCGGCCCACGCCGACGACTACGTGCCGATCAGCGGCGACGGCTCCAGCTGGAGCCAGAACGCGATCAACCAGTGGCAGGCCGACGTGGCCGCCTCGAAGAACATGTCGGTGAACTACCCCGGCGGCGGCTCGACCGTGGGCCGGCAGTCCTTCGCGGCCGGCACCGTCGACTTCGCGGTCTCGGAGATCCCGTACGGGGTCAAGGACAACGGCTCCGCCGACGTCCCGCCGACCGGTCCGCACCCGTTCAAGTACCTGCCGATCGTGGCCGGCGGCACGGCGTTCATGTACCACCTGGACTCCGGCGGCAAGCGCATCACCAACCTGCGCCTGGACGGCATCACCATCGTCAAGATCTTCACCGGCAACCTGAAGTTCTGGGACGACCCGTCCATCAAGGCCCAGAACCCGGGCATCTCGCTGCCGCACCGGGAGATCGTCCCGGTGGTGCGCTCCGACGGCTCCGGGACCACGGCCCAGCTCACCACCTGGTTCGACACCGAGCCCGAGCTCTCGCCGATCTGGGCCGCCTACTGCCAGGCCAACGGCCGGCAGGTGGAGGGCGGCAAGTGCGGGACCACCTCGTTCTTCCCGACCTCCGGCAAGTTCCTGTCGCTGAACGCCTCCATCGGGGTCTCCGGCTACGTGGCCTCCGAGCCCGGCGAGGGCGCGATCACCTACGTCGAGTACTCCTACGCCCAGAACAAGGGCTTCCCGACGGTGCGGGTGCTCAACAAGGCCGGGTACTACATCCAGCCCAGCGCGCTGAACGTCGCGGTGGCGCTGACCTCGGTGATCATCGATCCGGTCACGCTGCTCCAGAAGCTCGACAACGTCTACAACTCGACGGACCCGCGCGCCTACCCGCTGTCCAGCTACAGCTACATGATCGTGCCGACGTCGACGAACTCGCCGTTCTCGACGGCGAAGGGGCACACACTAGGGGCCTTCGTCCAATACTTCTTGTGCGAGGGCCAACAACACGTCGACCTGCTCGGCTATTCACCCTTGCCGTACAACCTGGTCGCCTCCGGCCTGAACGTCGTGAAGGCGATCCCGGGCGCGGTCGTGACCATCACGCCGAGCTCCTGCAACAACCCGACGGTGGCCGCGGACGGCGGCAACAAGCTGGCCGAGATCGCGCCGCAGCCGCTGGCCTGTGACAAGTCCGGCCCGCAGCAGTGCGGCGGCGCGGACAACAAGCAGGCGGTCCCGGCCGGGGTCGGCGGCTCCAGCGGCGGCACCGCCGGAAAGAGCACCGGCACCACCGGCGGCACCGGCGGCAAGACCGGCAGCGGCACGAAGACCGGCAGCGCGTCGGGTGGCACCTCCGGCGGATCCACCGGGGGGAACTCGGGCGGCACCACCGGGGGTTCGGCCGCCGGCGGCACCACCGGAGGCGCGGCCGCGGCCGGCGGGACCGGCCTGAGCCCCAGCGCCGACCCCGTCACCCTCGGCTCGGACCCGGACGCCGGCGGGGACAACAGCTCCACCGGCGGCACCGGCGGCTCCGTCGGCGGTGCGCAGCCGGTCGCCAACCCGCTGGTCCTCGGCGCCGGCATCAGCGGCTCGTTCCAGACCGTGCTGATGGCGCTGGCGGTCGTGCTCCTGCTGCTGATGATCGCGGTACCGCCGATCATGTCGCGGCGCCTGTCGCGGGTCGGTGCGGGCGTCGGCGGGGCCGCGGCCGCGGGTCCGCTGGTGACCGTTCCGATCGCCGCGTCGAGCACTGGGCCGGCGACGACCGGATCCGGCGCGGATCCGGACGCTGATGCGGACGAGGACGCCGACGCCGACGCCGACGAGGACTCCGACTCGGAGACCGGGACCGGCACGGGTACCGCCGGCGACCCGGACGACGGCCCCGACCCGGACGACGGCTCCGAGCCCGGGCCCGGCACGGATCGGAGCGCTTCGTGAAGCGACGCGGAACCGGAAAGCCGGCCCCGCTCGTGCTCCCGGAGCCCGGCCGGCGCGCGTCGGCCCGCCGCGCCGCGGCCCGGACCATCGGCACCAGGCTGCGGATCCTGGTCGGCACGGTGTGCGTGCTGACCGGCCTGACCGGCCTGGCCGCCCCGATGTTCAACGGCCCGGTGCACGCCGAGGACGCCGGCTCGGCCGTCGTCGTGCACGGCACCGGCGACTTCGCGGGCATGACCGTGACCATCGACCAGACCAAGGACCTGGTCGACCAGCGCGTGCACCTGAGCTGGACCGGCGCTCCGCCCACCCGGTTCAAGAACTCCGCGGAGTTCGCGGCCAACTTCCTGCAGATCATGCAGTGCTGGGGCGACCCGGCCACCGGGCCGGACCGCACGCAGTGCCAGTTCGGTGTCGCGAACGACGGCCGCAACGCCGCGTTCGGCCCGGACACCCGGCGGCTGGACACCCAGTACAAGCCGACCCCGCCGGACCCGATCACCGCGGCCAACGTGCCGTTCCGGGGCTCCGACGGGACCCTGGCCACGGTCTACAACGTGCTGGAAACCGACCCGAAGGACACCACGTCCTTCACCCAGCTGTTCGACCGCCAGACCACCAACGAGGTGGCCTACGCGCAGTCCGCCTCGGACGGCACCGGACAGGCCGACTTCGAGACCGAGACCGTCCAGGAGGCCCCGCACCTGGGCTGCGGGAAGACCGTGATGACCGACGACAAGGGGCACCCGTACCAGTGCTACCTGGTCATCGTCCCGCGCGGCGAGACCGAGGTCGACGGCCATATGTACAACGATCCCACGCGCCCGGAGAAGGAGCTGGTCAGCTCCCCGCTGGCGGCCGCGAACTGGGCCAACCACATCTCGGTGCCGATCAGCTTCATGCCGCAGAACGACGCCTGCCCCACGGGGCAGAAGACCTACCCGATCGCCGGCAGCGAGCAGATGGCCGAGGCCATGCGGCTGTGGGCGCCGGAGGTCTGCCACCTCACCTCGGCCCAGTACAACCTGATCCGGCTGTCCGACGACCAGTCGCGGGCGCTGCTGGCCAACGACGACCCGGGGCTGTCGTTCGTGGGGCGCGCGCTGAACACGGACGACACCGCGCCGAGCGGACCGGTGGTCTACGCCCCGGTCGCGCTGTCCGGACTGACCATCACCTACGAGATCGACCAGATCTCGGCGTACAGCGCCAAACCCGACGTCAAGGTGCACGACGGCACTCCGCTGACCGGGATGCGGCTGACGCCCAAACTGGTCGCCAAGCTGCTCACCCAGTCCTACCGCAACGCGGTGCACGTGTACGCCCCGGAGATGACGACCGGCGGCGCGCTGGCGGACAACCCCACCGACATCAGCGAGGACCCGGAGTTCCAGGCGCTGAACCCGCAGTTCAACGGCCTGCTGTACCAGCTGTGGATCAGCAACAGCGTCCTGACCCCGGCCAGCGGTGCCGACGCCATCAGCCAGCTGTGGGCCTGGATCAACGGCGACGCCGACGCCCGGGCCTTCCTGGACGGCGTGCCGGACAAGACCGCCGACGGCAAGCCGGGCATGGTGGTGAACCCCGCCTACAAGAACCTGACGCTGCCGCTGTCGATCTTCCCGAAGCAGGACCCGTTCTGCTACGTCTCGGCGCCGCTGGCCACGCCGCCGTCGCCGCCGCTGTGCGCCGCGGACCTGCACCCCTGGGCCGCCTCGATGCTGATCGCCGGCCGCAGCATCGCGCGCGGCAACGGCCTGGCCAAGACCGTGTGGAACACGGCGAACACTCCGCCGAGCTTCGACGGGGCCACGCAGGACACCGGCAAACACGCGCTGATGGGCGTCATCGACACCGCCACCGCGCAGCGCTTCGGCCTGCAGACCGCCTACCTGGAGAACGCCTCCGGCGGGTTCGCCGGCCCGGACGAGGACGGGCTGACCGCCGCGGCGACCAGCATGCCGGTGGTCGACAGCATCCCGGTCCCGGACCCGCGGACCAAGACCCCCGGCGCCTATCCGCTGGCCCAGGTGACCTACGCCGCCACCGTGCCCGGCAAGCTGACCAAGGACGAGGGCAACGCCTACGCGGACTTCCTGTCCTTCGCGGTCTCCGGCGGCCAGACCCCCGGCTCCTCGATCGGCAAGCTCGCGCCCGGCTACGTCCCGCTGCCGCTGAACCTGAAGTTCAACGCGGAGAACGCGATCACCGCGATCCGCGCGCTGGCCGGGACCGCGCGGACGGCCGGCGGGCCGTCCGGCTCCGGGCCGTCCGGATCCCCGGGGCCGGGGCAGGTGATCAACGTCGTCGTCCCGCCGCTGACCACCAGCAGCGCCGCCGGCGGGGCCGCGACCGGCAACCCGGGCCAGCAGAACTCGCCGCCCGCCGGCAGCACCGGGACCGTCCCGCCCACCTCCGCGGCCAAGCCGACCGGCGGCGGCGTGATCACGCCCACCCCCCAGACCTCCGTCACGCCCCTGCCCCCGAGCCTCACGCCGGCGAGCAGATTCGGGGCGATCCGGATGGTGCTGCTGGTGCTGCTGGTCGCCGGCGGCGGGCTGCTGCTCGCCGGGCCGGCCCTGCGCACCTGGGCAGCCAAGATCCCACGCCGGGCAATCCCGTCCGGCGTGCATCTCGAATGAGAGGGAAACCAGTACCGTGACGAGGAAGCGCAACCTCATCGCCGCGGTGGCCATGGGCCTGCTTACCGCCGCGATCAGTGTCTCCGCGGCCACAGCCGACCCGTCTGGCGCACCGTCCCCCCGCCCGTTGAACGGCGTGGGCTCCGACACCGTCCAGGGCGTGGAGAACGCTCTGGCCAACAGCATCACCGACAGCTCGGGCAAGAAGGTGCTCGGCTCCTGGGACGCCACCGGCTCGGCCACGATCACCACCGTGCCCGGCACCGCGGCGTGCACCATCACGCGGCCGAACGGCTCCAACGCCGGCCGCACCGCCCTGGAGACGTCCCTGCAGGCCAACGACGGCTGCGTGCAGTACGCCCGGTCCTCCAAGCTGGACCTGACGACCGCCGCTCCCGTGCCGCTGACCTACGTGCCGTTCGCGATCGACGCCGTGACCTACGCGATCACGTCGAACAGCAACCTGCCGCGGCAGTTCGCCCTGACCGACATCCAGGCGATCTACCACTGCGACGCGAACTACGTCGGCACCGGCCCGAACTACGCCATCAAGGTCCTGCTGCCGCAGGCCGGCTCGGGCACCCGCAGCTTCTGGGAGTCGGTCGTCGGCATCCAGGACTCCGACGTGGTGGCCGGCCACTACCCGTGCATCAGCGACACCGCCAACGGCGCTCCGATCGAGGAGCACGACGGCCGCGTCCTGGACGCCAACTCCATCGCCCCGTTCTCGATCGCGCAGTACATCGCGCAGTCCTCGAACACCATCACCGACCACCGCGGCCGCGCCGTGCTGGGCACCATCGACGGTCTGACCCCGGTCGTGGAGAACAACGGCTTCGGCATCACCCGCGAGGTCTACAACGTGATCCCGTCCTCCAAGGTCGGTGACCCGTCCTACAGCTCGGTCTTCGTCGGCCCGACCTCCAAGGTCTGCACCAGCCAGACGATCATCAACCAGTACGGGTTCGCCACCGACCCGAACTGCGGCAGCACCTCCAGCCACACCTGATCCGCGTTCCTCAAAGGAGAAGAACCGCAGTGAACACCGTTCTTAAGCGCGCAGCCGCGCTGAGCACCATGGGCGCCGTCGCCCTGGGTGCCGCGCTGCTGGCCGCTCCGGCCGCCAACGCGGCCGCGACCGGCTCGCTGAGCTTCACGCCCTCCTCGGGCAACGACACCACGTCGTTCAGCGTCACCACCTCCGCTGCCTGCTCCGGCGGCAGCTACGTGCAGGAGTACATCAGCGGCGGCAACTTCACCGCGCTGACCGGCGTCTCGCCGAACACCCCGCAGGCGCAGTTCTCGACCGACCCGGTCAGCGGCGGCCTGGTGCTGAACAACATCGCCGACAACCTGGCCGGTCTGGCCCAGGCCAACGGCGTGCAGCTGGCGGTCGGCACGTACACCTTCGACGCCATCTGCAAGAACGCGGTCGGCCCGGCGGTCTTCGACGACTTCCAGGGCAAGATCAACGTGACCCAGGTGACCCCGACCGTGGTCTGGTCGGCGGCCGTCGTGGGCCACGCCACCACCACGACCGTCACCCCGAGCCCGGCCTCCCCGGCCGACGCCGGCACCCCGGTCACCTTCACCGCGTCCGTCACCGTGGACAACGGCACCACCGCCACCGGCTCGGTGCAGTTCCTCGACAACGGCGCGAACTCCGGCGCCCCGGTCACGCTGGCCAACGGCAAGGCGGCCTACACGACCTCGACGCTGGCCAAGGGCACGCACCAGATCACCGCCCGCTACACCCCGGACGCGGCCTCCTCGGCCGACCAGCCGTCGGTGTCGGCGGCCGTGGCCTACACGGTCAACGGTGTCAAGGTCTCGACGACGACGGCCCTGGCCGTCTCCCCGTCGGGCACCGCGGTGCAGAACACCCCGGTGGCGCTGACCGCGACGGTCCTGCCGAACACGGCGACCGGCTCGGTGCAGTTCACCGACAACGGCCTGCCGGTCGGCGCGCCGGTGGCGGTCACCGCGGGCACCGCGACGCTGACCAACAGCACCTTCGCGGTCGGCGCGCACTCCTTCGCCGCCAAGTTCACCTCCTCGGACCAGTCCTCGTACGGCGACTCGACCACCCAGACGCCGCTGGCGTACCAGGTGACCGCGCCGGTCTCGCAGGCCACCGGCACCGAGACCATCTCCACCACCGTCACCGCCGGCTCGCTGACCATCAGCGTCCCGGACAGCCAGGTCACCCTGCCCTCGCCGGTGCTGAACAACAACGGTGACCTGTTCACCACCTCGGGCGCGCTCAAGCCGGTGACCATCACCGACAACCGCGCGGGCAACCCGGGCTGGACCCTGAGCGGCCAGGTCTCGGACTTCTCCGACGGTGCCACCCACGGCATCAACGGCGAGAACCTGGGCTGGTCCCCGAACGTCGTGGACCACTCCACCGCGCAGACCCTGACCCTGGGCGCGGTCGTGAACCCGGCCAACGGCGTGCCGCTGACCGACGTGAATGCCAACGGCCTCAAGGGCTCGCAGGTCCTGGCCACCGCCGCCTCCGGCGCCGGCCTGGGCACCGCGCACCTCGCCGCGGGTCTGGCCCTGAACGTCCCCACCACCACCGTCGCCGGCACCTACGTGGCGACCCTGACCCTGACCGCGATCTGATCGGCTCCACCGATCGCGGTCGGCTGACGGCCGGAGCGTGCGCTGTCACCACGGTCATTCGTGACCGAGGAAGCCGAACGGCCGTCGCGTAAAGAGAGAGAAGGTCAGCCGGGCACTCCAATTGCTCGGCTGACCCCTCTTCACCATAGAACATCCCCGAGAAAGACCTCAGGAACAGGAGGGCGAAGTGGCTTCCCGGATCACCACTCTTCTCACGGCGGCGGGCCTGGCCGTCCTGATCCCGCTCAGCACCGCCGCCGCGGCGGCTGCGCCGTCCGCGTCGTCGCAGTCCGCGTTGTCGCAGTCCGCGTCGTCGGCGAGCACCGCGCTGCCGGCCGTCGCGCACGCCCCCGGCACCTCGACGTTCGGCATCCAGCCCAAGCCCAACCCGAACGAGCGCGCGGCGTTCAGCTACAACGCCAACGCCGGCGCCAGCGTGAAGGACACCGTGGTGGTGTCCAACTTCGGCGACCAGCCGCTGACCCTGCACGTCTACGCCAACGACGCGATCAACACCTCCGACGGCGGCTTCGACCTGCGGCCCAGCGCCGAACCCCCGAAGGACTCCGGCGCCTGGGTGAAGTTCGACGACCCCAAGCCGTTCCAGATCGTGCCGCCCAAGTCCAAGGTCGAGCTGCCGTTCACGCTCTCCGTGCCGGCCAACGCCACCCCCGGCGACCACGCGGCCGGCATCGTGGCGGCCCTGACCATGCCGAGCACCGACGGCAAGGGCAACCGGGTGAACGTCGAGCAGCGCGTCGGCAGCCGCATCTACCTGCGGGTGGCCGGCGACCTGAAGGCGCAGCTGGCCGTGACCCACGCCGTCGCGACCTACCACGGCACCTGGAACCCGCTGGGCTCGGGCACCGCCGACATCACGTACCTGATCACCAACACCGGCAACGTGCGGCTCGGCGCCGCGCAGTCGGTGCACGTCACCTCCCCGCTCGGCGGCACCGTGAAGGCCGACGGGCTCAAGGACTTCGAGCAGCTGCTGCCGGGCAACTCGGTGCGGGTGACCACCAAGGTCAAGGGCATCTTCCCGGCGTTCAGCGCCACCGCGCACATCGACGTGGACCCCAAGGCGCTGCCCGGCGACCTGGACCCGAAGGCGATCGGCAGCTCCGGCACGGCCGACATGACGCCGGTCCCGTGGTCCCAGCTGCTGGTGCTGGTGGTCGTCATCGGCCTGTTCTACCTGTGGCTGCGCGGCAAGCGCCGGGCCCGGCTGATCGCCTCCGGCGCGCCGCTCCCGGTGAGCAAGGCCGCCGCCAAGTCCGCCGCCGCGCGGGCGCAGAAGGCTGAGAAGCTGGCCGCCGAGGCCGCGGCGAAGCAGGCCACTGAGAAGGCGGCGAAGGCCGATCCGGCGGCGGCTTCCGAGGCGTCCGAGGTTTCCGAGGCTTCCGAGGCTTCGGCCGACGGCGACGGCGATGGCGACGGCGAGGCCGGTGCCGACACCGCGGCCGGGGCCGGGACCGGGCCGGTGGCCCAGAAGGCTGCGAAGGCGTGAGCGCACCGACCACCGCGGCCTCCCCGGAGACCGATCTGCCGCCCCCGCCGGAGGAGCCCGAGGTTCCGCCCGGCCGGTGGCGCCGCGGCCGCCGCTCGGCCGGGGTCAGCCTCGGGGTCAGCGCCGGACTCAACCCGGCCATCGGCCCGTTCGCCGCGCGGCAGCCCGGGTCCGGCCGCTTCGGCCTGGCGTCGCTGCGCGGGATCTATCCGGCGCTGCGCGACTCCAAGCGGCGCGCCTCCTTCCTCGGCGTCGGCACCGCGCTGACCATCCTCGGCGCGGTGATGGTCGGCTTCCTGGCCGACGCCACGGTGGTCGGCAAGCTGCGGCACGACCGCGACCGCCAGGTCGGCTACGCCGCGCTGCGCTACAACCTGGCCAACGGCACCACGCCGACCGGCGCCCTGGACGTCGACGGCAAGCCGGTCGCCGAGGGCGCCCCGGTGGCGCTGCTCCAGATCAGCAGCATCGGCCTGCGCGAGGTGGTGCGCTACGGCTCCACCCCCGGCGACCTGATGGCCGGCCCCGGGCTGCGGCGCGACACGGTGCTGCCCGGGCAGGTCGGCGGCAGCGTCATCCTGGGCCGGCGCGCGCTCTACGGCGGGCCGTTCCAGTACCTGAACCAGCTCCAGGCCGGGATCCAGTTCAAGGTCACGACCGCGCAGGGCGAGAACGAGTTCAAGGTGGTGGACGTCCGCAAGCCCGGCGACCCGATCCCGCCGGAGTTCCTGCGGGCCCCGGTCCGGCTGGTGCTGATCACCACCTCCGGGAACCCGTACCTGCCGCAGGACCTGCTGCGGGTGGACGCGGTGCTGGTAGACGACGGGAAGGCGCAGCCGACCGGCGACGTGGCCAAGCGCCAGCCCGGCGACGACGCCTCCTCCACCGACCGCTCGGCCTGGGTGCCGCTGGTGCTCTGGGGCCAGGCGCTGGTGCTGGTCGCCGTCGTCGTGACCTGGCTGCGCGCGCGCTGGGGCGGGCGCCAGGCCTGGCTGGTCGGCAGCCCGGTCCTGCTGGCCCTGGGCCTGGCCGTCGCCGACACCGCCGCCCGCCTCCTGCCCAACGTGATGTAGGGAACGAACATGCCTGACCAGATCCTGTCCCCGGGCGCGCCGGCGTCCTCGCTGGCCGACACCGTGCAGCTGGACCCGGCGCCCGCCGAGAACTCGCTGGTGCCGCACCTGGCGGTGCGCGAGACCGGGCACCCCGGCCGGCCGCCGGCCGGCGGGCACCTGCACGCCGACGCCATCTCGGCCTGGTTCGGCGACCGCAAGGTCCTGGACCGGGTGTCGCTGGACATGCCGCCCGGCATGGTGACCGCGCTGATCGGCCCGTCGGGCTGCGGCAAGTCCACCTTCCTGCGGATCCTGAACCGGATGCACGAGCTGGTGCCGAAGGCCACGCTGGCCGGCCGGGTGCTGCTGGACGGCTCCGACGTCTACGACCCGCAGCGCCGGCTCACCGAGGCCCGCTCGGCGATCGGCATGGTGTTCCAGAAGCCGAACCCGTTCCCGGCCATGTCCATCTACGACAACGTGGTCGCCGGCCTGAAGCTCACCGGCCGTCGCGCGGGCCGGGAGGAGAAGGACCGGCTGGTGGAGGAGTCGCTGACCCGGGCCGGCCTGTGGCGCGAGGTCAGCGGCCGCCTGGACCAGCCCGGCGGCGCGCTGTCCGGCGGCCAGCAGCAGCGCCTGTGCATCGCCCGCTCGCTGGCGGTGCGCCCCCGCGTGCTGCTGATGGACGAGCCCTGCTCCGCGCTGGACCCGACCTCCACCCGCCGGATCGAGGAGACCATCGGCGAGCTGGCACTGGACGTGACGATCGTGATCGTCACGCACAACATGCAGCAGGCCGCCCGAGTGTCCGACCAGTGCGCGTTCTTCCTCGCCGAGCAGGGCACCCCGGGCCGGATCGTCGAGTACGGACCGACCTCGGCGATGTTCGACAACCCCCAGGACCACCGTACCTCGGACTACGTGAACGGACGCTTCGGGTAGCGCCCCACGCCGGGGCCCGTTGGGAAGGCAGGTGAACACCACCGTGACGACGACGGGCCCGGCGATCGCATCCGGCACCTGCTCCGGCACCTGCCGGTTCTTCGGCAGCGCCCGCACGGCGACCGCGCGACTGGCCGCGAACGCCGAGGGACGCTGCGGACGCGGCGCGGCGAGAACGCTGGACGGCGGGGCGCCGGGGGCGGGGGGCGCGACCGGCGCGACCGGGCCGCCGGGCTGGGGTACCGGCGTCATGAGACTCACCGGCTGGTGACGGACCTCGCGGTCAGCCCGGGACGGCCGTTTCCGGGCCTGGCTGGTTGAGCGAGAACCCGGCTGCGGCGACCCCGGCTCGACTCGGCTCCGGCTCGACTCGCTCCGGCTCCGGCTCCGGCCGGGCTCGGCCCGACTCGGCCGACAGCTCGACGGCTTGCTTCGGTGGTTCGCGGCGATGGTGAGGATCGGGGGATCGGTGTTTGGGGCGGGCGGTTCGGGGTGTCGGTGCCGCCGACCCCCGCCGCCGACCCCAGCCGCCGACCCCCGCCGTCAAGCCTCTCAGCGTGTCCCGGCTGGTGCGGCGCCCCGGATGATCGAAGTGGGTCATCTGACTGGGACGGTGCTTCGAATTTACGCCGGGTTTGCGTAACCTTCACCCGTCTTGGCTTCGGCGGATCTTGCTCCTACCGTTGACACCTGCTGTGCATGGCGCTTGAGTCTGCGCATGATGCGAACCGACAGCACTGGTAGAGCTTGATGCGCAAGGCAGCCATCGCCCTCACGGCAGGTGCCGTCGTATGCGCGGCCGCAGCGGCCTACATCCGTTTCGTCGTGGTTCCGGACGCCGAACAGGCGCAGTCCGACACCCACACGGTCAACCACTACTCCGGTACCGCGAGCTTCCTGAATCCGCAGGCGCTCGGGAGCGGCGATCTGGCGAACGCCTTCCAGAAGGATGTGCCGTTCACCGCGGTCGAGGACTTCAAGACCTCGTCGATGCACGGGTCGACGGCGGTCATCGCCGACGTCACCACGACCAGCGGTCCGGCCGCCCCCGCGCTGGGCAACTCCAGCGTGAACTGGGCCGTGGACCGCAAGACGCTGCTCCCGGCCGCCACGCCGGCCGGCGTGACGGCCGTGGATCACAAGGGCCTCGCGGTCGGTTTCCCCTTCGCCCCGAAGGCCGCCGACTACCCCTACTGGGACGGCGGGACCGGCAAGCAGGCGACCGCGAAGTACGTCCGTACCGAGAAGCACGCGGGCCGCACCGCCTACGTCTACACGGTGGACGTCACCGGCCCCCTCGCGGACCAGGGCATAGCGGCCAAGCTGCCGCCGTCGATCAGCCAGGACGTGCTGAAGGGCCTGGCCGCGGCGGTCGCCCCGGACCAGGCCTCGGCGCTGTCCCTGATCCTGCCGAAGGACGGCACCGACGTCCCGCTGATCTACACGTCGACCACCAAGAGCACGATGTGGATCGACAAGTTCGACGGGACCACGCTCGACGCCGACAACGAGCAGACGGTGACCGCGCAGCTGAAGTCCAAGCTGGGCGCGGTGCCGCTGACGGCGGTGCTGGACGTGCACACCAAGTACTCGCCCGAAGGCGTGGCGGACTCGGTGAAGCAGTCCAAGGACAACCAGTCGCGGATGCTGTGGGAGGGCGACCTCGCCCCGGCGGCGCTGGCCGTGATCGCGCTCGCGCTGCTGGTCGGCGCGGTCGTGCTGGGGCGCCGTCGCGGCGCGCCCGTCGTGGCCGCCGCCGCTCCGAGTACGGACTCCGCGACGGTCGAGGCCCCGGCGGCGGATGCCGGTGAGGCGGCGAGCACGGAGGCCGAGAGCGCCGAGAGCGCCGAGAGCGCTGAGGATGCCGAGAGCGCCGAAGACGCCGAGAGCGCCGAGGAAGCCGAAGACGCTGAAGACGCCGAGGAAGCCGAAGACGCCGACCAGCCCGAGAGCGAAGAGAAGCCCAAGAGCACCGACGCCTAGCATCACAACCCCAAACGGTCCGGGCCGATCGATTCGGCCCGGACCGCGGCCTCACCCCGCAAGGCGCAACAGGATCGCCCCCGCGATGATCGCCCCGAACGAGACCACCTTGGGCAGCGTGATCCGCTCCTTGTAGATCAGAGCACTGAGCACCACCGTGCCGATCGATCCGATCCCGGTCCATATGGTGTAGGCGACGCCGACGTCCAGCGTCCGCAGCGCCAGGCTGAGCGTGTAGATCCCGCCCGCCGCCGCCAGCAACGTCAGCACCGAGGGCCGCAGCCGGGTGAAGCCTTCGGTGGCGTTGGTCCCCAAGGCGAAGGCCACCTCGAAGACGGCGGCGATCAACAGATACATCCAGGCCATGTCGGTCTCCTTTTCCCCTTCTCCGGCCTCAGGCCTTCGCCGTGGCGAGCTTGTCCGCCATCTTCAGCCCCAGCACGCCGCCGATGATCAGCACGAAGGCGGCCACCTTCGCGGCCGTGATCGTCTCGTGAAAGAGCACTGATCCGAACGTCACCGTCCCGACCGAGCCGATCCCGGTCCACACGGTGTAGCCGACCCCGACGTCCAGGGACCTCAAAGCCAGGCTGAGAAAGAAGATGCCGCCGGCGGCCGCGGCGGCCGTCAGCAGCGACGGCCCCAGCTCGGTGAAACCGTGGGTGGCGTTGGTCGCGAGAGCGAATACGACCTCGAAGACCGAGGCGACGAGCAGGTAGGTCCAGGCCATGAGAGCTCCATCAATTTGCATGTACGTACAAATATCTTGGACTAAGATCTTGCGCGTGCAAGTACTTCGCTGTCAAGCGGCCGGCTCCGGCGCTGCGATGATGGATCCGTGGACGTCGACGTTCGTTTCGTGGGCCCCGATGACAAACCCGTCATCGCCAGCCTGATGCAGCTGTACCTGCATGACTCTTCGGAGTTTGAACCGTTGGAGCTGTCGACCCACGGGTTGTTCGACTTCCCCTGGCTGGACAGCTACTTCTCCGCCCTGGGCCGCGAGGCCTATCTCGTCACGGTCGGCGGCCGGCCCGCGGGGTTCGCCCTCGTGCGCAACGACGTGCCCGGCGACGAGGGCGCCTGGAATCTCGCCGAGTTCTTCATCGTGCGCGGGTACCGGGGCAAGGGCGTCGCGGCCCAGGCCGTCCGTATGGTCCTGGCCCGGCATCCGGGCCGGTGGACGCTGTCCTGGCTGGTCGCGAACACGCCGGCGGCGCGGTTCTGGCCGCGCCTGGTCGACGCCGTCGCGGTCGGGCCGGTGGTGCGGGCCGAGGGGCGTCCGCCGGACGTCCCGGCCCCCACGGTGCGGGTCCGGTTCCGGTTCGAGAACTGAGGACGGGGCCGCCCGGTGACAACCACCGGGCGGCCCCGCGCCGGCCCCCGCCGGCCCCGCCGTTCGGGTCAGACCTTGATCCGCACCACCTGCGGGTCGTGGTCGCTGGCCTGGTCGGCGTACTCGGCGTTGACGTGCACCACCTGGTAGCTCAGGTCCTTGATCCCCTTGCTCACCAGGATGTGGTCCAGCACCTCCGACACGCCCTCGTACACGTACGTGTACTGCTCGTTCGTCGGCAGCGTGCTGATCAGGTCGGTCAGGATCGAGGGCCCGGTGCCGTCCGAGGTCCCGGTCCGCAGCGAGTTCAGCGCCGGGCTGAACTGGTAGTCGTTCAGGTCGCCGAGCACCACCACGTCGGCCTTCTTGTCCGCGTCGAGCAGCTTCTGCACGAAGTCGTGCTCGACCTGGGCCTGCCCGGACCGCTGCAGCGCCGAGGACTGGGCCGGGAACTGGAAGCGCCCGTCCTGGTTCTGGTCGCCGAGCTTGGCGTCGAAGTGGTTGGCGATGACGAACACGTCGTGGTCCCGGAAGCGGAACTGCCCGACCAGCGGCTTGCGGCTGGAGTTCCAGACCGGGTTCCCCGGGTCGATCCGCCCGGGCGAGAGCGTCAGCGCCGGGTCCCCGTGCTGGGTCGTCACCTGGGTGCTCGTCGTGGTCCGGTTGACGTCCGCCGCGCCGGCGTCGACGAAGCTCACCCGCGCCGGGTTGTAGAGGAAGACCGTCCGGATGTTCCCGCCGGGCTGCCCGCCGTCCTTGTCGTTGGCCGGGTCGATCTCCCGCCACGCGTACTGCGGGCCGCCGGCCGCCACGATGGCCGCGGTCAGCTTGGTCAGCGTCTGGTCGGCGGCCACGGTGCCGTCGTCGGTCGCGCCGCTGTTGTCCTGGACCTCCTCCAGCGACACGACGTCCGGCGTGGCGAGGTTCGTGACGATCCCGCTGCCCAGGCGCTGGAACTTCGCGTCCGGGTCGGACGGCGCCAGGTTCTCGACGTTGTACGTGGCCACCGACAGCTGCTTCACCGGATCGGCCGCGGCCACCACCGGGGCCAGGTGGTTGTTCTGCACCGTGCCCAGGGCGGAGGCGGCGATCAGGAAGCCGCCGTACTGCGAGTAGTCGATCGGGCCCACCGTCGCGCCGGTCAGCACGTCCCCGACGTTGACCTGCGGGTTGCTGCCGTCGGCCGCCACGACCTCCAGGCGCCCGGACGGCGTCTGGTTCTCGCCCAGCAGCTCCGAGCCGCCGCGGTAGGTGGCGGCCTCGTCCGGCTTCACGGTCACGTACTGCTCGCCGTACTTGTCCGACGGGCCGACCACCCGGGCGTCGTCGACCTCGACCCGCATGCCCTGGATCGAGCGGTAGAAGTCCAGCACCGACCGCGTCGGCGTGACCGGCGTGCTCTCGATGTTCGCGCCGCCGAGGTCCGGGGCGTAGGTCGCCGGCACGTTCGCCGCCGACAGCACGATCGGGGCCGGCAGGGCGTTGCCGCTGCTCACCTTGGTCACCGTCGCGGTGCCGATCTCGGTCACCGACAGGTTCGAGGTGCTGGCCACGGTGTCGCCGCTGGCCAGCGGGTAGTAGGACTGCGCCTTGCCGGAGACCAGCACCGAGTCGCCGACCGCGACGGTCGGCGTCGAGCTGGTGTACACGAACAAGCCCTCGCTGGTGGCCGGGTTCGCGTCCGGGGTCGGGTCCTGGATCCAGAAGCCCTTGGAACCGCTGGTGCGCAGCGCGGTCACGATGCCGGGGACGTTCGTCACCGTCTGGCCGTTCACCGGGGACACCCAGCCGGCGCCCTGGATGTCGTGGATGCGCAGCGGACCGGGCTCGGGGGTGCCGCCGGTGCCGGAGCCGCCGGGGGTCGGCGTCGGGGCGCCGGCGGTGAAGTCCGCGCCGTTCTGGTCGGTGTCGGCGCCGGCGGCGCCGCGCGCCACCGAGGTGGTGTTGGTGGCGGCCGGGGCGTCGGCGGTGCCCTCGTGGACCACGGCGGTGCCGTAGCCGACCAGGTCCTTGATGCTCGCGTCGGCCGCGCAGTCGGCGGCGGTCTTGCAGGTCAGCGCGGTCTGCGAGGTGACCAGCGCGACGGTGCCGGCGGTGCCGCTCATGTTGATGGCGCCGGTGGCGTCGGGCGTCGGCAGGTCCGCGGTGCCGCCGGCGCCCGCCGCCTCGCCGATCAGGTACGTGGCGCCGGGCGCGATGCTCCCGGACAGGTTCGTGACCTGCCAGGTGGTGGTGGCGCCCGGTGCGGCCGAGATGTACTGCACCGACCACGAGGCCAGCGACACCGGGGCGGAGCCGGTGTTGCGCAGCTCGATGAAGTCGTTCTTCAAGGTGGCGCCGGAGTTGCCGCCGCCACCGTAGACCTCGTTCACCACAACGTCGGTGGATACTGTCGCCTGCGCGGATGGCAGCGCGAGCAGGGCGGCGATGGTGCCGGCCGAGATCGCGGCGGCGGTCAGTGCACGAGCACGAGTCCTGTACACGGGTTCTCCTCGTCAGGGGTCTGGATCGGCACACAGTGTTCGGCATCTTCGCGAACCGTGCGCATCCAGGACAAGGACAACAGGTGCTGATGTGCGGTCCTGACGTTGCAAGTTCTCACCTAGATTGGGGCGGCCCTCCGGCCCCCGCGCCTCACGGCCGGGCCAGGACGAACGACTCCAGATGGTCCGGTCCCACCAGCACGGTCCCGGTGATCCGGGTGACCCGGGTGGCGCTGCCCGGCGCCGGGGTGGCGCACTCCAGGCTGTCGCTCTCGGCCGCGCCGCGCGGCGTGTTGAAGACGAACATCGGCGATCCGTTCCACGCCTTCTCGACCGCCGCGGTCGAGACCACCGCGGTGACGCTGTCCGGATCGGCGTCCGGCGGCTGGATCTCGGCCCGGACGGCTCCGTCCACGTCGAGCGGTGTGACGGTCAGCGGGGTGCGGACGCCGTAGTCGTCGACGTAGCCGGTGAAGGCGGTGTCCGGCGCGTCGACGCCGACGTAGTCCGACAGGGTGCCGCCGCACTGGCTCGGGGCCGGGGAGGGGTCGGCGGACGCCGGAGCGGCCACGGCGAGCGGGGCGGCGACGCACAGCAGCGCGGAGGCGAGCAGGGCGGCCGGACGGGTGGGAGCGCGCACGCAGGGTCCTTCCTCGAAGGGAGAGTCGGTACCGAGGAGGTTTCCAGCCCGGGGGCGCGGTATCCGCGGATACGGCCGAACGGGGAGTCAGGAGGTTGACGGAGTAGGGCCGGGGTCCGGATCCGGAGGCGGCGCCGAAGCCGGATCCGAAGCCGTGGCCGAAGCAAGGCCCTGAGCCGTGCCGGCAGCCGCGGCCGCCGCGCGCTTCGCCGCCTCGGACTCCCCGAGCATGCTCAGCGCCTCCACGAGCACCTCGTACGCGCGACTGCGCGCCAACGTCTCGCCGACCGCCTCCGCGGCCGCCACCGCCAGCAGCGCCGACTCCCGGGCCCGCGCCGGCGCCCCACCCGCCAGCTGCGCCTGGGCCAGCCGGTACCGGAACACCGGCTCGCCGTCGGCGAGGGCGGGGTCCTCGGCGCTCTCCGCCAGGCATTCCTGCTGCTCCAGCTCGGCCTCGGCGAAGCGGCCCCGCGCGTACAGCAGGTCGCCGAGCGCCGACCGGGCCGCCGTCAGCCCGCGCCGCTCGCCCAGCAGGTCCATCCCGGCCACGGCCGCGCGAAGCTCCGCCTCGGCCTCCGTCCACTGCTCCAGCCCCCGATGCGCCTCGGCCAGCAGCAGCCGGCTCCACGTCGCCATCGGCCGGTCGTCGGTCGCGGCGGCCAGCTCGGCGACCCGGGACGCGGCGTCCAGGGCCCGGTCGTGGTCGTCGACCGAGATGGCGGAGTCCGCGGACTGGAGCAGGAGACAGCTCAACAGCCCCGCGCACTGCGCTCCCGCCGCCGCGCACGCTTCTTCCCCGAGAGTGCCGAACTGTTCCGCCTCCTTGTACCGGTGGGTGAAGTTCAGCGCCTGGGTCAGCGCGTAGCACAGCCAGGCCCGCGCCACTTGGTCGTCCGCCGCGTCGGCCGCCGCGAGCAGGGCCCTGAGAGTCTCCTCGGCTTCGAGCCAGCGCACGGTCGGTGCCAGGTATGCCGACGCCGCCACCGCCACCTCGGCCGCGCGGGCCAACGAATTCGGGAACGCGACAGCCTGACGGAGCAGGCTCGCGATTCCCGCGTATTCGGTCGCGAACCAGTTGAATGCCTCTGTCGCGTCGGCGAAGGAAATCGGGGGCGGCGCCGCGAACGAGGCCGTACACGCCGTGTACGAGGCGAAGACCGTGAACTTCCCCACCAGCATGTCGCCGGGCAGCAGCCGTTCGTACGCCGCCACCGCCCCACCGCGCAGATACTCGGTCGCCGCCGTCACTGTTCGTTGGGCGTCGGGGGCTGGAGTACTCGGGTCCTCGATCGCGCGCGCGTACTGCCGCATCAAATCGTGGTACGCGTACCGGCCCGGCCGCGCCGAGCCCAGCAACCCCAGGTCGACCAGACCTTCCAGCAGCTCCTCGGCCTCGACGGCCGGACATCGCAGCACCGCCGCCGCGAGCCCGGTGTCGAAGTCCGGGACGTCCGGCACCGCGCAGACCCGGAACGCCCGCTGCCGCGCCGCGTCCAGCTGGCGATAGCTCACCGCGAACGCCGCCTCCACCGACTCCCCGCCGGTCCGCAGCATCCGCAGCGACCGGCGCTCGTCGGCCAGCCGCTCCGCCATCGTCGCCACCGGCCAGGCCGGCCGGGCCGCCAGCCGCGCCCCCGCGATCCGCAGGGCCAGCGGCAGCCGTCCGCATTCGCCCGCCAGCTCCGCCAGCGCCTGGGGCTCGGCCTGTGCGCGTTCGGCCCCGATCAGGGCGCCCAGCAGCAGTTCCGCCTCCTGGGCGCTCAGGCAGTCGAGCAGCCGCACCTCCGTACCGGGCAGGCCGAACGCCCGGTTGCGGCTGGTGATCAGCACCGCGCAGCCGCCGGTGCCGGGCAGCAGCGGCCGGACGTGCTCGGCGTCGGCGGCGTCGTCCAGCAGGATCAGGACTCGGGAATCAGCGATCGACGACCGGAAGAGTGCGGCTCGCTCCTCGGCCGCCGCGGGGATCCGCGCCGGGTCGACGCCCAGCGCCGCGAGGAACGCGGCCAGCACCGGGGCCGGATCGAGCGGGTCGTCGCCGGCCCCGCGCAGGTTCACATACAGCCGACCGTCCGGATAGTGCGCGGCGACCCGGTGCGCGACGTGTACCGCCAGCGCCGACTTGCCGATCCCGGCCATCCCGGCCAGCAGCACGATCGGCGGGGCCGCCCCGGCCGGCCGGGTCAGCGCCTCGGACACCGCGGCCACGTCCTCGGCCCGGCCGGTGAAGTCCGGGAGGTCCCTGGGCAGCCAGGCGGGTGGTGCGGGTGGTGCGGTCGGTGCCATGGCCGAGGATACCCCGGAGCCGATCAAGGCGCCGATCATCCGGCCGGCCGCGGGGCTCGTCCCGGGGCTCGTGTCAGGGCCCGACTCAGGACCGATGTCAGGGCCCGTCTCCGGGCCGGTGTCGGGGCCGGTCCCGATGTCGGTCCCGGTGTCGGTCTCAGTGCCGATCTCCGTGCCGGTCACAGTACCGACCTATCGCAGGGATCGAAGTCGCAAGGAAGGGCGGGTCGCGCCTCCGGGCCGGAACGCCTTCGGACCCGGCCGGGCCGCCCCGGTGTGGCGGGCGGAGGTCCGGCCGGGCCCGAAGGCCCGTGAACCACCTGGCAAGCCCTGAACACTGCGGTGGGCAGCGCCTGCGCAGGCGGAGATCAGACCGGCCGCCCGTCACCGATCGTCAGAGTCGGATCCCCCCGCACACCGAGGCCGGCGAGACCGCCTGCCAGTTCCCCCGGGGCAGCTGCCGCACTCGCACTTCCTCGATACCGCGCCCGTTCGGGCCGGCCCACGTGCACTGTCCGAAGTACTCCGCGTCCCCCTGGGTGGCGAAGCCCTCGCGGACCGACCGCTTCTCCCCGTCGGCCTGGATGAACTCGACGGCCCAGTTCTCCAACCCCTGCGTCGACAACACGTCGAGTCCTCCTGAAGTCCGCCGACGATTTCGCTGACTGCACCACATCATCACGCTGTGCAGTGTCAGAATGCGGGATGCGACGGTTTCTCCCGGCGGATCGGGGAGGAACCGGTTCCGATCCCGTCATCGCCACCGGGGCGCGGCACAGTCGAGTAGGCACGGGGAGTGTGACGGGTCCGGACGGCGCGGGGGACGACCGCCGAGGCAGGGATCGCCGGAGAAGATGAGCAGGAAACCCAGGAGCCTGAAGCAGATCCAGGCCCAGCTCGCCGACCAGATGCGGGCCACCGACCACTCCTGGGCCGAGATCGGCCGGGAGTTCCAGCGCCGGTTCCACGTGAACGCGCGCGTGGCGCTGCGCCAGGCCCGCGGCTGGACCCAGCCGGAGGCCGCCGACCGCTGGACCCGGCGCTGGCCCGAGGATCCGAAGACGTTCAAGAACTTCTCCTACTGGGAGGCCTGGCCCAGCTCCACCGGCTACGCGCCGTCGCTGGAGGTCCTGGACCGGATGGCCCAGCTCTACGAGTGCAGCGTCGCGGACCTGCTCTCGGACTCGAACGACTACGGGGCCCAACGGCATCCGGCGTTCAGCCAGGTCCGCGAGTCCGGCTCGGGGCCCGGTCCGCTGGCGCCGCCGCCCCGCGCGAGCGCCGGGTCCGCTCCGCTGACGGCCGCGGGTGCGCCGGTCCCGGCCGGGTTCCGGTCCGGGATCCAGTCCGGGGTCAGGTCAGAGGCCCGATCCGAGGTCCGATCCGAGGTCGAGGACCCGGAGGACCTGCTCTCCTCGGTGTCCTCCGTCCCCGGAATCAGCTCTCTGATGACAATGCCGGACGGCGGGAACTCGCTGTCCCGGCGCTCGGCGCTGCTGAACCTGTCCAGCCTGATCGCGGTGGCCGCGGCCGCGCCCGTGGGCGCGGACCGGGCGATGGCGGCGCCGGCCGGACGGGTCGACGAGGCCATGGTCGCCAACACCGGAGTGATCGTCGGCGGCCTGCGCCAGCAGAACGCCGCCCTGGGACCGTCCGCGACAGTGCAGACAGGCATGGCGATGCGGTCCATGATGGAATCCGTGGTGAAGGACGCGCCGAACCAGCTCACCGGCCGCGCCTGGGTGGTCTACGGAGACCTGGCGCACCTGCTCGGCTGGATGATGTTCAACATGGGCCAGGACAAGCTGGCGGCCTTCTACTACGAGGACGCCCGCAAGGCCGCCTACCAGGCCGACGACTACGAGCTGGCGGCCAACGTGCTGGCCGCCCAGGCCCACCTGAGCATGTCCGCCGGCGACCACCAGGCCGCCATCGACCACGCCCAGGCCGCCGAGGAGGCCGCCCGGCGCACCACCAGCCGGCACGCCCGGGCCTACACCGCCGACATGACCGCCCGGGTCTACGCCTCGGCCGGCCAGGGCGCGCGCAGCCTGGCCGCGTTGGAGCGGGAACGCAAGCAGATGCAGCGCATCGACTGGAACGAGCCGGCCGCCGAGCGCTGGGGCTTCTACGGCCCTTCGTTCTACTGGGCCCGGGAGAGCGAGTGCCACCTGCTGCTCGGGCACCCGGTGGAGGCCGCCGACGCCGGGGTGCTGGCGCAGGCCCGCTTCAACCCGGCCTACCTGCACAACAACGCCATGACCATGGCCCGCCGGGCCCAGGCCCAGGCGCAGTTCGGCGACGTGCCCTTGGCCTGCCAGGCGCTCTCCGAGGCGGCCCGGATGGCCACGATCGCCGGATCGCAGCGCCTGGGCACCGAGATGAAGCGGGCCCGCGACCTGCTGGTCCCGTACCAGAGCGAACCGGTGGTGCAGGCCCTGGACGTCCGGATGGGCCGCTACCGCAGGCAGCGCGGCGCGGCCGACCTCGGCGGGATCCGGCCGCCGGACGCCGCCGAGCAGGCCTGAGCGGGTGGGAGGGGTCCGAGTCCGTGCCGGCCCGGGTCCGAACAAGTCCGGGTCCGAACAAGTCCGAGTCCGAAACCAGCCCGAGTCCGAAACCGGCCCGAATCCGAACCGGCCGGAAAGGTCTGACCAGGACTGAACAGGACTGACCAGGACTGCATCGGCCCGCGCCGTCCGACCAGTGCCCGCCTTCTTCCCCGAGGAGCACGAACCGATGACCGACCGCACCGGAGCGCACCGAGTGACCGGCGCCGCGCACGAGGCCGAGCCGTTGTTCGACGACCTGCCGCCGAACATCGACACCGACGTGTTCAGCGTGGCCCGGCTCTACGACTTCCTGCTCGGGGGCAAGCACAACTTCGCCCCGGACCGGGAGTTCGGGCGGCGGCTGCTGGCCATCGAGCCCAACGGCCGGATGATCCTGCAGCAGAACCGGCTGTGGCTGGCCCGGGCCATGCGGGTGCTGCTGGCCGCCGGCGTCCGGCAGTTCCTGGACCTGGGCAGCGGCATCCCGACCCAGCACTACGTGCACGAACTCGCGCACGCGGTGGACCCGGGCGCCAAGGTGGTCTACGTCGACAACGACCCGCCGGCGGTCAGCCACAGCAACTACATCCTGCGGGACAGCCCGAACGCCGGCGCGGCGCACGCCGACATGGCCGAGTCCGAGCGGGTGCTCGCCCACCCGACCGTCACCTCCCTGATCGACTTCGGGCAGCCGGTGGCGATCACCGCGCTGGCCGCCTGGCACTTCGTGGAGGACAAGCAGGACCCGAAGGGCGTCCTGGCCGAGTACCGCCGGGTGCTGGCGCCGGGCAGCTATCTGGCGCTGACCCACGCCACCATCGACGGTGCCACCGGCGATCTGGTCCGGGACGTGCAGAGCCAGTACCAGTCGGTGATGAAGAACCCGTCCCCGCGGACCCGGGAGCAGATCGCCGATTTCTTCGAGGGCTTCGACATCCTGGATCCCGGCATCGTGAACCTGCCGGCCTGGCGGCCGGACAAGCCGCAGGACGCCGAGAACGCCCAGGACGTCTGGTTCTACGGCGCGCTGGGCAGGCTCGCGGCCTGACCCGGGCCGGCCGGTCCGGCGCCGGCCGGTCTCGGGCCGGGCCGGCCGAGTCCGAGCCGGTCCAGCCCGGGGCGCTTGAGCCCGGTCCGGTCCGAGCCGGGGCGGCCCATCTCCGCCGTGCAGTCCCGGTCCGGGGCGATCAGCACCTCCAGGTCGACGTAGAAGCGGCCGGACTCGCAGCGCTCGCCCAGCAGGATCCGGCGCGCCGCCTCGGTCACCAGCGCCCCGCCCAGCGCCACCCCGGAGGCCAGCTGCGGCCAGCTGCTCAGGGTCCGGCCGATCTCCGGGAAGCTGGCGGCCAGCGCCGGGGAGATCCGGTCGGCGTCCACCATGTCCAGCACCATCTGGACCCGCTCGGCCGGGGTCAGGCCGTGGCAGTCCTCGGCGGTCAGCGGGCCGAGCCGGCCGTGCAGCAGCGGCCGGTGCGGCTCGTGGTCGAACCGCTCGATGTCCAGCAGCCCGCGGTCGTTGGCGTCCATCACCACCGGCACCCCGAGGTCGCGCGCGGCCTCCCGGGCGGCCAGCTTCACCCACGGCGTGTCGCACTCCTCGACCAGCAGGTCGATCGGCCCGTGCCCGCCGAGGAAGAACTCCTTCATATTCTCCTCGGTCAGCCCGGCCGGGAAGATCTCGATGTCCAGGTAGGGGTCGATCTCGTACATCTGCCGGGCGGCCAGCACCGCCTTGTTCACGCCGACCTGGTGCAGCCCGGCGCGCAGCCGGTTCAGGTTGGAGACGCTGAGGGTGTCGAAGTCGGCCAGCTTGAAGGCCCCGGCGACGCCCTCCTGGGCCAGCGTCACCGCCGCGCTGTTGCCGACCGACAGGCCGATCACGCCGACCCGCCGGTCCAGCAGCCGCCGCTGCTCGGGGCGGTCGATCTTGCCGCGGTTGCGGTCGGTGCGGACCAGCCGGTACTCCTCGCGGGGCAGCACGTGCACCAGCCGCCCGGACCACGGGTACCAGGCCCACGAGCCGTAGTCCCAGGGCTGCGCCCCGGCCAGCTGGTCGGCGCGGGCCGCGGCCAGCTCCCCGGCGTCGAAGACCCGGCCCGGCTCCCGCGACCGGATCAGCTCCTCCACCTGGCTCTCGACGGTGTCCACGACCTCGCGGACGGCGCCGGTGTTCAGCAGGGCGGCGAGCGCGACCCGGTCGTCGGGGCGCGCGGGGCGGAACAGCACCGGCTTCCAGCGGTGCGGATCGGAGGAGCCGATCGCGGCCAGGCGCGGGGGCGGCCCGGAGGGGGCGGGGGTGTGGCGGTGCGGGTTCCGGTGCTGATGGGCGGCCTCGGCGCGGGCGGTCCGGCCGGGCGCCACCGCGGCCACGGCCCGAGCCGCCTCCTCGGCACCCCAGAGGCGGGAGATGGCGTGGCCCCCGGAGAAGCCACGGCCGAGGGAGGCGAGGTCGGCGTCGGTGGCCGGGGACGTGGCGGGATGGCTCAGGCCGTCGGCCGAGTGCGACGCCGCATCGGCGGGTGTTGCGGCAGCGGGTGTCGCATCAGCGGGTGTTGCGGCAGCAGGTGTCGCGGCGCTTCCGGTGCCGGCCAGGCCTCCGGCCGGATCGCCGGTCAGGCCTCTGCCTCTGGTGGCCAGGCTCTCAGTCAGGCCACCGGCCAGGTCTTCGGCCAGCGCCTCGGCCATCAGCTCGCGGAACAGCAGGCGGTAGCCCTCGACCAGGGTGGTGTGCTCGCCGGCGCCCTCGACGGTCCGGTGCAGCAGGATGACGACGTCCTCGGTGTACTTCTCGACGTAGCGCCGGGTGCTCGGCACCGGGTGGAAGCCGAACCGGCCGTGGAAGCGGTCCTGGCCGTCGGCGGTCCCGGAGGTGCCGATCATCGCGGCCGCGCCGAGCTCGTGCGCCGCGGCGATCGCCAGGGCGTTGAGATGCAGGCCCAGGCCGAGCTTGCGGGCCCGGTGCTCCACCACCAGGCGGCTGTGCTCGAACACGGTCTCGTCGGTCAGGCCCTCGGCCGCCAGCACTTCCGCGTACTGCCGCTCGCCGAGGTATTCGCGGGACTGGTAGCGGGCGGATGTGGCCGGGGTCAGGAGCCGGACATAGCCCAGCGGCGGGCCGTGCATGCCGTCCAGGCCGCGCCGGGCCGTGAAGTGCCAGGCGCCGAGGTCCTGCACCTGGTCGTCGGGCTCGAGGAAGGCCGGCCGGCGGCCGCCGTCGAACAGGATGCGGCCGCGCAGTGCTCTGATCTGCCGCAGTTGCTCGGTGCCGGCGGGGTCGGTGCCGCCGGCGGTTCCGGGGTCGCCGGCCGGCGCCAGGAACGCGGAGAAGATCCAGGGAGATTCCATGATCAGCACCTTGGGACGGCGAGGCGGCAGGAAACAAGCCCGAGTTACACCTTACGGGTGAATTAATGGCGAAAGTCCTATGTGAGTCCTCTTCGCACCCCGGAGAATCAAGCGGGTGAACCAGCGTGCGGCCGTCGTCCAAGGCGTGGGCGGGGCTGTGCCCGCACGCCGTGTCCCCAACAGCGAACTCGCCGAGCGCCTGGACACCACCGACGACTGGATCCGCACCCGGCTCGGCATCGGCGCGCGGCACGTCACCCGGGACAGCTCGACCGTCGACCTGGCCACCGAGGCCGGGGCCCGGGCCCTGGAGATGGCCGGCTTCGGCCCGCTGGACGTCGTGGTGCTGGCCACCACCACCCCGGACCGGCTCTGCCCGGCCTCCGCGCCGGAGGTGACGGCCCGCCTGGGCTACACCGGCATCGCGGCGTTCGACGTCAACGCCGTCTGCGCCGGCTTCGTGCACGCGCTGGCCACCGGCAACGCCCTGATCCGCGGCCAGATGGCGGACCGGGTGCTGGTGCTCGGCGCGGACGTGTTCACCACCCTGGTGGACCCCGGCGACCGGCTCACCGCCTCGATCTTCGGCGACGGCGCCGGGGCGCTGGTGCTGCGGGCCGGCCACGCCGACGAGCCCGGCGCGCTCCGGTCCTTCGACCTCGGCAGCGACGGCACCCAGGTGGCGACGGTCGAGGTGCCCGGCGGCGGCGCGCGCGACCGCCTCGGCCTTCCGGTCGCCAACCACGACCCCTACCTGGTGATGGACGGCCCGGCGGTGTTCGAGCGCGCGGTGCGGGAGATGACCGGCTCGTCGCGCCGGGTGCTGGACCGCGCCGGCTGGGAGGCGGCCTCGGTGGACCGGTTCGCGCCGCACCAGGCCAACATCCGGATCATCCATGGCGTGGCGCGGGAGCTGGGGATCGCGGCCGACCGCGTGGTCACCAACCTGGAGCACGTGGGGAACACGGTCGCGGCCTCGATCCCGCTGGCGCTGGCCGACGCGCACGACGCGGGACGGCTCGCGGTGGGCCAGCGGGTGCTGGTGACGTCGATCGGGGCCGGGCTGGCGTGGGGCTCGGCGGTGTTCACGTGGCCGGAGCTGGATGGCAAGGCCCGGTTGTAGGGGGACGGAGTCAGAGCCCTGCGCGTCTCAGAGCCCTGCGCGCAGCGCCGCCATCCGCTGCTCGAACGGGACGACGTCCTCGAACTCGTCCCGCGGCTTGCGGACCGCGGCCGGAGCCCCGGCCATCAGCCCCGCGAGCTCCGCCCCGGCCCGGTCGACCCGCTCGTTCAGGCCCTCGCCGCCCGCCGACGCCCAGTCCTCCGACGCCGCGAACACCGCGGTCGGGACCACGAACGCCCGCAGGTAGGCGAACATCGGGCGCAGCGAGTGGTCCAGCGCCAGCGAGTGGCGGGCGGTGCCGCCGGTCGCGGCTATCAGCGTCGGCTTGCCGGTGAGGGCGTCCTTGTCCAGCACGTCGAAGAACGACTTGAACAGACCGCTGTAGCTGGCCGTGTAGATCGGACTGACCGCGATCAGGCCGTCGGCGGCCTCCACCGCGTCCAGCGCCGCGCGCAGCTTCGCCCCCGGGAACCCGGCGACCATCGCGCCGGCGATGTCCAGCGCCAGGTCGCGCAGCTCCAGCACCTCGACCTCGACCGCGCGCCCGGCCACGCGGGCGCGCGTGGCATCGGCCAGACGGTCGGCCAGGATCCGCGCGGTCGACGGCTGGCCGAGGCCGGCGCTGACGACCACCAGGCGCAGGGCGTCGGGACCGTCGGCCGCGGTGCGCTGCGGCGTGCCGCCGAAAGCGGGCAGGCCGGCCTCGGCGCCGAAGACCGAGTCGATGAACAGTTCGCCGGGGCCGTCGTACTCGGGGTCGCCGAAGACGTTGCGGTCGAGGGCGGACTGGTCGAAGCCGGAGCGGTCGAGGGCGGAGCGGTCGAGGGCGGGCCGGTCGAGGGCGTCGAAGCCGGCTGCCTCCAGTCCGTTCAGCGCGGACCTGTTCAGCGTGGACCCGTTCATTGCGGACCCGTTCGGCAGCGGTCCCGGGCCCGACGTGAAGTCCGTCGTCCCGGCGGCCGGCTGCTCCTCGCTCAGCCGCGTGTGGAACCACGCGCTGCCGCCGGTCATGCCGCCGCCCGACCCGGCCGCCGGGTTCTCGTCCCGGTAGCGGGCCTCCGCCGCCTCGTAAGCACTCACGGTGCGATGGCCTCCTTCGTGTCGAACTGAGCCAGCCGTTCATCATCCCGCGTCGAGCCGTCCGCCGCTGAGCCGTCCGCCGCCGAGCCGGTCCTTGCCGACCCGCTCCCGCCGGCCTTCGCGACCAGCGCGGCGTGCGTCGGGGCGTCCGGCACCTCGGCCGGCCGGCCGATCGCGAACTCCTTGCGCAGCACCGGCACGACCTCCTCGCCGAGCAGATCGATCTGCTCCAGCACGCTCTTGAGCGGCAGCCCGGCGTGGTCCAGCAGGAACAGCTGGCGCTGGTAGTCGCCGACGTAGTCGCGGGCCGCCAGAGTGCGCTCGATCACCTGCTCGGGCGAACCCACGGTCAGCGGCGTCTCGGCCATGAACTCCTCCAGCGAGGGGCCGTGGCCGTACACCGGGGCGTTGTCGAAGTACGGCCGGAACTCCCGCACCGCGTCCTGCGAGTTCCGCCGCATGAACACCTGTCCGCCGAGCCCCACGATCGCCTGCTGCTCGGTGCCGTGACCGTAGTGCGCGAAGCGCCTCCGGTACAGCGCCACCATCCGCTGCGTGTGCTCCTTCGGCCAGAAGATGTGGTTGTGGAAGAAACCGTCGCCGTAATAAGCGGCCTGCTCAGCGATCTCGGGGGACCGGATCGAGCCGTGCCAGACGAACGGCGCCACACCGTCCATCGGCCGCGGAGTAGCGGTGAAGCCCTGCAGCGGAGTCCGGAACCGACCACTCCAGTCGACGACATCCTCCTCCCACAGCCGGCGCAGCAACGCATAGTTCTCCAGCGCCAGATCGATGCCGTCCCGGATGTCCTTCCCGAACCACGGATAAACCGGCCCGGTGTTGCCCCGCCCCATGATGAGGTCCACCCGGCCATCAGCCAGATGCTGAAGCATCGCGTAATCCTCAGCGATCTTCACCGGATCATTGGTGGTGATCAGCGTGGTGGCGGTACTCAACAACAGCCGCGACGTCCGAGCGGCGATCCACCCCAACATCGTGGTCGGCGACGACGGCACGAACGGCGGATTGTGATGCTCCCCGGTCGCGAAGACGTCCAACCCGGCCTGCTCGGCATGCTCAGCGATGGCCACCATGGCCTTGATGCGCTCACGTTCGGTCGCCGCCACACCCGTAGCGGGGTCGGGCGTCACGTCTCCCACGGTGAAGACGCCGAACTGCATCTGGCTCACTGCACCCTCCTCAAGTTGAAAGTTGAACAAACCCTTCAACCGCGTGCCGAATGATCATATTCCCCGGCGCACCCCGATCCCGGGCGTCGCGACTGTCTCGTTCGCCACATTGGGGTGGGGAGCGGGGCGCTCGGGGACGGCGCTGAGCATGGCTCGGGAACGCGTAGAAACTCGTAGAAGCTCCCTTTCGGCCGCTGCGCCCCGGCTGCAAGCTGGTAGGAACGGACACTCCGTTCGCGACGATTGCCGGAGGAGCATCATGTCGTTCACGTTCTTGGCGCAGATTCCGAACACGCCCGATGACGGGTCACCGACCGTGTGGCGGGACGATGAGTCGGGGGATCTGATCGTGCAGGGCTACGTGGGTTCGGAGGAGGACTACTGGATGGCGGACGCTGCCGGATCCACTCCGGGCCACCACCACGGCCCGGACACCATCCCCGGCCACGAGGCGATCGTGCGGGTTCCCGCGTCGATCATCCCGGCCCTGCGGGAGGCGCTGACGTGACCTTGATCCGGGACGCGCTGGCGCAGGCCACGCGCACGGCCTTCCATCTGGAGCACAGGGACGCCTACGCCCTGTCCGACGTCCACCGGGCCTCCTACGAGGCCTACACACAGCGCGGCGAAGTGGACACGTCGTTCATGGGCGGCTGGGCGGCTGTGGTCCGCGAGGCGGCGGCCCGGGGTGTGGAGTTCCGGCGGCTCCGGATCATCTCCGAGCCGGTCAGCGACTACATCCGGTGGGAGCATGCGCTGACGGCTGTGAACATCGAGGCCGGCGAACAGGTGCGGTGGCTGAGCCGTCGTGCGAGCCCGCCGGTGGCCGTGGTGCCGTTCGACTGCTGGATCATCGACTCCGGCGTCGTTCTGGTGAACCACTTTGCCGGAGACGGTACGTGGCCGGAGCCGGGCGTGGAGCGTCGGACTGATCCGGAGCTGGTGAAGGTCACGGTCGAGTCGTTCGACGCAGCGTGGATGTTGGCCGTCCCGCACGGCGACTACATCCCCGAGTAGGTCCTCGTTGCCCGCGTCGCCCTACTCCTCTGTCCAGCAGGCCCGTGAGCGCATCGCGGCCCGTCTCGTGGAGGTGATGAAGGACGCGGGCATCCGGACCGGCAGGGAGCTCGCCCGTCGGCTGGGTTGGCAGGAATCGAAGGTTTCCCGGATCGTCAACGCCGTGACGCCGCCGAGTGAGGACGACGTACGGGCATGGTGCGCCGCCTGCGATGTCCCTGGGGAGGTTCCAGGCTTGATCGCCGCGCTACAGATAGCGGAGGGTGCGTATGTCGAGTGGCGACGGCTTGAGCGCGCCGGGCTCCGCGCCGCGCAGGAGAAGGTGCTACCGGTCTATGAGCGGACCGCACGGTTCCGTGCCTACAGCCCTTCCCTGATCTCCGGGCTGCTCCAGACACGCGAGTACTGCGCTGCGGTGCTCCGTGCAGTTCAGGTTCGCCGGAGGCTCTCCGACGACGTGGAAGAAGCAGTACAGGTGCGCATGGAGCGTCAACGAATCCTGTCCGACCCAACCAAGACGTTCTCATTCATCCTGGAGGAACAGGTACTCAACTCCCGGGTAGCCGACAACGACGTGATGGCGGCTCAACTCCAGCACCTTCTGACGATTCTCGCGACGCACCCAAATGTCAGCCTGCGCGTCATCCCCTCCGGGTCGCGCCGTCAGCGGTGGGCCGCGGAGGGATTCTGGATCTACGGGACCGAGCAAGTGACGGTGGAACTGATCGGCGCATACCTCACGGTGACCCAGCCCAGTGAGATCGTCCTGTACGAACAGGCGTTCAGCGAGCTGGGCGCGTTGACCGTGACCGGAACGGGTGTCCGCTCACTGATCGCGGCCGCAGCCCACGCCCTCGGTTGATATTGGCGTAGAAACCCGTGGAAGGCTGTGGAGAGCTCGGCGGTGACTCCGCACAGTAGGGGACATGACCCTAGACGCCGCGGCCGCGATCGGCGACGCTGACCAGCAGGAAACCATGCGGGGGCAGGCCGAATGCCACCTCGGTGTTCGGTTCACTTGGGACGTGACCGGCGGGCATCACCACCCCCGCTACACGTACGCCTGTGTGCAGGACATCGAGAGGGCCGTGGCAGCGGCGGTCCGGGCGGCGGAGAATGCGCCGCTCAAGGCCATCACTCTCACCGGCGTGGATGTGTCCCCGTCATCAGGGCGGTTCCATTCGTGGGAGCCGCTGATGATCGAGTACTCCGAGGATCGCTCGTCCGGATGGTTGTCCGGGGCGTGCTCATGACCCCGGCCGCCGCCCCCGCCCCACCCGCCACGGCAAATACCCCACCCCCAGCCCGATCGCGCACCCCAGCAGTGTGTCCAGCACCCGCTCCCGCAGCACCGCCCACGACATGTCCTGGCCGAGCTCGTTCAGCATCGTGATCAGGGGTGTCATCACCGCCGCGTACGCCGTGTAGTTCGCGGCCTTCAGCCACGGGCGTACCGCGCCGATCGCGCCTATCAACGCGACCATGCCCCAGGTCGGCAGTACTCCCAGCAGCAGGCCGCCGATCAGTACGCCGATCGTGGTGCCGAGTCCGCGTTCGGCTGCTCGCATCGGTGCGGCGGCCTCGTCGCGCAGCACCACCAGTGACACGGTCAGTGCGATCCAGTACGTGTGTTCCCCGGGCCGGAAGTGCGCCACTACCTCGGCCACCGCCATCGCCGACCCCAGTCGGACCGGGAATTGCCAGCCCGGCCATGTGCGGAGTCCGGCTCGCCAGGTCGCCACGTTGCGTCGGAACGGCCACGCGAGTCCCGGCGGTCCCTCCAGGCCGGTGCGCCAAAGGGGTGACAATGCGCGGCTGGCGGCGTAGCTGCCCAGGGTCAGCACCGCGGTGGTCAGCATGCCCAGTGCGATGAACAGGAGGATGTGGCCCGGGGTGTCCGGGCCGGTGCCGAGGTGGGCGCCGATCACTGTGAACACCGTCGCGTTGGCGGCGATCCGTGCCTCCAGTGTTCCCATGCCGCCGAGCAGTGCGGCGGTGGACGCTACCGCCACGATCCACACTCCGGCCCAGGCTGCGGACGCGCCGATCACCGCGCCGAGCCACACCGTCAGGGCGCCAGCCGTTGCCGAGGCGGCGATGTCGGTCAGGCGGGCTCGCCAGCCGCCTTCGTGGCCGGCCGCGCTGAGCAGGAGGGCGCCCATCGTGGCGGTCAGGCCGTCGGCGAGGTGGTGGGTGAGCGCGCCCACGGCGACCGGCAGCGCCAGTGCCACGCCGGACAGCACCAGCCGGGTGACGTCGATCTCGATCCGCTGGAAGCGCAGCAAGCGGCCCGCATGCTCCCTCACCTCCGCCATTGGACGACGCGCCGCCCTGCCTCGCAACCACCGGCTGCCCCGACGCCGCGCCGACCCGCCTCGCAACCACCAACACCCCCCCGCGTTCACACCGCCCCCACCCCCACCCCACCCCCACCAGCTACACTCACGCCGACCGGACAAAGATCCGATGAATCCAAGGAGCATCGCCATGCGGGTCGCCATCCACACCCGCCTGAAGCCCGAGGGCGTAGCAGGCTACGAACAGGCGCACGACCACATCCCGCCCGCGATCCCGGAGCTGCTCCGGGCCGGCGGCTGCACCGGCTGGACCATCTGGCGCAACGGCGTCGACCTGTTCCACCTCGTCGAGTGCGAGGACTGGGAGGCGCTCACCGCGTTCCTGGCCGACCAGGAGGCGGACCACGCCTGGCAGGCCCAGGTCGGCGTCTTCCGGGACTTCACCCTGCTCGGCGGCGACACTCCGCTGCCGGTGATCTTCGAGCTGCCGGCGGCGGGGGCCTGACCGATGCGGATCATCGACGCGCACCACCACCTGTGGGATCTCGGTGTCCGCGACCAGGCCTGGACCGTCGGGCTGCCGGCCCTGCGCCGCAGCTTCCACCTCGCGGACCTCGAACCGCTGGTCGCCGCCGCCGGGGTCGCCGCCACCGTCCTGGTGCAGACCATCCATGCGGCCGAGGAGACGCCGGAGATGCTGGCGCTCGCCGAGACATCCGATCTGATCGCCGGGGTGGTGGGCTGGACCGATATCGCCGCGCCCGACTTCGCCGACCGTCTCGCCGCGCTGCGGGCCGGGCCCGGCGGCCGGTGGCTGGTCGGGCTCCGGCATCAGGTGCAGGATCTGCCGGACGGTGGCTGGCTCACCGCTCCCGCCACGCTGCGCGGCCTGCGTCACCTGGCGGCCGCCGGGCTCGCCTTCGACCTGATCGTGCGTGCCGACCAGCTCCCGGCCTGCGCCGCGGCGGCCCGGGCGGTGCCGGAGCTGCGCTTCGTCCTGGACCACCTCGGCAAGCCGGCGATCGCCGCCGGCGAGCTGTCCCCCTGGGCGGACGACGTGCGGACCCTGGCGGCGTCGCCCAACGTCGCCTGCAAGCTGTCCGGCATGGTCACCGAGGCCGACCTCGACCGGTGGACCGTCGCGGAACTGCGTCCCTACGCCGACGTCGTGCTGGAGGCCTTCGGTCCGGAGCGGGTGATGTTCGGCAGCGACTGGCCGGTGAGCAACCTGGCGGCGGACTACGCCCGTGTGCTGGAGGCCGCGCGGGAACTCACGGCCCACTTCACAGCCTCCGAACGCCAGTCCATATTTGAGGGAACCGCGACAGGGGTCTACGACATCCAATAGCGTGTCACATCCGTCGACCACGGGGGGTTCGTTGATCGAGGAAGCAGAGCTCGCCGAGCCGCGGGCCGAGGCCGGGATCGTCGTCGAGGACGTGACCCGGAGCTTCGGCGAGGTCTGGGCCGTCCGCGGCATGAGCCTGGTCGTGCCCTACGGCCGGGTCACCGCGCTGGTCGGTCCGAACGGCGCCGGCAAGACCACTCTCATGCTGATGCTGGCCACCCTCCTGGCCCCGACCGCCGGCCGCATCCGCATCGCCGGCGTCGACCCGGCGGCCGACCCGGTCGCGGTCCGCCGGGTCACCGGCTGGATGCCCGACACGCTGGGGATGTACGACCAGCTCAAGGTCCACGAGTACCTCGCGTTCTTCGCCGACGCGCACCGGCTCTCCAAGGCCGAGCGGGCCCAGGCGGTGCCGGCGCTGCTGGCCACCGTCCGGCTGGACGAGTTCGCCCTGGCCCCGGTCCACGTGCTGTCCCGGGGCCAGAAGCAGCGCCTCGCGCTGGCCCGGGCCCTGATCCACAAGCCGCGCGTGCTCCTGCTCGACGAGCCCGCCTCCGGCCTGGACCCGCGCTCCCGGATCGAGCTGCGCGATCTGCTGCGCCGCCTGGCCGCCGACGGCGTCGCGATCCTGGTCTCCAGCCACATCCTGTCCGAGCTCGCCGAGATGGCCGACCGTGCCGTCTTCGTCTCCGCCGGCCAGGTGGTTGCCTCCCGCGAGATGTCCGATCTGGCCGCCATCGGCTCCGACCAGCGGGTGCCGTGGCGCATCCGGGCCCGGGACCCGGAGGCCCTCGAAGCCGTGCTCACCGGGCGCGGCCTGGCCGGCACCGCCTCCCCGGCCGGCTTCGAACTGCCCCCGATGACCGAGGACCAGGCCTCCGACCTGCTGGCCGAGGCGGTCGGCGCCGGAGTCCGGATCCTCGCCTTCGGCCCGACCGGCACCCCGCTGGAGTCCGCCTACCTGGCCCTGACCGAGGAGGGCCGGCGATGAGCACCTCTGTGCACGCCGTCCGCCTCGTCGCGGCCCACGAGTTCCGCATGCGCCTGCGCACCGGCCGCTGGAAGTGGCTCCTCGGCGGCTTCACCGCCGTGATGCTGGCCTTCACCTGGTTCCTGGCGACGTCGCTGAACGCGAGCCGGGACAGCTACTACAACGGCGAGACGATGGTCCACGACACCACCTCCATCGGCCCGCAGATGTTCGGCATCCTGATGCTGTTCGTCCTGGGCCTGATGCTGATCATCAGCCCGACGCTGACGTCCCAGTCGATCAACGGCGACCGCGAGCGCGGCACCCTGGCCACCCTCCAGGTGACCCTGCTGTCCCCGACCGACATCGCCATCGGCAAACTCCTGGCCGGCTGGTCGGTCGGCCTGGTCGCCCTGGCGCTGTCGGTGCCCTTCGTGCTGTTCTCCGTGGCCCAGGGCGGCGTCGGATTCCTCAGCGCGGTGGCGACGCTGACCGTGGTGGCGCTGCTGATCGGCGTGATCTGCGCGGTCGCCCAGGCGCTGTCCGCCCTGATGTCCCGCAGCATCAGCTCCGGCCTGCTGTCCTACCTGGCCACCGCGGCCCTGACCATCGGCACCCTGATCACCTACTTCCTGGCGCTGTCGGCCACGTCCGAGCAGAAGCCGATCCTCATCGGCAGCGACTACATGACCCAGGGTGTCGTCCGGCATCCGGAAGAGGTGTGGTGGCTGCTGTCCCCGAACCCGTTCGTGATCCTGGCCGACGCCGCGCCCGCGCTGCCTCCCCTGCGCGCCGACAACGGCGACGTCGTCCAGCGCTCCGACGATCCGCTGGGGAGCATCCGCCGCAGCGTGCGCGACGCCACCCTGCCCGACTCCTCGCTGCCGTGCGGCGGCACCGTCTATTCCTCCTCCGACCAGCCGATCGGCGACCGGCTGACGCCCACGATCCCGCAATGCCCGGCCCATCCCGCCGACCCGTCCCCGGTGTGGCCCTGGGGCCTCGGCTTCGACCTGCTGCTGGGCGCCTTCGCCGTGACCGTGACGATCCGCAGACTCCGCACACCGGCCACCCGCCTGGGACGTGGGGTGCGCGTCGCTTAGCCCGGGAACCGATCGTCTAGCGTGGAGCGCGTGACTGAGCGCTGGGAGACGATCGACGCGATCAACGAGGTCCGCACCGCCATGGAGGCGGCCCTCGGCTGGGAGCGCCCCGCCGTGTGGGGGCTGCTGACGCCGGACGGCGCGGTGGTCCGCACCAACGTGCGCGGGGCCTACCTGCCGGGCGTGGTGCTGGCGGACGGGGTCGGGCATCGAGGCGGCAGCAAGGCCTACCCGTTGAGCGCGGAGCAGATCAGCCGGGCCATCGCCCGGGTGGAGCCGGCGGAAGCCTGCACCGACGTCGAGCACCCGAACATCGCCGCGCTGCGTCTGATCGGCGACAGCGCGGTGGTGGCGTTCGTGTCCGAGGCCGACTACCTGGCCGATTTCGAGGACGCGCATCTCGCGGCGTTGGTCGCGGATCTGCGCCGGGGCCGCCAGGAGAACGCGGACGGGACGACCACGCTGTGGCGGCCGGTCGGGCCGGACGAACTGAGCCTGCTGCGCGACGCCGGTTTCCAGGCCTGGCCGCCGCGCCTGCCGGAGCAGCCGATCTTCTATCCGGTGCTCAACGAGGAGTACGCGACCACGATCGCCCGCGACTGGAACACGACCGCGTCCGGCACCGGATCCGTGACCCGGTTCCGGGTCGCGACGGCGACCGCGCGCCGGTACCCGACGCAGTCCGCAGGCGGGGCCGCGCACTTGGAGTTGTGGGTTCCGGCGGAGGAGCTGGACGCTTTCAACGCCGCGATCGTCGGCGAGATCGAGGTCGTGGCGGAGTATTCGGCCGACCAGCCGTCGTAGCTCAGGAAGCCGCCGGTTCCCCGACGATCCTCTCGCCGCGTGAGCGCAGAACGCAGAACTCATTTCCCGCCGGATCGGCGAGCACAGCCCACGACACGTCGCCCTGCCCCAGGTCGACGTCCGTGGCGCCCAGGCCGCGCAGCCGGTCCACCTCCGTGCCCTGATCGTCTCCGGCGTAGGGCATCACATCGAGGTGGATCCGGCCCCGGCGGAGCTCCTCCCCGTCCCGGCGTCGGAATTCCAGGTACGGCCCGACGCCCTGCCCGGACCGGAACCGTGCCAGGTCGTCGCTTACCTCGTGCAGCGTCCAGTCCATGGCCGCGTCCCAGAACTCTGCCAGCGCGCGCGGGTCCTCGCATTCGACGACCACCGCGCCGATCGGTCCGGTGTCCTGGTACAGCGACCGCGGCCCCAGCACGGAGAACACATTGCCTTCGGGATCAGCCAGCGCCACGTCTCCCGGATGCGCCCGTCCCGTGTCGACAGCCCTGGCCCCGAGCTCGGTGAGCCGCGCGACCAGCTTCTCCTGCTCTGTCGCGGACGCCGTGGCGAGCTCAAGACGCACGCGATAGTCGACAGTCTCCGGGTCCGGAACCCGCACCAGGTCGATGCAGACGGCACTCGGATCCGGCCACGTGAAGTTCTCGGGCACGAGGTTGGTCACCCCGGGCTCCTCGCTGTCGAGGCTCCACCCGAGCGCGTCGGCCCAGAACCGGCCGAGGGCCGCGTCGTCTCCGGCCTTGATGTTCACCTGAACGAGTCGTAGTGCCACGCCGCGATCCTAAAACGCCGACTTGCCGCCGCGCCTCTGGCGCGCCGCCTCGTACAGCACGACCGTCCCCGCGTTCGCGGCGTTCAGGGAGCTGGCGATCCCGCCCATGGGGATGCTCAGCACCCGGTCGCACGCGTCGCGCCACGCCGTGCTCATCCCCACCGTCTCGTTGCCGACCACGATCAGCGTCGGCGCGCAGAAGTCGTAGTCCTCGATGTCGGTGTCGCCGTCCTCGTCGGTCCCGACGATGGTCACCTGGATTCCGGCCTCGGTCGCTGCCCCAGCACCAGCCTCAGCCCCAGCCCCGGCCCCCGCCAGCCAGTCCACCACCTCCCGCTGCGACTGCGTCCGGACCGTCGGCACGCCGAACAGCGAACCCGTGCTCGCCCGCACCGCGCGCGGGTCGTACACATCCGCGGCGTGCCCGGTGACGACGACCCCGTGCGCCCCGAAGGCGTCGGCCGAGCGAATCAGGGTGCCGACGTTCCCGGGCTGCGACGGCCGGTCGAAGGCCACGCCGAGGAAGTCGGCCTTGATCGGGATCCGTGCGAGGTCGTCCGCCGGCATCTCCACCACCGCCACGATCTCCGGCGCCGCCTCCACCTCCTTCTCGCCGAGCTCGGCGATCAGCTCGCCGGGCAGCGCGACGATCTCCGCGTCCGTCACCCGCAGCAGGTCCTCGGCCCACCGGGACAGCCGCCGATCGCCGTCCACCAGCAGCTCGCGCACCGGCCAGCCCTGCTCGACCGCCAGCGTGATGGGCCGCACGCCCTGGACCACGAACAGGCCGGCCCGCTGCCGCTTCGTCCGATTGCCCAGCAGCGTCTGCCACTGTTGAAAACGTGCGTTCCGCGAACCGACCCGCTGCCATCCGTGCATCCGGCTAGGCTACCCGCGTGTCCACGCCCGAAGACCCATCGACATCGACGGACGTTCCTTCGCCCGCGTCACCCACGACTCCGCCGCCGCTGACCTTCGACGAGGCCGAGCGCATCCTGTGGGCCGACGCCGGCCCCTCCTACGAGGCCGTCTACGCCGGCCTTTGCGCCCGCACGGTTCCCGACCTCCTCGACGCGGTGGCCGCCACCACCGGCACCACCTTGCTGGACGTCGGGACCGGCACCGGCAACACCGCCCGCGCCGCGGTCGCCCGCGGTGCCCAAGTCACCGCGATCGACGCCGAGCCGACGATGCTCGACCTCGCGCGCTCCAAGGTCCCCGAGGCGGACTTCCAGCTGGCGATCGTCCCCGACCTCCCGTTCGAGCCCGGGACGTTCGACGCCGTCGTCGGCAACTTCGTGCTCAACCACTTCGGCCGGCCGCGCGAAGCCCTGGCCGCGCTGCTCGCGGTGACCAAGCCCGAGGGCCGGGTGGCGCTCACGCTGTGGCCGGGGGAGCGCTCCGCCGGGCGCGCCGTCTTCCCCCGCGCGATGGAGGCGACGCCGGGCTGGGTGCATTGGGACCTGCCGAAGCTTCCCGAAGCCGACGACTACCCGCGCACCGAGGAAGGGCTCGCCGAGCTGTTCCGCGAGGCCGGCCTGGAGAACGTGTCGACGACCGTCATCGATTGGGAGCACCACACCACCGCCGACGAGTGGTGGATCTCGGTCGGCTCCGGCGTCGCCGGCTCCGGACGGGCCTACCTGATGCAGGAGCCTGAGGTGCGTGCGGCGTTCCACCAGAACTATCTGCGGGTCGCCGCTGAGATGAGCGACGAGGACGGCACCATGCGGCTGCCCTACCGGGCTTTGCTCGCCGTCGGGACAGTCAAGAGCTGAAAGGCCGGAGCCGCACCCTTATATAAAGATAGAGGGTGCGGCCCGCCGCTGATCAGTGCCGATCAGCGCCAATCAGTGCTTCTTGGCAAGATCGAGTGCTGCGACACCAAGATCAGCATCCTGATCCGCCGCGGATTCCAACGCCGCCCGCGCGGCCGCCATCACCGGCAGGTCCAGCAGTTCCCCGCCCAGCCGCAGATCCTTCACGGCCATCTCCACCGAGAAGTCCGCCGTCGTGGCGAACGCCCGCGCCACCAGCGGCGCCAACGGACTGGCCTCCAGCACGGCCCGCGGATCGGCGATCCCGAGCCGCTCCGCCAGGGCCACCGTCTCCCCGACCACGGCCACACCGGCGACGATCCCGTTGATCAGCACCAGTTTCCGCGCCGATCCGCTCCCCAGCTCCCCGCACTCGGTGACGCCGCCGAACCGGGCCAGCAGCTCCGACGCCCGGGCCAGGTCCGGCGCCGAACCCCCGGCCAGCACGATGAGCTCGCCGGTCTCGGCCCGGTCCACACTGCCCATCACCGGCGCGTCCACCAGGCCCACCGTCGCCGGAATCAGATCCCTGATCCGGCGCGTGGCGTCCGGCCCGACCGTCGACATCTCCACCAGCACCGCGTCGGCGCGCAGCGCGTCCGCGAACGCCTCGACCACCGCCTCGACCGCGGCCGGATCGGACAGCATCGTGACCACGAACTCCGCGTCGGCGACCGCCTCGGCCGGCGTCCCGGCCGCCACCGCGCCGAGTTCGGCCAACGGCTCGGTCCGCGCCGCGGTCCGGTTCCACACCGTCACGTCGTATCCGGCGCGGACCAGCCGCGCCGCCATCGGGGCACCCATCGCCCCGAGCCCCAGGAAAGCAACCCGTGTCGTCATGGTCGCCAGCCTAGGTCAGGGCTCGGGGCGGTGCCTGGTCGTGCTGTGCCTGGTTGTGCGGTGCCGGGTAGTCCCGATACCTCCTTACGCCATGCGCGGAAGCACGGCCCCGCCCCCGGCCGCCGCGGGCACCCCGTGCGCCGCGGGCACCGAGGTCCGACTCAGCGCGTCGTAGGCCGCGTGGATGCTGCCGATCATGCCGTGCACTTCCTCGCGGGCCTTCTCCAAGGCGCCCTCGACCTGCACGCCGAACGCGACCCCGAACGCCTTCAGGAACTCCAGCTGCGACTCCAGCTGCTTCAGGCTCGACGACAACTGCTCGCTGCGGCGCTGGAACGCCGACTCGGCGGCGAGCAGCCCCTGGCGGTGCCCCTCGTTGACCGTCACCTGATACTGGTTCCGCGCGTACTCGGTCACGTTGCGGACGTACTCCTCGGCGGCCCGGATCTGCTCCTCGGCCTGGCGCTGCGCCATCGAGATGGCGTTCACCGCGGCCGCCGTGACCCGCTGTTCCGGCGCGAACGCCGTCGCGGCGGCCGCGGCGCCCGCCGTGACCGCCGCACTGGATCCGCCCGGAGCGCCGGGGCCCCCCGGCCCGAGCGCTCCCGGTGCCGTCGGGTCGCCGACGCTGTAGGTCGCGCGCAGCTGCCCGGCCAGTTCGTCGTTCCGCTGCCGCAGCTCGGACTCGACCTGCCCGGCGGCCTGCAACTCGGCGAGCACCCGGCGCTTGAAGCGCAGCACGCTCTCCTCGTCGTACCCGCGATGGGTGATCCCGGCGCGGGCGAACTCCCAGCCGTCCACCTGTTCGGCGGTCAGCCGCTCCGGACGGCGCGCCGCGGCACCGCCGCCTTCGTAGTCGCTGAAGCTCACGGCTGACTCTCCTCCAGATGGATGGCCCCCGGGACCACTCCCGCTTCCTTCAACCTGGCCACGGTGTGCTCGCACATCCCGGCCGATCCGACGATGAACACCTCGTGCCCCGGCCAGCCGCCGCGGGCCGCCGCGACGTCCCCGACCAGGCCGCGCTCGCCTTCCCAGGCGTAGTCGTCGCTGACCACCGGGTGGATGCTCAGCCAGGACGTGTTGCGCTCGGCCAGCTGCCGCAGCCGCGGCAGGTCGTACAGGTCGCTGGCGATGCGGGCGCCGTAGTAGAGCGTGACGCGCCGGCCGTGGTCCGGCACCAGCGCCAGCTCCTCGATGACCGCCCGCAGCGGGGCGACGCCGGTGCTGCCGGCGATCAGCAGCAGGTCCGAGCCCGGCGTGGTGGAGGCCAGCGTGAGCTGGTGGCCCACCGGCGGGCCCAGGCGCAGCCGGTCGCCGACGCCCATGACGTTCACCAGCTGCCACGACACCGTGCCGATCAGCTTGACGTGCAGCTCGATCAGCCCGTCGGTGCGGGGCGGATGGGCCGGCGTGTAGAAGCGCCAGCGGGCCGGGGCCATCGCGCTCTCCAGCGTGAACGACTGCCCGGCCGCGTACGGGTACGGATGCCGGGTGGCGATGGTGAGGCGGGCGATGTCCCGCCGCCCGCCGAGCACCTCGTGGGCCACGATCTCGGCGTCCCACCACGGCGGCGAGGTGTGCTGCGCCTCGGCCGCGGCGTCGACCATGACCTGGGAGACGATGCCGTAGGCCTCGGTCCAGGACTCGGCGACCGGCGGGGTCCAGTCCGCGCCGAGGAAGTGCTCCAAAGTGGCCAGCAGGCTCGCGCCCACGGCCGGATAGTGGCCGGGCTCCACCGCGAACTTGCGGTGGTCCCGGCCCAGGCCCTGCAGGTACGGCACGGCCGAGCCGAGGTCGTCGACGTTGGCCACGACCGCGCCCAGGGCGGCGACCAGGCGGTCGCGCTGGGCCGCCATGGAAGGCGGGAACATCGGGCGCACCTCGGGATGGCTGAGGAACAGGTGGCTGTAGAAGTACAGCGGCACCTGCTCCCCGTACTGGGTTACCCGAGCCCAGGTGGTGCGCAGTAGGTGCGGATCCAGCACGACTACGCGGCCGCCACCACGAACGGCTGCACGGTGGCCAGGGCGCCCTCTATGGTCTCGATGATGTCGGCCGGGACCGAGAACTCGTTGAGGGTGTCGATGAGCACCTTGCCGGTCAGCTCGTAGTCGGACTCGGAGACGCCGAGGCCGGAGTGCGCGTTGGTGAGGTAGCCCGCCAGGTCTATGTCGGTGCGGGCACCGGGGCCGCCGAGCACGACCTTCAGCACTTCGGCCAGGTGCGGCTTGATGTCGTCGACATCGGAGTTCTCGAAGAAGCCGGACAGCTGCGGCTCCTCCAGGACGCCTTCGTAGAAGCGGTCGAGGACGGCCTTCACGGCCTCCTCGCCGCCGACGCGCTCCCACTGGGACTGGCTCTGGGTCTCGGTCATGCTTGCGGGTCCTTCCGATGCGGGCAATTGCTCAGGGATCGGGGGCGGCTCGGAAAACCCGCGAAGCATAGCAGGCATTCATCAAAACCTTCGAACATACGTGACTGATCATCGTCGTACCCTGATCAGCTATGTTCGTATTCGATGATCGCCCGCCGGAGATCTACAACTGCGACGACATCCTCAGGAGCCTGTCAAGGCGTGCTTGAGTTGTCGGATGCGTGGACAACAGATGATGTGCGGTTGTCTTGGCGGCTGAGACCGGCGCGAAGTAGAAGGCGTTGAGCGCCCCCGCTTTTCGCAGATCGACTTGAGGAATCCCGCCGCCTCCGCTCACCTTCGCCGAGACCTTCGTCAGGGCCGAGGCCAGCGCGGCGGGGTTCCCGGTCAGCTGCGCGGCGGACCGGTCGGCGGCGAACTCGCGATAGCGGGACAGCGACCGCGTCAGCACCAGGGAGACGAACCAGGTGGCGGCGCTCAGCGCGATGAATCCCAGCGCCACGACGATGATGTGCCACAGGCCCCGGGCCCGGCCGCCGATGTAGACCAGCCGCAGTCCGATCCGCGCGACCAGTCCGGCCAGCACTCCCACGAAGGCCGCGACCGTCATCACGGCGGCGTCACCATGCGCCACATGGGAGAGCTCGTGCGCGATGACGCCTTCCAGCTCGTTCGGCTCCAGCGTCTCCAGCAGCCCACGCGTCACACAGAGCGTCGCCGACCCCTTGGAGCGCCCCAGTGCGCACGCGTTGGGCACCTTCGACTCGGCCACCGCGATCGTGGGCTTGTCCATGCCGCCCAGCGCGCACAGCCGGTCGACCAGGGCGTGCAGCTCCGGCTCCTCCGCGGCGGTCACCTCCCGCGCGCCCATGGTGCGCACGGCGAGCCGCCCGGACGTGAGGACCTGGAAGGCGGCGAAGGCGACGATCACCGCCACGCCGATGGGCCAGGCGCGGCCCAGCATCCGGACCAGGATCAGGATGGCCGCGGCGTAGACGACGCCGAGGAGGAACATGACCGAGAGCATGCGAGTGCTCAGATTGCGGTCGCTCCGGAAACGAGCGTCCGTTCGGCGGTCGGAGAGCGATGAGGACACGGCGTCACCTCGACAGCGCGGAGTACTTCCATTAGTGGAACGCCAAACCAGTCTCGCGCGTTCCCGACGCCCTGTCGAGAAAGGGTTACACGATTACAACCGATCTCAGCGGCACCCCGTTCTCCGCGGTACCCCATGAGGGTTCCGCCGCGGTCCGGCTCGGCGGAGCTTGGGGATCAGACCCCCAGCCGCTCCTGCCAGTAGGCGATATTGGCCTCGACCTCGACGACGTCGGCCTGCGGATCGTGCCGGATCGCCTCCCAGCGGGCCAGCGCCCCGCGCGGGTCGCCGGCCGCTCCCAGCCACGAGGCCGCCGACATCCGGTAGGCCAGCGCCTCCTTGGCCTCGGCGCGGGCGGCGGCGTCGACGACCAGGTCCGCGAACAGGCGCGCGGCGCGGGCCGGGTCCTTCGACCCGATGCGCATGGCCAGTTCGGCTCGGCGGCCGAAGTCCTGTCGCGCGGCACGGTTGGGTACCAGCGCGATCGTCGCGCTGTCGTCGACGGCCCGCTGGTGCGGCGTCGGGTCGTCGGCGGCCCCGCCGATCCACCGGTAGAGGTCGCCCAGCGTGAGCCACGGCCCGACCCCCGGCACGCCGTTGCGCAGCAGGTCCAGCAGCGTGCCGGTGAACGGCGTGGTCTGCTGCTCGGAGGGGGAGCGGACCTTCTCGTTCTGGCCGGTCGCGGTGAGCAGGTGGGTGTTGAACGCCGACGGCGCCCGCATGGCCCGCCCCGAGTAGCGGCAGTCCAGAACCGCTATCCGCCGCTTCGCCGGGGCGCCCTTCAACAGCGCCATGATCCGCTCGACCGGCAGCGCGGTGCGCTCGGCCTCCGACTTCTTGTCCAGACTCCACGGCAGGGCCAGGCAGAGCTGGCCGTCGAGGTCGCGCAGGCCGTGGCCGACGAAGTAGAACAGCAGCGTGTCCGGGTGCCGCTCGGCGGCGGCCGCCACCTCGTCCAGCAGCTCGGTGACGGATTCCGGGTCCGCAATCGTTTGCACGGATTCCGGGGCGAACAAGCCGTCCGGTCCGGTCAGCGCGGCCGCCAGATCGGCGATCCCGGTCAGCGCGCCGGGCAGCCTCGGCAGGCTCCGATAGGTCCCCACTCCCACCAGCACCGCTCCCGACGCCTCGCGCGCCGGAATCGTGGCCTCGTTCAACGGATCCCTCACGTCGCCCTCCCCGCGGTCGCCTTTGACCCGATGCGGATCCAGGGTACTGAGCGAAGGTGACGAGAAGGTGCCGGGCCTCGGTGACCGAGGGTTACCTTGGAGCTACCGCGTTGGAGTCAGCCGTACGTGGGTGCTTCAGCGGCGAGCGCTCACGCCGGAGCGACCGTGGCCGCCGGGATCTCCACGAGCACTCCCTCGTGCAGCAGATCCGTGATCGGCCGCGGGAGCAGATACGCCGTTCCGCCGCCCGGCTGCCCGAACCACGGGATGGCGGTTCCGGCCAGCCCGCGCAACGGTTCGCGCACGCGGTAGACCCGGTACTCCCGCTCGATGTAGTCCGGCGGCAACGAGCGGTGGGGATAGCGCGTGCGCGCCGCGTAGACGGTGTTGCCGAGCTGGTCGCCGAACCGGTCGACCTCGGTGCCCGGGGTCAGCACCGTCAGCCGGTGCTCGGTGTACAGCGTGGTCGGCGGGTCGCCGGCCAGCGGTGTGATCGGCGGCCCGGCGAGGAACTGGGCCAGCGGGTCGGCGCTCTGCCCGGGCAGGCCGGCCGGTGTCGCCGCCGCCTTCGGCACCACCCCGCGCTCGGCGGCGGCCAGCAGCAGCACGCCCGCGAAGTGCACCGCCGCCATCATCGGGTCGTCGAAGGATCCGGCGAAGCGGCGCTGGCCGGCGTCGGCCAGGAACACGGCCCAGCGGCCGTCGTCCGGGATCAGGCAGACCGCGCCGTCGGTGACGGTGCCGATGGAGTACAGGTCCGGATCGGCGTCGAGGGAGTCGACGGCGGCGCCGAGGACGCGCTCGGCGTCCTCCACGGTGGCGACCGGCTGCGGCGCTCGCGGCTGGACGGTGCCGACCGCGACCATCATGGTCGAGTGGCCGTCGGCGCCGCCGATGAGCGGGTCGCCGGTCGGGGCTCCCGGGTGCTGGTGGTACTGGTTCTGGTGCTGGTCCGGCTGTTGCGGTTGCTGCTGGTGCTGGTACGCGACGTGCGGGACCGGAGTGAGCTGCTGGGGGGAGTGCTGCGCAGTGTTCTGCGGCTCGGTGTACGCGACCGGGAGCGGCGGCTCCACAAATGCGGGTGCTGAGTATTGCGGTGGCGGAGGGGTCTCGACGTAGGGCTGGTTGTCCAGCGGCTTGTCGGCGTAGTCCGTGTGGTTCGCGTAGTCCGTATAGTCCGTCTGGTTCGTCTGGTTCGTGTAGTTCGTCTGGTCCGTATGGCTCGTGTAGTCCGTATACGAATAAGACGTGTCGGTATATGGCGATTGGCCATACTGCGTCGCCCCGTACGACCCGTCCATGAACGGTGGCGGCGGGGGAGCAGGCGGCGTCACGTCGACCGGCGCACCGTAGTACGGCGGCGAGAACTGCGGTGCGTCGATGTCGATGGGCGGCGCGATCTGGGGCACACCGATCGCCGTCGGACTCGTCACCGGAGTCAGCTTCGGCGGATCCACCATGGGCGGCCCGATGGACACCACGTCCCCGTTGATGTGCAACCGCACCGGCGTGAGCCCCTGCGCCGCGGTCGGATTCACTCCCTGCGGCCCGGCGGCCGGGCCCGCGAACGACCCCGGTTCTGTCTGCTCGTGCCCCGGCGAAAGCCAAGGCGTGGGTTCGGCCTGCCAGTTCTCCGTCATGAGCTCCGGTCCTCCCCCAGGTGGCTTACTCCGATCCGGAGTCTACATATCCATCCTGACGGCGACCTCCCGGTCTTATCGGGACAGCACCCTTGTCCTACCCCGACCACACCCCAGTGGTCTCCAGGATCAGCCGGGCCACCGTCTCCGGATCGTCGCTCATCGGCACGTGCCCGCAGCCCGGCAGATCCTCGAACCGGGCCCCGGGCAGCACCCGCTTGGCCTGCTCGAACTGCCGCCGCACCAGGATCCGGTCCTTCGTCCCCCAGGCCACGGTGGTCGGCACGCCGGTCTCCCCCGCGTACCGGTAGTGCTTGGCCTCGCGCGCCACCGGGCGGAACGCCGTGCCGTGCCGCAGCGCCAGGGTGTCCTCGTAGGCCGCCGCCGGATCGAGCCGGCGCGGCTTGCCGAAGACCATGCCGAACGCCACGGCCCGCGCTGCCGGATGCCCGGCCACGAAGCGCAGCACCGGTCTCGGCGCGAACGTGCTGACCCGGGTCAGGCTCAGGTTCCCCACCGCCCACGCGGTCTCCCGCCGCGTGGTCCAGAACCCGGCCGGCGAGAACACGGTCGCCGACGCCGCCAGGTTGTGCTTGGCCAGCTCCAGCGCGAGCGCCCCGCCGAGCGAGTTCCCGGCCACGTGCGGCCGCTCGATCCCGAAGCCGGTGAACGACTCCGCGATCCGCGCCATCGCGACGTCGATGGTCTGCCGCTCGCCGGGCGCGAGCTTCACCGGCGCGGACTTGCCGAAGCCGGGAAGGTCGATCGCGATGACGTCGTGGTGCTCGGCCAGCCGGTCCAGCACCGGCTCCCAGGCCTGCCACCGGTGGCCGATGCCGTGCAGCAGCAGGAGCGGTTCGCCCGCGCCCCGGCGCGCGTAGGAGAGGTCCATGTTACTGGACGGTAGCCTCTGGGGCGCCGGTGCGGAAGGCTCCGCTCAGATCAGATCAGATCAGATCAGATCCAGCTGGGCCACCACATACGGTCTATCCACTGGTTCCACGTGATCGTCTGCGCGGAGTAGATCGGATAGAAGTAGATGAACATCACCAGGATGTAGACGGTGATCGCCCCGGCCACGACCGCGCCCCAGACCCTCCGGTACTGGAGCGCGTCGGCCCTGCCGACGATCGCCCCCAGCAGATACGCCGCCGCCATCACCATGAACGGCACGAACGCCACCGCGTAGAACGTGAAGATCGTGCGGTGCTCGTACTGGAGCCAGAACGCCCACCCGGCCAGCATCCCGGCCAGGATCGCCCCGGCCCGCCAGTCCCGCCGCAGCAGCCAGCGCCACGCCAGCCAGAACAGCGCGATGGTCGCGAACCACCACAGCGGCGGGGTGCCCAGCGCCAGGACCTGCTGGTGCTGGTTGTCGGCCAGCGGCGGACAGCCCTCGTTGCCCTTGGAGCAGTAGTAGTAGTCGGTGGGGCGGCCCATCACCAGCCAGCTCCACGGATTCGACATGTAGGCGTGCGGCGAGTCCAGGTTGGTGTGGAAGATCATGGTCTGCCAGTGGTACTCCCACCAGCTGCGCAGCGCCGACAGGCCGCGGACGTGGATGGCGTGGTGCGACGGGTCGGCGGCCCACTGCCGGTAGTTGCCGTCCTTGGTGATGAACCAGCCGGTCCAGGTCGCGGTGTAGGTGACCATCGACAGCAGGCCCATGCTGATGCCCTGCCAGGTGTCGCGGCGGAAGAACGCGGCCCAGTGCCGGCGGATGCCCACGGCCCGCAGGGCGGCGTGGTCCCACAGCAGCGACATCGGCAGGAACACGAAGATCATCGCGATCCCGCTCCACTTGGTGCCCATCACCAGGCCCAGGCAGATCGCGCCGGCGATGCGCCAGGGCCGCCAGCCGAGCTTGGGCGCCGGGACGTCGTCGGGCAGCGGACCCGGCGGGAACGTCTCCCGCCAGTCGGCCAGCCGGCTGCGCATCTTGTCCCGGTCGACCAGCAGGCAGCCGAAGGCGGCCAGCGTCCAGAACATGACGAAGATGTCGAGCAGCGCGGTGCGGCTCATCACGAACTCCATGCCGTCGGCGGCCAGCAGCAGGCCGGCCAGGCAGCCGATGAGCGTGGAGCGGAACAGGCGCCGGGCGATGCGCGCGGTCATCAGGATCGCCAGGGTGCCGCACAGCGCGGGGACGAAGCGCCACCCGTAGGGGGTGAAGCCGAACAGCCACTCGCCGGCGCCGATCATCCACTTGCCGACCGGCGGGTGCACGGCGTTGCCGTGGTGGTCGGCGACCAGCGTCCGCCAGATGTGCGGATTGGCGATGATGGCGTGGTCGTCGTTGGCCATGCCGACGTTCGGGCCGTCGTCGTGCCAGCCCACCTCGTGCCCGAAGTGGATGGTGGCCCAGGCGTCCTTGGCGTAGTAGGTCTCGTCGAAGATCACCCACTTGGGCAGGCCCAGGTGCCAGAACCGCATGAACCCGCCGATCAGGGTGATCAGCACCGGGAAGCCCCAGCTCACCCACCACGGCTCGCGCGCGAAGGAGGGCACCAGGCGCTCGCGCAGCGACAGGTCGCGCGCCTCGTCGTCCCGGGGCCGCAGGTTGGGCCGCCACCACACGCGGCCGCGCTCGCGGTGCGAGCCGCCGCGGCGCCGGCGGCCGCCGTAATCCTCCTCGCTGTCGTCATCCGGCAGCGTGGTTCGGGTCGGGGCGAGGCTCGTCACTCGGACATCGTAGGGAGACGTCATGCCCTGGGGACAGGGGATGAGCGTTTTTGAGCCAGGATGGTCGTGTGACCGGAACCGCCGCCCCCGCCCCGACCGGCCTGCTCGTGCTGGCCGGCACCCCCATCGGCCAGGACGGGGACGCCCCGCCCCGGCTGGCCGCCGAGCTGGCGTCGGCCGACGTCATCGCCACCGAGGACACCCGCCGCCTCAAGCGGCTGCTGACGGTCCTGGACGTCGCCCCGACCGGGCGCGTGGTGTCGTACTTCGAGGCCAACGAGACCGCCCGCACCCCGGACCTGCTGCGCGAGCTGCTGGCCGGCGCCCGCGTGGTGGTGGTGACCGACGCCGGGATGCCGTCGGTCTCCGACCCCGGCTACCGCCTGGTCGCCGCCGCGGTGGAGGCCGGCGTCCGGGTCACGGCGGTGCCGGGCCCGTCCGCGGTCCTGACCGCCCTGGCCGTCTCCGGCCTGCCGGTCGACCGCTTCTGCTTCGAGGGCTTCCTGCCCCGCAAGGGCGGCGGCCGCTCCTCCCGGCTGGCGGACCTGGCCACCGAGCCGCGGACGATGGTGTTCTTCGAGGCCCCGCACCGCCTGGCCGCCTCCCTCACCGACATGGCGACCGCCTTCGGCGCCGAGCGCCGCGCCGCCGTCTGCCGGGAACTGACGAAGACCTACGAGGAGATCAAGCGCGGCGGCCTGGCCGAACTGGCCGCCTGGGCCACCCAGGGCGAGGTCCGCGGCGAGATCACGGTCGTGGTCGCGGGCGCCGACCCGGCCGCCGGCAAGGACCTGACCCCCGCCGAACTCGCCGAGCTGGTGTTCGCCCGCGAGGAGGCCGGCGGCCTGCGCCGCAAGGAGGCGATCGCGGAGGTCGCCGCGGAGGTGGGCCTGCCGAAGCGGGAGGTGTTCGACGCGGTGGTGGCGGCGAAGGAGAAGGAGGAGGAAGCGGAGGAGGGGTAGGCCGGTGGCGGCGAGTCGGGTGGCGGCACCCGGCCCAAGTTGTACAACTTCTTGTACAACCAGGACCTTGGACAGCGGAGGCGAACATGCGCACGCTCACCTTCTCCGACACCCGTGCTCACTTTGCTGAAACCCTCAACAAGGTTGTCGACGACCGCGAGCCGGTCATCGTCACCCGCGCCAACCGGGAAGCGGTGGTGATCATGCCGCTCGACGAATACGAGTCGATGCGGGAGACCTTGTACCTGCTTCGATCTCCGGCGAACGCGCGGCGGCTGTTCCACGCGATTGAGGAGATGGAGAGCGGTGGCGGGCAGGTGCGTGAGCTCATCGACCCGGACGCACAGCCTTGAAGATCGTATTCAGTACGCGGGGGTGGGATGACTACCTCTGGTGCCAGGCGCAGGACCGCAAGGTGGCCAAGAGGGTGAACCTGCTGATCCAGGACATCGTCCGCAACGGGAACGCCGAGGGCATCGGCAAACCCGAAGCCCTGAAACACAACTTCGGCGGTTACTGGTCACGCCGGATCACCGACGAGCACCATCTCGTCTACCTCGCTGTCGACGACGAGGTCCGCATCGCGCAGTGCCGCTACCACTACGGCTGACCCCGTCCCGCCCCGCCGTCCACTATCTGGACCCCCGCCGAACCGCACCGGTCCGCACCCCCGCGCCGGATACCCTAGTCACCATGCCGTCCACCCAGCGCACCATCCTCACCGCCGTGGCGTGGCCCTACGCCAACGGCCCCCGCCACATCGGGCACGTCTCCGGCTTCGGGGTTCCGTCCGACGTCTTCAGCCGCTACCAGCGGATGGCGGGCAACCGGGTGCTGATGGTCAGCGGGACCGACGAGCACGGCACGCCGATCCTGGTGCAGGCCGACAAGGAGGGCGTCACCGCCCGGGAGCTGGCCGACCGGTACAACCGGGTCATCGCCGAGGACCTGAAGTCGCTGGGCCTGGCCTACGACCTGTTCACCCGGACCACCACGCGCAACCACTACGCCGTGGTGCAGGAGATGTTCAAGGGCCTGCACGACAACGGGTACATCTTCGCCAAGACCACGATGGGCGCCATCTCGCCGTCCACCGGGCGCACGCTGCCCGACCGCTACATCGAGGGCACCTGTCCGATCTGCGGGTACGACGGCGCGCGCGGCGACCAGTGCGACAACTGCGGCAACCAGCTGGACCCGGACCGCCTGATCAACCCGCGCTCGCGGATCAACGGCGAGACGCCGAAGTTCATCGAGACCGAGCAGTTCTTCCTGGACCTGCCCTCCTTCGCCGCGGTGCTCGGCGGCTGGCTGCAGGAGCAGAAGACCTGGCGTCCCAACGTCCTGAAGTTCTCGCTGAACCTGCTGGACGACCTCCAGCCCCGCGCCATCTCCCGCGACCTGGACTGGGGCGTCCCGGTCCCGCTCGAGGGCTGGGTCGACCGCCCGGACAAGAAGCTCTACGTCTGGTTCGACGCCGTCGTCGGCTACCTCAGCGCCTCCGTCGAGTGGGCCCGCCGCACCGGCGACCCGGACGCCTGGCGCGCCTTCTGGCAGGTCGGCCCGAACGGCGAGGCCCCGGACGCCTACTACTTCATGGGCAAGGACAACATCGTCTTCCACTCCGAGATCTGGCCGGCGATGCTGCTGGGCTACGACGGCCGGGGCGACAAGGGCGGCACCGCCGGCTCGCTCGGCGAGCTGAGCCTGCCGCACGAGGTGGTGAGCTCGGAGTTCCTCACCATGGAGGGCCGCAAGTTCTCCTCCTCCCGGGCCGTGGTCATCTACGTGCGCGACTTCCTGTCCCGCTACGACGCCGACGCCCTGCGCTACTACATCACCGCCGCCGGCCCGGAGACCCAGGACACCGACTTCACCTGGTCGGAGTTCCTGCGCCGCAACAACGACGAGCTGGTCGCCGGCTGGGGCAACCTGGTCAACCGGGCCATCTCGATGGCCGCCAAGAACCTCGGCGAGATCCCGGCCCCGGGCGAGCTCACCGCCGAGGACGAGGCCCTGCTGGCCACCGCCCGCGGCGCCTTCCAGACCGTCGGCGACCTGCTGGACCGCTGCCGCTTCAAGGCCGCGCTGGCCGAGGCCATGCGAGTGGTGGCCGACGCCAACAAGTACGTCTCCGACCACGAGCCCTGGAAGCTGGCCAAGACCGACCCGGCCCGGATGGCGACGGTCCTGCACGTCACCCTGCAGGTCGTCGACGACGCCAAGACCCTGCTCACCCCGTTCCTGCCGTTCTCCTCCGAGAAGGTCTTCCACCTGCTCGGCGGCGAGGGCACCTGGTCGGCGATGCCGGAGCTGCGCGAGGTCGAGGACCTGGACGGCGGCCCGGGCTACCCGGTGCTGACCGGCGACTACCAGGCCGCGCTGGCCCGCTGGGAGTCCACGCCGATCGCGGTCGGCCGCGCGCTCCAGCCCCCGACGCCGATCTTCAAGAAGCTGGACCCGTCGATCGTCGACGAGGAGCTGGCCCGGCTCGGCGGCGAGACGGCGTAGCGCCGTGGCCGACAGCACCGGCGCCGCCGAGGACAAGAAGCGCAAGCGCAAGTCCAAGGAGCGCGACGAGACTCCGCCCCCGGCGCCGGAACCCCTTCCGGCGCCGGTCGGCGACAGCCACACACATATGGACCTCCAGGAGCCGGCGGCCGCCGACATCATCGCGGCCGCCGACCGGGTGAACGTCCGCACCCTGGTCCAGGTCGGCATCGACGTCCCGTCCTCGCACACCGCCGCCGCCCTGGCCGCCGAGCACGAGCGGGTCCACGCCGCCGTCGCCCTGCACCCCAACGAGGCCCCGCGCCTGGTGCTCGGCGACCCCGACGGCTGGTCCGGGCAGCGCCGCGGCCCCGGCGGCCGCGAGGCGCTGGAGGAGGCGCTCGCCGAGATCGACAAGCTCGCCGCGCAGGAGCAGGTCCGCGGCATCGGCGAGACCGGCCTGGACTACTTCCGCACCGGCCCGGACGGCGTCGCGGCCCAGCAGGAGTCCTTCCGCGCCCACATCGCCATCGCCAAGCGCCACGGCAAGGCCCTGGTGATCCACGACCGCGACGCGCACGAGGACGTCCTGCGCATCCTCATCGAGGAGGGTTCCCCCGAAACAGTGGTCTTCCACTGCTATTCGGGTGACGCCGCGATGGCGGAGATCTGCGCCGAACGGGGCTACTACATGTCCTTCGCCGGCAACGTCACCTACAAGTCGAACCAGGCATTGCAGGAGGCGCTCCGGGTGGCTCCGCTGGACCGGATCCTGGTGGAGACCGACGCCCCGTTCCTCACTCCGCTCCCTTATAGAGGACGCCCGAACGCGCCGTACCTGGTGCCCTACACGGTGCGCGCGATGGCCGCCCTGCGCGGCATGGACGGCGAGGCCGGCCTGACCGAGCTCTGCCACGCCCTCGACGCCAACCTCCGCGATGCCTTCCAGGTCCAGGCATAACTTCGTCATATCAGTCGACAGACAGCCGACCTGGGCTCAAAGGGACGCGGTAGGACATCCAGCGGACCCGCGCTAGCGGCACCCGCCGATTGCCCGCTACTGTCTGCTCGGCAGCCGGATCGACGCACCCGCACCGGGACCGATGAGGACCCCGCGTCGTAGCCGGACACCACGAGGTCTGGATCAGCGTGAGCAGCAGGCGTTCCGCTAGTCGGCACAGCGAGGGTTCCAAGGCTAAGGTCCGCGCCGTCCAGGGCACGGTCCTGCTCGGGCTCGTCGGAGGCGTGGGCGCCTACGTCGGCTTCGACAAGACGGTCCACATCACCGTGGACGGCCAAGAGCGCACCATCCACACCTTCGACGGCAAGGTCGCCGACGTCCTGAAGGCCCAGGGCATCACCACCGGGGAGCACGACTCCGTGGCCCCGGCGCCGGGGGAGAACCTGGTCGACGGCGAGACGATCGCCGTCAACTACGGCCGCCAGCTCGACGTCACCGTCGACGGCGCCGACAAGAAGATCTGGACCACCGCCGGCACTGTGGCCGATGCCATGGGCGGGATGGACCTGCGGGGTCAGAACCCGTACGTGTCGGTGAACCGCGACCAGCCCATCGGCCGCCAGGGCCTGGCCTTCGAGGTCCGCACCCGGCGCCACGTGAACATACTCGTCGACGGCAAGTCGGTCCCGGTCGACACCACCGCGCCCACCGTGGCCCAGGCGCTCGCCGAGGCCGGCGTGACGCTGGCCGGCCAGGACACCGCGAACCCGGACCCGGGGACCTTCCCGGCCGAGGGCCTGACCATCACGGTCGAGCGGATCGTCGGCACCCAGGACACCAAGCAGGAAGCGATCCCGTTCTCCACGACCGAGCAGTCGGACCCGACCGCCTACGTGGGCTCGCGCAAGACCGTCACGCAGGGCGTGCCGGGCGTGCAGCAGGTCGTCTACGCGAACCTGTCCATCAACGGTGTGAAGCAGCCGCCGAAGGTGGTCAGCAAGACCGTCACCAAGCAGCCGGTGAACGCGGTGGTGAAGGTCGGCACCAAGCCGGTCCCGAACAGCGTGGCCGGGGCCGACGCCCTGAACTGGGCCGGCCTGGCCAAGTGCGAGTCCGGCGGCAACCCCAAGTCGGTGGGCGGCGGCGGCCTGTACTTCGGCCTCTACCAGTTCTCCCCGTCGACCTGGGCCGCGATGGGCGGCTCGGGCCTGCCGTCGAACGCCACGCCGGAGGAGCAGACCTACCGCGCCAAGCTGCTGTACGTGCGCTCCGGCGCTGGGCAGTGGCCGGTCTGCGGGCGGAACCTGTTCACCTGACCGGTCGCCGAGGCCGCGCCGTGCCGCCGCACACAGCGGCGCGGCATACGATGGCTCGCGATGTCCGACAAGCCGCACTCCGCACCGTTGCCCGCCGAGCAGGCCGCGCCCGCCGCGCCCGCCGAACAGGGCGCGCCCGCCGAACAGGCCGCGCCCGGCCGCCTCCCGGCCCGCCTCCTCGGCCCGTCCGAGGTCCGCAAGCTCGCCGAGCGGCTCGGCGTCTCGCCGACCAAGAAGCTCGGCCAGAACTTCGTGATCGACCCGAACACCATCCGCCGCATCGTGCGCGCCGGCGACGTCACCGCCGACGACGTGGTGGTCGAGGTCGGACCCGGCCTCGGCTCGCTGACCCTGGGCCTGCTGGACGTGGCGCGCCGCGTGGTCGCCGTCGAGATCGACCCGACGCTGGCCGCCGCGCTGCCGGACACGCTCGCCGAGTACGCGCCCGGGATCGCGGCCGGCGAGGTGGAGTTCGAGCTCGTGCACGCCGACGCGCTGCGCGTCGCCGAGCTGCCCGGCCCGCCGCCGACCGCCCTGGTGGCGAACCTGCCCTACAACGTGGCCGTGCCGGTCCTGCTGCACATGCTGGAGCGCTTCCCCAGCATCGAGCGCACCCTGATCATGGTGCAGGCCGAGGTCGCCGACCGCCTGGCCGCCGAGCCCGGCTCGCGGGTCTACGGCGTGCCCTCGGTGAAGGCCCGCTGGTACGCCGACGTGAAACGCGCCGGCTCGATCGGCCGCAACGTGTTCTGGCCCGCGCCGAACGTCGACTCCGGCCTGGTGCGCCTGGACCGCCGCCCCGCGCCGCCCACGGCGCTCGTGGACCGCCGGGACGTGTTCGCCGCCGTCGACGCGGCGTTCGCCCAGCGCCGCAAGACCCTGCGATCGGCCCTGGGCGGCTGGGCCGGTTCCCCGGCCGCCGCCGAGCGGGCGCTGGTCGCCGCCGGGATCGACCCGGGCGCGCGCGGCGAGACGCTGACCGTCGAGCAGTACGCCCGGCTGGCGGAGCACCGGCCGAAGGCGGACGCCTCGTGACCGCCGCCGCCCTCACCCCCGAGGACGAGCCCCGTCCCCGCCTCACCGAGTCGGTCACGGTCCGGGTCCCGGCCAAGGTGAACCTGGCGCTCTCGGTCGGCCCGCCGCGCCCGGACGGCTACCACGACCTGGCCACCGTCTTCCACGCCGTGGGCCTGTTCGACGAGGTCTGCGCCGCGGAGTCCGAGACGCTCACCCTCACCTGCGAGGGGGAGGGCGCCGCCGAGGTCCCGCTGGACGCGACCAATCTCGCCTGGCGCGCCGCCGTCCTGCTCGCCGAGACCACCGGCCGCCACCCGGCGGTGCGGCTGCACCTGGCCAAGGGCATCCCGGTCGCCGGCGGCATGGCCGGCGGTTCGGCCGACGCCGCCGGCGCGCTGGTGGCCTGCGACGCGCTGTGGGGCACCGGCCTGTCCCGCGACGAACTGCACAGCCTGGCCGCGCGCCTGGGCAGCGACGTCCCCTTCGCGCTCTACGGCGGCACCGCCATGGGCACCGGTCGCGGCGACCAGATCGCGCCGGTCCTGGCCCGCGGCGAGTTCCACTGGGTCTTCGCCTTCGCCCACGAGGGCCTGTCCACCCCGGCGGTCTTCCGCGAGCTGGACCGGCTGCGCGAGGCGGCGGGGGAGGAGGCCCCGGCCCCGGGCGTGGACGACGAACTGCTGCGCGCGCTGCGCGCGGGCGACCCCGCCCTGCTCGGCGCCGCTCTGCGCAACGACCTGACGCGTCCGGCCACCTCGCTGCGCCCGGACCTGCGCGCCACCCTCCAGGCCGGCCGCGAGGCGGGCGCGATCGGCACCCTGCTCTCGGGGTCTGGGCCGACCTGCGCCTTCCTGGCGGCCGACGCGACCGGGGCCGCCGCGGTCGCCGAAGCCCTGGCCGCGGCCCCGTCGGTGCGCGCCGTGCGACGGGCCCTGGGTCCCGCTCCCGGCGCCCACGTGCTCTGAGTCGCTGTACCTTCAACGCCATGGCACCGCCTGGTGATAGCGGCGGTTACGATGGCCCCTCAGGAGGGGGCCCCATGGACGCATTGAAGCCCGACGACCCATCGCGGATCGGGCCGTTCACACCGCTCGCGCGCATAGGCGCGGGCGGTATGGGCCGTGTCTACCTGGCCCGTTCCCGAGGCGGCCGCCCGGTGGCGGTGAAGGTGATCCGGGCCGAGTACGCCGAGGACGAACGCTTCCGCACCCGCTTCCGCCGCGAGGTCGAGGCCGCCCGCACCGTCAACGGCCTGTACACCGCCCCGGTCCTGGACGCCGGCCCGGACGACGCCGAACCCTGGCTCGCCACCGCCTACATCCCGGGCCCGTCGCTGCAACGCGTGGTCCAGGACCACGGCCCGCTCCCGGAGCACTCGGCCCGGGTCCTGGGCGCGGGCATCGCCGAGGCGCTCGGCGCGATCCACTCCGCGGGTCTGATCCACCGCGATCTGAAGCCCTCCAACGTCATCTGCGGCCCGGACGGCCCCCGCGTCATCGACTTCGGCATCAGCCACGCGGTCGGCGGCACCTCCCTGACCGCCACCGGCATCGTCGTCGGCTCCCCCCGCTACGCCAGCCCCGAACAATGCCGCGCCGACGCCCAGGGCTCGCCGGCCTCCGACGTCTTCGCCCTGGGCGGCGTCCTGGTCTACGCCACCACCGGCATCCCGCCCTTCGGCGAGGGGCCGGACCACGTCCAGCTCTACCTGGTGGTCCACGAGCAGCCCGACCTGGCGGCCGTCCCGGTGCCGCTGCGCCCGGTGGTCTCCGCCTGCCTGGAGAAGGACCCGGCCAACCGCCCGAGCATCGACGAACTGCTCGACACCCTCCTCCCGCCGGACGCCGGCCCCGGCGCCGACTGGCTGCCCGAAGGCGTGCACCGCGAACTGCGCGACTACGCCGCCGCCGCGCCGACCGGCGCCACCGAGGTCCCGACCCACGAACGGCCGGAGCACGACCCGGTCCGCACCCCGCCCCCCACGCCGGCCCCCGCCCCGACCCGCCGCCGCTTCCTGACCGGCGCCGCCGCCCTGGCCGCGATGGCCGCCTCCTCCGGCGGCGCCTGGTACGCCGCCACCCGCCACACCCGCAAGACCCCGCCGACGTCCCCGACCGCCGGCACCAGCCCCACCGGCGAGAACCTGGCGACCGCGACCGCCCCCAGCCCGCACCCCACCGGCAAGTACGGCGAGGACTGGCAGGTCGGCACCGACCTGGGCCGCGCCGGCGGCGCCGTCGTCCGCAACGGCCGCCTCTTCGGCGTCTACACAGCGCAGTCCAGCAGCCCGAACCCGCAGCAGAGCCTGGTGGCCCTGGACACCACCACCGGCGCCACCGTCTTCCACCCGGCCAACATCCCCGGCGTCGACGCCCCCGCCGGCGCCGGCATCGCCGTGGACGACCGGTACATCTACACCTACGGCGCCGGCACCGTCTACGCCTGGCACATCACCGACGGCCAGCCGGCCTGGAGCAAAAGCGGCGTCCTGCAACCCTCCACCGAAGCCAACGACATGCCCTTCTCCGGCATCCTGGGCATGGTCGCCGGCACCCTGATCATCGGCGCCCCGGTCATCGACCCCAAGAACCCGCCCTGCCTGGCCGGCTTCAGCGTCGCCGACCAGAGCCGCCTGTGGGTCCGCAAACCCACCGACCTGCTGGGCGGCCTGCCCGCCGACATGTCCAAGAACGACTCCATCAGCATCGGCGTCTACGTCCCCCACCTGGGCGACCAGTTCTACCTCACCCTCTCGGACCAGACCTCCCTACGGGTCCTGAAGGGCGTGGACCCCAAAACCGCCAAAGACCTCTGGCACACCGGCTTCACCCACCGCACCGAGAACGACGCCGGCACCGCCAACCCCACCGTCACCGGCACCGAGGACCACGTCTACCTCACCGACATGCACAGCGGCTCCATCCACGCCTACGACACCGGCGGCACCTGGAAGTGGACCCACCCCGACCCCGACGCCCCCAACCACGTGACCCTGGCCCCCGAACAGCGCTACACCGGCCCCGTACTCCAGGCGGACAACACCGTCTACGCCACCAACGCCCGCGCCGTGATAGCCCTCGACGCCACCACCAAATCCCCCTCCGGCACCACCATCTGGCCCACCTCCCACCAATTCAACGGCCTGATAGGCGCCCCCGTCCTGTCCGGCGACAAGATCTGGGTCGAGATCAACACCCCCTCCAACGCCACCAACCTGGCCATAGCCGTCCTCAACCGCTCCGACGGCACCCCCACCACCCAGTACGCCATGCCCCCCGGCCCCACCGGCAGCAGCGCCGACATGCTCCTGTCCGACCCCGACACCCCCTCCGTCTACATCCTGACCGCCAGCGGCGAAGTACTCGGCTACCACCACCGCCAATAGGTACCCGAATAAGTACCCATACTCACGCCCCACCCCCACCGACCACCCACAATCGAACCATGAGTACGCCACTGGCAACCCGCAACACGGCCGCGTACTACTTCCAGGCGGTCGCATCCTTCATAGCATCCACCGGCGCCACCACCATCGGCATCGCCTACCTCCCAGTAAACGCCTGGGAACGCGCCTTCCTGGCCCTAGGCCTGCTGTACACCATCACCTCCGCCATAACCCTGTCCAAAGTAGTCCGCGACAAGCAGGAAGAAGCCCACCTGGTAGGCCGAGTAGACCGCGCCAGACTCGACAAGCTGCTGACCGAGCACAATCCCTTCAACGAGACAGTCTGAGCAGCCGAGCAAAGGCGGCGAGCCCACCGCTCCCAGGCAAAGCCCGGCACCGGAAGGCTGAGACACAAGCACCGGACCGCCGAAGCCAGGAAGACCAGCCCCCTGAGGCCGGACCGGCAGCCGGAAGCTTGAAGCACCAGCGCCGGACCGCCGAGGCCGGAACCGACAGCCGGAAGACTAAAGCACCACGCAGTCGGAAACCGGCGGCCAGCAAACCAAAGCATCACGCAGCCGGGAACCGGCGGCCGGAAGCATCAGCGCCGGACCGCCGAGGCCGGAACCGGCAGCCGGAAGACTAAAGCACCACGCAGTCGGAAACCGGCGGCCAGCAAACCAAAGCACCACGCAGCCGGGAACCGGCGGCCGGAAGCATCAGCGCCGGACCGCCGAGGCCGGAACCGGCAGCTGGAAGCCCAAAGCACCACCCAGTCGGAAACCGGCGGCCGACAACCAAAGCACCCCCAGTCCGAAACCGGCAGCCGAAAGCCCAAAGCATCAGCCCCGCCCGCCGTGATTGTCAGTCCCCTGCCTGGGTTTTCGGTTCGTTCCCCTCGGTCACGTCGGCAGGGCTTTGCCTACAGTGCCGCCGACCGGGTGTCCAGTCCATGCACGCGCAACCGCCGCCCAACAGCGCTCACCGCAGCGGCATGGACTTGACACCCGGGC
>NZ_BAAAQN010000028.1:0-130820 GCF_039531695.1 Catenulispora yoronensis
GCCCTGGAGGAATGGATCATGCTGTGGAACACCAACGCCAAGCCATTCAGATGGACCCGAAACGCCGAGCAGATCATCGACGCCATCGGCCACTACTGCACCCGAATCTCCAACTCAGCTCACTAGCCGTCGGGGGCGGCCACGAGCGCGTGGTGGTAGCCCCCGGCCGCCACGGTCGTGATCGGCTCCCACCCCGAGGCGGCCGAGCAGTTGTTCCGGTACTCCATGACCGCCAGACGTCGCGCGCCGTGCGGGCGCAGGGACCTCGGGCCGTGGCGGCGGGTCGCGTCCGACGTCAGGTAGCGCAGCGCGGCCTCGAGCCGGGCGGTCGTCGAGGTCCTTCGGGGGCCGTCCTTGTCGGCGAGCCTGGTGCCGAGGTCGGTCAGGTCGAAGGACTCGGCCGCCGGCCTGACGTGCGGGCGCACGACCGAGCCGCACTGGTGCGGGCAGTGGTAGTCGTAGGACTGGCCGTGCCGTCCCACCGGGTACGGGCGAGCGGCGGCGGCGCGGCGCCACCGGTGGACCCCTTGCACGGTGGTTTTGCATCGCGGGCACCAGGAGGCCGGGCGCGGCGCCAGGTCGGGCTGGGGAACATCGTTCCTGGTGAAGACGGTAGACGCGATCCCTGAGCTGGTTCGAGGCCGGGTTTCCGTCCTCGTCGCCGACGTGCGCCGCGGACACCGACACCACCTGCACGCGGTACCCGAGCAGGCACATGCCGACCACCCACCAGTCGAAGATTCTCCGGACTACGGCCCAGGCTGGGCTGCAAGGTGGTCCTTGGTGCCCGAACGTCGGTACTGGCTGCAATAGTGTTCGGCCATGGACACCGACGCGTTCTGGCAGCTCATAGCCGATAGCCTTGTGGAGGCGCCGGGTCGCGTCGCGCGGCAGGAGTTCCTTCAGGAACGCCTCGCCGCGCTCACACCCGACGAGATCGTGGCCTTCCAGGTCCACCTCGACTTGACGTGTGACCGCGCCTACTCGTGGAATCTGGTCGGAGCTGGGCAGCGGATCTTTGACGGTTGGATCTCCGACGACGGGTTCGAGTACTTCCGGCTGTGGTTGATCGGTCGAGGCCGCGTCGCGTTCGAAGGTGCGATCGCTGATCCCGACTCGCTGGCTGATCTCCCGGAGGTTCAGCGTCTTGCGGGACGTCACATGCGCGAGTGGGACGGTGACGAGGAGTGGCCGGAGTGGGAGTCGCTGGACTACGTCGCTGGCTATGCCTTCAGCCAGGCAACCGGCAGCGACGACGAAGACCACGAAATCTTCCTCGATACCGTTGAAGCCCGGCTGGAAGGTCAGTCCTTCCGCCGCGCCTTGGACGGTGAGCGGTGGGATGCACGTGACGAATCGGCATCGGCGCTGAAGGTACCGAGGCTGGCTGCGATGTTTCCGGTGAACCGTCAAGAGCCGTTCAACTGGTTCGAGTGACCAACGGCACCGCCTGTACTTGGAGGGAACATGGCTTACCGCATCCGGATGTTCGGACGTGCTGCGAATCCCGTTGCCCATCATCTCTGCGACGATTTGACGTCCGCCGTGATGGCGCGGGACCGCTCGATCGAGGAGGCCGGCGACCGGCATTAGGGCGTCGGCTGGGTCAGCCTCGACCTGGGGTCCAGCCGCGGTGTCCCGATTCTTGTCGAGGTCAACACCCGCCGCGACGTGCTTGCGCTGTGCCTGGGCAGCGACGATGCCAAGGCCCAGGGCGAGCGGTTGGACGGCGTCAACGTCGAGATCGAGCTGACGCTGAGCGGCGAGCCGACCGACTGGCAGACGGTTGGCATCGTGTAGAGCGTGGCGTCGCAGATGTGGTCGGCGATCGGATGGGACGAGGGTTCCGGCCTCGATGTGCGGCTCGATGAAATGACGGTGTGACCGCCGGCTGCTGGTTCGATCAGGTATCACGGGAAGTCCTCGTGGTGGGGAATCCGAGCGTGGTGACGCCGGGAGAGGTGCGGGCGCCGCCGCCGCTACCGGTCTCAACCTCCAGAGCCAGGGTTCCGCTGGGGCTATCCAGGTACTCGGCCTTCGTGCCGCTGGTCCAGTCGAAGCCCCGGCACTCCCATCCGGCGTCGGTCAGCTCCGCGATCAGGGCGGCCGGGTCAGGGGCTCCGGGCGCCGGATCAGGCCAGGCGGTGTCAGTGGTCATCGTTCTCTCGTCTCGGGAGGTCGACTGTCAGTGGTGTCGGCGGATGCCGGGAGAATGTGCTCGGGGTCGAGGCCGAGTCAGTCGCCTCGGCGCGGGCCAGGGATCCTGTCGGCGCGGGCCCGGCCCGAGGCGGACCGCTGCTCGTCGCCGCGACGGCGGCCCAGGCCCCGCACCCGGTCGGGGTCGGTGTGGGCGGTGATCCCGCGCAGCGTCACCAGCAAGCCCTTGGCCAACGTCAGGCGCAGCCGGGCCGCGTCGTAGCCGACCGCGCCGTGCAGCGGCACGTCGTTGTCGTGCTCGGGGAACTTCAAGGTGATCGGGTCGGCGACGTAGCCGCGGACCCCGGAGATCGACCACTTGCGGACCTCGAGGAACAGGAAGCCGTGCTGCCGCAGGTTCGGGCACGTCCCGGTGGCCAGCGGGATGCACGCCCGGCATACCGGAGGATCCGAGGTCTCGTAAGGGGCTCCGGGGCCGTCTTCGGCGAGGTACTCCTCCCAAACCATCGCCGGGACCAGCCAGACCTCGCCGTCGCCGCCGCACACCGAGCAACCGGCGCGCTCCATCACGGCCTTCTGCCGGTTGATGTTCTGCCCGAGGAAGCGCGGCTCGCCGACCCCGGGGGTGTCCGGCATCCGGCCCCACAGCACCCCGTGCGGCCGGATCTCCGCGCCGGGGATCTCGTCGCGGTAGGCGACGTACGGCGCGCCGCCGCCGGGAGGGTGGCGCAGCATCATGTCCGGGCTCCCGGTCAGCGTCACCTCCTCCGAGGACCAGCCCGTGGTGTAGGGCACCGGCATGTTCTTGTAGGTCAGCAGGGGCCGCGCCGCCTGCGCGGCGTCCTCGGGCCTTCCCGGCTCGTCGGCGGAAGTCATAGTTACCTCTCTTGACAAAGGGTTGAGATAGTGGGCGCAATTCGGCCTTCCGGCGGCCCTGCCAGGCGCGCCGGGGTGCTTGGTCAGGGCAGCAGGGACCGCAGCCAGGGTCCGTGCGGGCCGTATGCCTCGGGCGCGAGCGGCACGCGGGTGGTGACGCCGCCGCTGTTCAGCGACACCGCCAGGGCGGGCAGCTGGCGGGTCGGTCCGCCGAAGCAGGCCACGGTCGCCACGCCGGGGCGGTCGGTGGCGTCCGGGTCGCCCGCGCCCAGGACCGCGCCGCCGGACACGGGCAGGCGGTGCAGGTTGAGGCTGGCCGGGTAGGCGACGGCGGCGGCGATCGCGTGGTGGTCGGCGGCGATCGCACGCAGCTCGTCGAAGACGGCCTCGTGGCCGGGATCGAGCTTGCCCAGGGCGTCCGCGGCGTTCCAGCCGGGCGGAACCACCGACCCGACGGTCACCTTGTTGGGGCGGTCGAGGGTCGCCTTGCCGATCGTGTGGGCCGGGCTCCAGACGCAGTGCACGTCCAGGAACGCCACCAGGAGCGTGTCGCCGTCCGGCGACAGCATCCGCCGGTCCTCGGGATCGAAGTACACCGTGGGCGGGACGGTCGGCGGGGTGTAGGGGAAGGCGGCGTAGTGCTGCTCGGCGCGGACGTGCGGGCGGTCGATCGCGGCGGACCAGTCCACGGGCGTCATGCGCGGTCCTGCGTGTTGTCTGCGGCCAGGGCGACGGCGACGATGACCGCTGCCGGGGTCTCGGATTCGTCCTCGCCGGTCCACAAGGTGCTGTCGGCGAAGTCGGGGGCTTGCGCGAGGATCCAGCTCGTCTCGGGGAAGAACTCCAGGCTGTTGCGTATCCGGCGCCTGCCGTCGGGGCTGTAGAAGGTGCGCTCCTCGCCGTGCCGGCAGGCTGTGTCCAGGCTCCAGGTCCACCCGGCCGCTTCCAGCAGCTCCTGCACGGTGGACTCGTCGAGTTCGTCGGCCTCGGCGGACCGCAGCCAGGCGTGGGCGGCGTCGATGGCGGCCAGGGCGGCGGTGACGCCGCCTGCGGCGGTCAGATAGACGGTCCCCGCGCAGAACAGATCGGCGCTGATCTCGCCGAGGTGGGAGCGGGTGGCGATCCGCAGATCGTCCTCGGGGCTCGCGAAGTCGGCGAAGCGCGGTCCCGAACTGCCGGCGAGCAGGTTGACTTTGATATCGACGACGTTCTCCGGGGCCCAGCCGCGCTCGGTGAGCGCGAAGGTCAAAGCACTGAGGAAGTCAGAGTGGTCGGTGGTCATGTCGAGTTCCTTCTTTGCAGTGGTCGGTTCAGCGGGCGCGGGCGCGGGCGTAGGCGGTGACGGCGGTGAGCATGGCGGCGGTCTCGTCGCCGAGGGCGGTGGAGGTGTAGATGTTGGTGACCGGTTCGCCGGGGTATCCGGTCGGCCCGTCCTGCCAGGCGGTGTGCTCGGCGATCCAGCCGCACGCCGTTTGCCCGTCGGTCGGGAGGCTTCCGTCCAGGTCGCTGATCAGGATCGCGGTGCCATCGGGAAGCATGATGCGGATCCCGGCGCAGCCTCCGGACAGGTTGTCGATGCGCGTGGTCAAGCCCTGGCTGGACAGGGCGTCCAGAACGTCCTGGCAGGTGGCTCGGGCCTTGGTGAAGTCGAAGCGGCCGGGCGGCGTCGGCGCGGTGGTCGCGGTGTCGGTCATCGCGGGGGTCTTCGGTTTCGATGGTGTGGTCAGTGGGTGAGGATGTAGGCCAGGGCGGCGCGCAGGGTCCTGTTGCCGCCGTTCTTGCGCTCGGTCCAGCGGTGGGTGTGGGCGGCCCAGGGGTGGGCGGCGACCGTCGGGGCGACGGCGGCGGTCCAGGCGTTCGCCGGGAGCGCGGTCCAGGCCGCGAGCTGGTGACGCAGCCCGTAGACGTGCCGGTCGTCGGCGGTCAGCAGGACACTGATGCGCCCATCCGGCTCGGAGGTCAGGTGCAGGCGCAGCGCCGTGCGGGTGTCCGGCGTGCCCGCCTCCGGGTGGTACTGCCGGTATCCGGTGAACCAGGGCGCCGTGTCGGTGCTGGTGTGGACGGTGTCGATCTGGAAGCAGGTTCCGGGGGCCGGGATCGCGTCGGTGGTACGCAGCAGGTCCATGTCAGCCCTGCCCGTCGGGCGCGGCCGGGAGTTCGTTGAGGTAGCTGGAGATCAGCCGTTTGGCCAGGCGGGTGTCGTTGGCGGTGACGTCGGCCGGGAGGTGCAGGCGCATGGTGCGCTGCCGGGGCAGCGGGATCGTCAGCTCCTGGCCGCCGTCGTCGGCGGTGCTCCAGCCGGGTGCTCCGGTGCCCTGCTCGGCTTTGGCCTGCCAGTGCCCGGGGTCGGCGGTGTAGTCGCGGAACAGGATCAGGGCTTTGCGGAACCCCCCGGCGTACTGGGCGCAGGTCGCCTTCGTGATCGCCTCGCCTTCGGCGGCGGCGAATACGGCGATCGCGTGCTCGGGGTTGAGGGTGGTCAGGTCGGCGGTGGCGTGCGCGGGCAGGGCCGACAGGATGCGGCGCGCGCCCAGGCGGTAGGAGACGGCGCTCGGCTGGGTCAGCAGGCCGGCGCGGAAGGCGAAGTCGATGAACGCGAGCAGGTCCGCGGGTGTCCGCCCGAGGTTGGCGGCAGGTGGTTCCGGCGGAGGCGTGGCGGTCATGGTCGGCGGGTTCCTCTCTGGCGGTGCGGCGCTTATGCGCCGGTCAGGGTGGCGATCAGGTGGGCCATGCGGAAGGCGTCGCGCTCCCACCGCGCGCCTCCCAGGCCGGGCATCGGGCGCCCCGTCAGGTAGGGCGCTGCGATGGTCTTGAGTTCGGTCAGGGCGGCGGCGTGAGCGTGAACCCAGTTCCTGCTGACATGGCAGTCGGTACAGGTCAGCTCGTCGGCCTCGGCGAACACCGCGCTGATGGACTTCGACGGGCCGTACGCGTCGGTGTCCGGGCCCTTGAGCCACCAGGGCCGTTCGTAAGGCTCGTACGCCCGGTCGGCGCACGCGTCGATCTTGGCGTGGGTCCAGTAGGAGCGCTTGTCGCGGTGCCGGTTGTAGGTGCTGATCCGGTGCCCGAGGTGCTCGGCGAGGAAGGCCACGGTGGCCTGGAGCAGGCTGTCTTCGTTGGTGGCGGCAAGGGTGCTGGTCATGGTCGGTGATCGGCTTTCGTCGGTGCGGCGATTTCAGGCGGACAGGGCCAGGGAGGCAACGATGGCGGCCGGGGTGTTGGCGCTGGCGGTGATCCGCTGCTGCTTGCCGTGGTCGCCGGGGCGGGCCAGGGTCCAGCCGCCGCTGCCGACAGCGTCCGGGTCGGTGTCCGGCGTGGTGAAGCAGGCCCAGCGGGTGTCATCGCCACTGGCCCACTGGTGCTCGGCGAGCGTCGGGCTCAGAGCCTCGTAGCGCTGCAGGTGCCACCCGGCTGCGGTGAGCAGGTCGCCTGCGGCGGTGCCGAAGCTGGTCTCGTCGGCGTCGCTGGCGGCGGCGTTCACGACCTCGGCGGGCACCCAGTCGGCGATGACGTGCCAGGTCGAGCCGCCGCTGGCGGTACGGGCGGTCGACAGCAGCGTGACCTCGATGGGGCCGCCGTCGGGGTAGGCGCAGGCCCGCGCCAGGACTCGACCGGCGGGGTCGCACAGTTCCTTGAGGCCGGCGAGCTAGGGCGGGGCCTGCTTGTCATGCAGTGCCCATCCGGTCGCATTCAGGGCGGCGGCCCAGGCGGTCAGGATGCTGTCGGAGGCGGTGGTGTCTGTGGTGTTCACGGGTGTCCGGTCCTTCGGTGTGTGGGGGCTAGGCGGCGGGGACGCGCAGGATGATCGCCGCGCGGCTCATCAGGTCGTCGGCCAGGGCGAGCAACTCGGTCTCGGAGGGGGTCTTGGCGACCTTGTTTCGGCGGTAGCCGTGGCCGTAGTGGAAGTCCTCCGGCGGGGTCTCGCAGAGCTTGGTCCACTCATATGCCGGGGTGAGTACCTCGGCCAGGGCGTAGCTCTGCTCGCGGTTGGAGTCGTGGGCGACCCGGGCCCGCACGGTGTGCTCGCCGCAGTGCCAGATCCGGGTGATACGCGGTCCGCCGTTGGCGGTGGTGCCGATGCTGGTCTCGAGTTCGGTGACGGTGCTCATGGTCAGTGCTCTGTTCTGGTTCGGCGGCGGGGTGTGGCTAGGCCGTGGGGCGGACGATGAGGGTCGCGATGACGTGCTCTGGGGTGGCGCGGGTGGCCAGGGCCTTCCAGCCCTCGGCGGCCCGGCCCAGGTGGGCGTCCCAGGTGAAGGGCTTGAAGTCCCAGGTCGGGCTCAGGTAGTGGGTGAGGCACTCGGTGCGGCCCCGCTCGAAGTTCGCGATGTCCCGGCCGCCCGGTTCGGCGCGCTTCCAGCGCTGCTCCTTGATGACCAGCGTGATGTCCACCGGATCGGGATTGGTCAGCGCTGCGGCGCGGATGGCGGTCAGCAGGGTCGCTGTCGGCGGGTTGTCGTGGGTGCTCAGCAGCCAGGCCGCGTCCGGCTCGAGGTCGCCGTTGCCGCCGCCCGGTGCCCACAGGTGGACGTTGACTTTGTCGTCGGCGCGGGTCTCTATCTCCAGGACTAGCGTTCCTTCGGGGTTGGTCATCCCGGTGTGCTCGGTGATGGTCAGCGAGGGCATGCCGTAGTTGTCGTCCGGCGGGTAGATCACGCGCGTCTTGCGGGGGCGGATGGGAGGCTCGATCCGGAACCATCCCTCGGCGGCGAGGGCCTCGGTCAGGGCGCTGATGTGGGCGGTTGCTGTCATGGCGGGTTCTCCTTGTATGGAGCGGTGCGGGGCGGTGGCGGTGATCAGTGCTGCAGGGCTTGGCGGGCGTTGTGGAGCAGGGAGAGCTGCTGGCTGTGGCTCACGTTGTCCAGGTGGTCGCGCAGATCGGTGTCCGGGACCCCTGCTGTGCGGGCCATCGTGGCCAGGGCGCGGGTCTGGGCCTGGTTGTCCGCGCGGTAGCGGTGCAGCCCGACCAGCAGGAAGCCGAGCGTTGAGGAATCGGCCTCGCTGGCGGGTCCGATCGCTTCGGTGAGCCAGGTCAGGACGTTTGCTGTTCGGTCGTCCTCGGTGTAGGAGGCTGCCTTGTCCGCGGCCTCGTCGAGCCCGTCGAAGTTCGGGTTCGCTGTCCATTCGGCAAATGCGACCTGGTCGAACTCCGCGTCGGGCAGGTCCGGGTTGCGGGCGGCGACGATCAGTCCTTCGCGGCGGATCACGAACAGGTGCCGGATGCTGGGGGCTGGTTCCTGTCCAGAGTCAATGCGGGCCGAGGACTCGAGGCGGGGGTTCGGGTGTGCGGTGCCGTCGTGGTCGTGGCACAGGCAGCGGCCCCAGGAGCTCGGTGCGCGGCGGGCCTGGCGGGTTCCGCCTCGTCCGGGGGCTCCGAGTTCGATCCAGCCGGCGGGGTGGTGTTCCAAAAGCTGCTCGTGGGCGTCGTAGGCACGGGTGCGGGCCTTGGTGCGCAGCATGATCAGGCGGTGCAGGAGGTGGGCGGTCTCGGCCGGGCCGGGTGCGTGGTGCAGCGGCAGACCGGTCCAGTTGCTCAGGGTGCCGACGGCGATGAGGCTGGTGGGTGCTTGCGGGTTCGGGACGTCGGCGGGGGTGGGCTCGGTCATGGGTGTTGGTCCTTTGCGTGGGGTGTCGTAGCGGTTAGTCGGTGAGGGCGAGGGTGGTGATGACGGCGGCGGGCGTGTATTGGCTGATCTGCGATTCGGCGTTCTTCCCGTCGGGTCCGGGGCGGCTTACGAGCCAGTAGCCGGACTCGAACTTGTCGCCGGGCAGGTGGGACAGGTTGCTGGTGCAGTCCGGGCTGTCCCAGGCGCGCTCAAGCAGGCGGCCTCGCTCGGTGATGTCCTCGCGCTGGGTCCAGCCGTCCGCGGTCAAGGCGGCGGCGATCTCGGCGGCGCTGGCCGGGCGGTGGTCGGGGTCGGCAGCCTTCACGGCGGCGAGCGCGACCGGCAGCGGTACCTCGTGCAGTTCGACCATCCAGCCGGGCCGCCGTCCCGGGTCGGTGCGCACCGCCTCAGCGGACAGGCGGGCAATCATGAAGCCGTCGTCGCGGTGCCGTGAGGCGTCGATGTGCAGCCGTCCGTCGGGGCTGTCGAGGGGGTGGACCTGGATGCGGAACTGGGGCTCGGCGTACGGCTCGCGGGTGTAGGTCCAGCCCTGCTCGGTTAGCGCTCCGGTCAAGGCGGCGGTGCGGTCGGTGGTCGGCTCGGCGGTGGCGGTCATGGCATTTCTCCTGCTCGGGTTCGGGGCGGGCGGTGTGCCCGCCCCGGCGGGGTGGTCAGCGGGTGGCGGCGATCGCTTCGGTGGCGGCCTTGGCGATCGTGTCCGGGGCGGTGGCGGGGCTGTCGAGCACCAGGAACGTCGCGCCGGGGATCGGGAAGGGGCCGTATCCGCCTCGGAAGGCGATCTGCAGGACCGCGCATCCGGCATCGGTCAGGGCCTTGATGCGCCAGGCGGCGGCGGCCCGCTCGTGGCTCTGGTAGTAGCCGTCGGAGGCGATCACCAGCAGGCGTCCCGCGCCGGGGCGGGACAGTCCGAGGGCGGCGTCCAGGGCGTCGATCGCGTCGCCGAGGGCGTGGCCGCCTCCGGTGGCGTCGAAGATCGTGGCGCGCTCCGGTGCCCGTCCGGGGCGGGTGATGGCGGTGAGGGATTGGTCGTAGGCGACGGTGGCGGTGCGGGAGTCGGGGTCGGTGGCGGCGGCGGCCTTGGTGAGGATCCAGGCGGCCGAGGCGATGGGTCCGGCCAGCGGGCTCATCGATCCGGAGACGTCGACCGCGATCCCCACGCGCAGCGGCGGGGTGGGCGTGGCGCGCCGCGAGGTGGAGGTCCAGGGCAGGGCGGTCGGGGTCGCCCCGGCGGCGCGCTGGGCGTCGCGATTCATGGCGGCGCGCATGTTCAGGCGTCCGGGCGGCGCGGCCGAGGAGGTGCGTGTCTCGACTCGTTCGCGGTAGGCGGCTTTCCGCAGTCCTCGGGCGAGTTTGCCGGCGGCGGCCTTCTCCGCAGTCGTGGGCGTCCTGGTGCCGATCACCGGGGTGGGTGCGACGCCTCCGGACATGCCGCCGGGGGTGAAGGTTCCGGCGTTCGGGGCGAACACCGCCTTGGCCGTGTCCTCGGCTCGGCGGGCCCGGGACGCCTTGGCCTTCTTCGCCCGGATCTTCTCGGCGGCGGCGCGGTTGGCGGCGAACTGTGCCGCCTGCTCGGCGCGCTGACGGGCGGACTCGGTGGCGGCGACCTTCGCGGCGGTCTTCCCGATCGCCGCCTTGATCGCGCCCCCGTTCGGCGCGCCGGACGGTGCTCCGGAAGCGGTGCCCGGTGCCGCGCCGCCGGGGATCGAGGGCTGCTGCCCGTCCTCCGACTCGTCCTCGGATTCCTTCGGGTCGGGCTGGCTGGGGTCGTGCCCGACCGCCTGGCACCAGGCCCGCCCGTGTTCGAGCATCGCCTCGTGGTCGTCGTCGGCGGTGTCGCGTACGGCGGTCCAGATCTCGGTCAGCTCGGCCACGGTGTCCTCACCCAGGATCTTCGTGACCTCGGCCTCGAGGTCGGCGACCTCGTGGTCCTCCAGGATCCCGGCGTCGCGGCGGGACAAGATCAGCCCTGCGGCGTAGCCCGCCGACCAGGCGTTGTCCGGGATGTTGCTGCCCATGCCCTCGAGTACGAGGTCGGTGGCGCATGACCGGATGTACTTCAGGTCTCCGGGGCGGCGGCCCAGGTGGCGGTGCTCGGCGCGGCACTCCTCGAGCATGTCGGCGGCGGCGTAGGCGGCGGTCATCCGCTGGTCGGGCGTGGTCGCGACGCCCCACTTGGTGTGGGCGGCGTGCGCGCCTTCGTGGCAGAACGCTCCCCAGGCGGCCGGGTACCGGTCCTCGTCGCCGTACCGGGCCGGGCGGATCGTGGCCGGGGCGTGTCCGGCGAACACCTCCCGGTCGACCTCGACCTTGGCCAGGGTCGGGTAGAAGGCGGCCGGGGCACCGGAGCGGGTCGGGGTCTCGACCGTGACGATGCAGTCCTCGCGGTCGCCGATCATCGGGAACCGGGCGGTCAGTTCGGCGGAGATCCGCAGCCATTCGGCGTCGATCTGCTCGGACGATCCTCGCTCCCGGTCCCATCGCGCGGCGGCGAGCTGGGGGGTGGCGGGTCCTCCGTCGTCCTCCCACCGCGCGGCCTCGGCTTCGAGGTCGGTGACGGCGGGCGGGTTGGGGTCTACGTGGCGGTGCGCGGGCATGGCGGATCGACACTCCAGGTGAGCGGGGCTGTTCGAGGGGTTCGGCCGGAGGCGGCCTGAGGGGTGCGCGCGGGGCGGAGCTAGATCTGCTTGCCCAGGGCCAGGGCGGTGACCTTCTGGCCCGCCGCCTTGTTGACGACCTCGGCGACCTGGTCGCGGTCCTCGGCCGGGGCGATCCCGATCAGGTTGGCGAAGGCGACCTCCAGCCCGATGGTGTCGGCGATCTTCTGGAACGCGATGAGTTCCCGTAGCTGCGGTGCCCAGCCGATCTCGCCGGAGACGACGAGTTTCGCCAGGTTCCGGGCGATGGTCACGGCCTTAGAGTCGATCTTGAGCTGTCGGCACAGGTCGTAGTCGGTCTCGACATGTATCTGGGTGCTGAAACGCGAGCTCAAGGCGTCGGTCAGAATGGCCCCGTGTACGCCCGGGTTGTGTCCGGCGATCACGTAGAACCCGTCCTCGGCCGTGATGATCTCGCCCTTGTGCGCCTTCACGGTGATCTGCTTCCGGCCGTCCATGGCCGGGTACATGGCTGCCAGCACCTTGGGGCTGATGAGAGTGGCGTCGTCGATCAGCAGGGCCCGACCTTCGAGCATGGCCTCGATCACGGGCCCGTACTTGAACTCGTATCCGCCGTCGTCCTTCTGGGTCCAGTCCCCGATCAGGTCCCCGACCGTGGTGTCGCCGTCGCCCGCAACCGTGATCAGGTCCTCGAACGCGGCCTCGGCCATCGAGGTCTTCCCGGTTCCCGGGGGTCCGTACAGGAGGGCGGGGATCCCGGCGTCCCGCAGTTTCCGCAACGCCTCTACGTCGGACACGCCCGGTGCCAGGGCGCGGGGGTAGTACATCGCGCCGTTGGGCCGTCGGATCGGCCCGATCTTGCCTCCGGCGGTCCGCGCCGCCGGAGGCGGCGGTACGGCGGCGGGCGGAGTCGTGCTCGCAGGTGTGGTCGGAGTCGTGCTCGGAGTTGTGCTCGCCGAGCCGGCGGGGCGGGGCGCGCGGGGCGGGACTCCTTGACCGGGCGCGGTGATCACGGGCTTGACGGCGGCGGCGGAGGTATTGGCGTTCGCCTTGTAGCGGCGGGGGCTGGTGCCGACCTTTTCCGCTTCACCGCGCGCCACCAGGGTCTCGCAGGCGTTGCCGATCGCGCCGCCGGAGTTTCCGAGGGTGCCGACCAGGTCGGTGACGGAGAACTCGGTGGCGGGGTCGGCGGCCAGGATCCCGGCGACCGTGGCGCGCAACTCCCCGGGCTTGGCCTTCACCGCCAAGGCGGCGGGCGGCGCGGTCACGGGCGGTGCGGCGGACGGAGGCGGCGGCGGTGTCGGTGTCGGGGGGTTGGCGGAGGCCCACATGGGCGGAGTCGGGGCCGAGGGCGCGGGGAGGTTGGGTATGCCCGGTGCGGTGGCGGCGGTGGTGGGCGTGGTCATGGTGGCGCGGTGCTTTCTGTCGGTGAGGGCGTGTCAGAGGGCGGCGATGTAGGAGGCGACGGCGGCGGCCATCGGCTCGGGGTCGGGGTTGTCCCAGGCGTAGTACGGGGCGTCGATGAAGTCGTCCTCGGCGTCACGGTGATTGGCGACCCATCCGGTCCCCGATTCCTCGGGCCACCGCATGTCCGGGAGGAACTCGGGCGCGCCGATCCAGATGTGCGACCCGTCGGTCCCGGTGACGATTTCCAGGAGGTAGCCGCGACCGTCAGGGCTGACGACCCGGGCGCTGACGCCGTGAGCGTGTAGCGCGGCGATGGCGGCGGTGACGGCGGGGTGTTCGTCGTCCGGCGACATGTATTCATACGGTCCGCCCGGCCCGAACGGCGCGGTACACATGGGGCCGCACTTCTGTCCGGGTTCCGCGCCGCATTCATCGCACGCGGCCAATACCGTTTCCGCCATTGCATTAATCCTTTCGTTTGCGTGATTGCGTTAGCCGGGTATTGCATGATGCTATTTCTTGCCTGATTTTGACAAGGCTCGCGCCAGGTCAGAGTCTTTCTGGGTTTTCCCGGTAGTACTTCCGGGGACTTTCTTTCCGGTTTCCCGGGCTGATAATCTAACCCTATCTCGGCATTCGCTAAGAGTCGAGTCGGTGTTTCTGACTTTCTTTTGTGACCGGTTCGCTATTCCCGCTTCGGGCTTCCCCCCGGGCACATCACTAATATAGCTCGGCTTTCGGCCATAGATCCAGTCGAAATGCGCCTTGATAAGTGTCGTTGTTTTGCATTTTCTCGACGCTTTCCAAGACTCTTTGGCGATGTTCCCTCCGAAAGCGTCGAGGCGCGCCGTTTCCGGCTATGAACCATGGCGTTCGCGCCCCGCGCGCCTAGTTTTCGCATGCCGTGCGGCGCACGCGCCTACGGTTCACCGTTTCGCGCGCGCCGCGCGCGGGCGGTACGCCGCCCGCCGCGCCGCCCGCCGCCCGTGGCGCTGATTGGCCATCTATGCCCGAATTAGAAGCTTTCAAGGCTTTGGTTACACTTGAGTCAAGTTACCGAGCGCGATCGATCGGGCATTGACGGTGATGTAGCCGGGTTCGGGATCGCCGGTCGAGGGGCGAGGTCGGACGCAGGCAGGGGTTGGGGTTGAAGAAGGTCTGAGGCAAGGAACAAGGGGGTTTATAGAGAGACGATGAGAGGCGAGGAGAACAGGAGGTGAGAAGGAGGAGGGAAGGAGGAGGGAGGCAGAAAACGAGGGGATGAGGGAGCGCGGGGACCGCCGCACAGGGATCGGGATTAGTTACTTCTACCGATCAGTCTGGTCGTCTCAGCCGTGCCTATTTGAGGTCTGACCTGCGGCTTAGCCGGAACTGGGTGATCCATTCACAGCAGGACCAGTGGAAGGATCACTGATTGGACCTGTGGATGGACCTGTCGCAGGACTGGGCTCCGTCGGCCGCCGCCGCAGGGGTCTGACAAACCAAGTCCGAGTTGCCCTGGAGGCGTCCTGCCGTTCTGCTTGCCCGGCTAGGCCGGGCAGGGCCTACCGGTGGCGTCTGACGGCGGCCCGGTGGCGGGTCTCGCCGGCACCAGTGCAGGGCGGCCGGGCCCGCGCCAGCCTCGCCGTAGGCGAGTCAGGCGGCGCGGAAGCGGCCCCCGAAACAGATCCTGGACGGGCACCCCGCCCGACGTCCGGGACGGCCTTCCCGGCGGCGTGTAGGTTCTCGCCGGAGTCTTCAGTGGACGCGGTGGTGAGCTGTGGCGGCTGGGGTGGTCTCGGGTAGTTTTCAGTTGATCGTTCTCGTTGAAGTTTTCAGTTTCTTCGGCGTCTTTCGCGGCGTTCGGTGATCGCTATTTGTGCGGCGTGGCGTCCGTCGCGGGTGAGCCGGTAGTAGTGCCGTCGGGATTGGTGCTTGACGCCGGGTTTGTTGCGGGCGGTCCATGATTGCTCGTCTTCCCAGCGTTCGGTAGTCATCCGGCCCGGGTCAGCCGGTCCAGGATGGGATAGACCGTGCCGCGGCCCAGGCCGGCGCGTTGGCCGATGTCGGCGGCGTAGCGTTCCTGGTCTGGGTATTCCAGCAGGGCCTGGAGTGTCCTGGTGGTGGCGGGCCCGATCTGTTTGGGGCGCCGGACGCCCAGGCCGGCCCACGGGTCCTGGCGTGCGGGCCGGCGCTGTTCGATCAGGGCGGCGGTCTCGCGCCGGACCAGGGATCGTTTGGGGCGGGCGGGTTTCCACTCCGGGCCCAGGGCCTGGGCCATCAGGGCTCGGACGTTCGGTTGTTCGATGGCCTCCAGGAGAGCGTGGCCGCGCTCGGTCGGCGTCTGCGGGCGTCCCGGGGCCGAGCGGTGCAGCAGCCGGTGGCCGATGTCGTGTTCGAGGCGGGCGATCTGGGTGGACAGGGTCTCGGGTTTGATGGCGAGGAAGCGTCCGGCGGCCGACAGGGTAGGGAAGCGCATCGCGGTGGCGTAGCGGTGCAGCCACCTTCGGATCCGACAGCCGGAAGGCCGCCTTCACATCCACCACGGCGACCCCGCCGCCCGCGAAGGCCAGCAGCAGATCCGGAACATGCCGGCGGACCCGGTCCCCATCGGCTCCGGCCATCCAGAAAGGCTGCGCCGCGATCCCGACCACGTCCGGATCCATGTCGGCCAGCATGATCCTGGCCAGCTCCAGACGGCTCTCATAGACGACGTGCCGACCCATCGTGGAGGAGAAATACCAGCCCGAGTAGTGCACCCGGCCCCGATACGACCGGAACTCCCGCACCGGCAGGCCGGCCACGACCTCCGCCAGCGGCAACCGCTCCAACACGGCGTCGTCGAAGCGACCGTCCTCGCGCCGCCAACGAACCTCCACGGTCCCGCCTGACGCCACCGCGGCCATGACACACCCTCGCCACCGACGACGCCGCCCAGCGCCGACACGCCGGTCATCACAGGGGCCGTCAACTGAAAAGTAGGCGCCGCAGGTCAGCCCGCCCAGCACCCTGACACTGGCGGTTCATGGCGAAAACGTGGGCTTCCGTCGCAGTTGTCGCCGCTCATGGAGCTGACCTGCATCGTCGTCCCGATTCCCACCGGCTTGTCGTAGGGCCGGATCCCATGACTTGTCGGATTCCTCAGGCCGACGCGACTGGATCGGGTGACGCACCCTGCCGGGCCTCCTTCTGATCTGCCGGGATGCCCGTGGCTCCGGTCAGGTCAACGCTGGTGAGATCCACGCCATCCAGCCTCGTGCCGGTCAGGTCGGCGTTCCTCAGGCTTGCCCCGGCAAGGATCGCGCGCGACAGGTCGCTTCCGGCAAGGTCGGCACCGTCGAGATTGGCACCCGTGAAGCAGAAGTCGCTCAAGTCCATTCCGCCGAGCTCCGCGCCGCGCAGATCGACCTTCTCCAATTCGATGCTGTCGCCCGGACCGATCATGCTTCGTCGGCCGAGAGCTCCCATGGCGCCGCCGATGTCATCGCGAAGACCACCGTGAAAACGCTGCCGCTCGGCGTCCACCTCCTTCAGCGGCCGGATCGGCGGCCACGGCGCCTGCTGGCGAACGAACGACGCCAGGAGCGCCGCGATGTGACCCCGGTATTGCGGAACCGCCTCTGCGATCCTCTCCATCGCATACACACCCCCGTGACGCACGCCCACCTGATCACTCGCCAACTGTTCGACGGCCTTGTTGAACAGGTCGATGAACTGCCCTTCTCGATTCACCCGGATCTGACGCAGCGTCATCAGTGCGCCCAGCCCGACACCGCCCAGGGCGACGACGCCAGCCAACGCCTGAAGCAGCGTGGATCGCACGTCGTTCACAGCCTTGAGCCGATCACCAGCCGAGAGGGCCGAAGCGCCGCCGACACCAACGTCGTGCCGGACGAGCCAGGCTGGGGCGAACACGACACATCCAGCAACCAGAACGCAGACCACGACGACGGTCACGGCCGCCACCCCAGCAAGTCGCTTCACACCGGCAGCATGACGGCACCAACGCTCCAGAGCAACGACTGTTCGGAGCACACACGAGCACCCAGTCCCAGCGACGAGGCGCCGATCCCACCGATCTGTCGTAGGCGACACGTGGGCGACAACTCGACGGGAAAGCGACAAGCACAACGAGAGCTACCGAAAAGTTACCGAAAACAAGGCCGCTCAACTGAAAGAATCAACGAGAACCTACACGGCGCTATCCGCGGGCGGTCGGCCGGGTCGCGGCGAAGTAGTCCGGCCAGTGGTAATCCTCGATCCGCACCACCGTAGTGGGATTGGGCGCGTCGATCATTTTACCATTGCCGATGTATATGCCGACATGGTGTGCGAATTGCGGGTCTCCGAAGAATAGCAGGTCGCCGGGTTCCAGCGGTGTTCCGGGCGGGAGTATTTTTCCAGCGTGGTATTGGTCGGTGGCCACGCGCGGGAGAGTGATTCCGGCGGCGGCGTAGGCTTGCTGGACGAGCCCGGAGCAGTCGAATCCCTGTCCGTGGGCGGGACCGTTGCCGCCCCATTCGTAGGGGACGCCGAGTTGGGCGTTGGCGTAGGCGAGGACTTTCTGCACGACCGTCGAGTCGGAGCCTGCCACGGGGGCTCCCGTGTCGCCGATCGCGGTGGAGTATCCGGCGGCGTAACCGAGGACTTTATTCACGTAGTCGTCGGAGTGGTTGTAGGCGTAGATCGCGGCATGGATGTCCGTGCCGTTCTTCGCACCGTTGGCGCACAGCATTCTCGCGGCGGCATAGATGGCGTCGACCGGGTCCCACGGGGTCGGCGGGTCGGCACCGCCGGGCGGGACGGGCTGGGCGTACTCGTCGAAGGTGGCCGGGAGGAACTGCATCGGCCCCACCGCCCCGGCGGAGCTGACCTGGTCCTTGGCGCGGCCGAAGTCGCTCTCGACTTTGCCGATGCCGGCTAGCGCCGTCCAGCTCAATCCCGGGCAGGTGGCGGCGGCCTGCATGTCGACCACGAGGTAGTCGGTGGGGATGTCGGCCGCGGCGGTGGCCGAGGGTGGGGAGTCTGAGCCGAGGCCGAACATCGACGCGACGCCGGCGGCGGCTCCGGCTATCAGGATGATGACCAGCAGCAGTGCCCCGGCCGCGGCGGCGCCGAGCTTAGCCATCCCGGCGCTCCCGCCCCTGTGCGGGCCGTTCGCTGTCCGGGGGCAGCGGGGCGGGCGGGTCGAACAGCCGCCCGGTGCGCACCGCGTCGGCGTCGCGCTCGGCGGCGCGGTGCCCGCCCCCGGCGGTGTAGGCAGCCAGTTCGGCCAGGTGCAGCCGCCGGGCGGTGCGCCGAGCGGCCAGCTCCCACACCGGACCCGCCGGTGTGGTCCCCTCGCACGCGGTCGGCGTAGCGGTGGCGACCGGGACGGCCGGCGGGTTCAGGGCGAGCAGGCGGTGCAGGGCGCGCTCGCGCAGCGGGGACTGCAGCCAGAACAGCACCGGGGTGTCGATGGCGGTGACCGCGGCGAGCCGGGCGTAGCCGTCGAGTTTGGCCAGGAGGCGGTCCAGGTTCTCGGTGCCGGTGTCGTACTCCAGGAAGAACTCCGCCGTCCGCACCCCGCCGCCGGTTCCCGGGGCCTGCCAGCGGCCGAAGGCGTCGGGGCGGGCGAGGTCCCCGTAGAGGTGGAAGCACGTCAGCTCCGACCACCAGCTGACCAGCGCCTCCTTGGCGACGTCGTTCTCGGCGTCCTGCCGTGTCCGGCTGCCGCCGGCGGTCCGGGATGCGGCGGCGAGGTGGGAGTAGACCTCGTTCACGCCGACCTGGTGGTTCAGTCGCGGGCTGTGGGCGATGGCCAGGGCGCGGTTGCGGTGGTATCCCAGTTCCTTGATGGTGACCCCGGCCTCGGCGGCGAGGACCTGGGCGCCGTAGGGCCCGAGGACGTAGTGCTCGGGGGCGGAGCCGATCGCGCGCAGCGGCCGGAACCGGTCGATGACGCGCAGCTCCTCGGCGAGGATCTTCAGGCGCCGGTTGGCGATACGGGGCCCGTCGAAGGCGATGCGGGCGATCTGAGGTCCGGTGAGGACCTGGTGCTCGCGCAGGGCGTGCAGCAGCCAGCGGTCGCGGACGGTGAGCCGTGCGGCCAGTTCGGCCAGCGCGGCGCGCCGCGCCGACGGCGCGGGTTCGCGGATGACGGCGGCGGGCAGGTAGTCCGGGTGCGTCGGCGGCGTGGGGTTGGGCGGCGTCAACAGCATCCTCCTTCATCGGTTCGGTCGAGGTGTGGAGTTCGCGGTGCGGACCGCCGGGCCGCGCGGCGTGTCAGGCGGCCTCGGGCAGGCCGTCCTCGCCGTCGGCTGGCGGGTTCGGGGTGTCAGGGCCCTTCGTGCGCGGGTCGCCGTGGTCGCGGGCTTGGCCGGCGGGCCTGCCGCCGCCGCGCCGCTGCGGCCCGTTCTGGCCGGGCTTGCGGACCTGGCCTGGGGCGTGGCCGAAGGCTTCGCGCGCCGAGCGGCGGATCGCGGCCTCTCGGCCCGCGGTCGGCTCCGGCAGCGGCTTGGTCCGCAGCGTGAAGGCGGGCCGCTGCTGGGAGCCGGTGACCAGTCGGGCCGCGGCCTGGAACGCGCCGAGGTGGGACAGGTCGTGGGCGAGCAGGATCGGGGTGGTGTGCCGTTCCAGCAGCCGGGAGTCCTCCGGGGAGGAGTTGAAGAACAGCTTCGTTCTCGCGTTCGCCGAGATGCCCTCGCGCAGGTCGTTCGGTAGCTGGGCGAGGTTCTGGTGGGCCAGGGTGAGCGAGAGCTTGTAGCCGCGTGCCTCGGCGAGCATGTCCTCCATCGGATACGGCAAATTGAGGAAGTTCTGGAACTCATCTAGATATAGTGCGCAATCCAGGCGCTTGGACTGCGGCAGCTTCGCCCGGCGGGACGCGGCCTGCCAGACCTTCGCCACGACGAACGAGCCCAGGAGTTTGGCGGTCTCCTCGCCGATGACGCCCTTCGGGAGCCGCACCAGCAGCACCCCGCCGTCCAGCACCTTCTCCATGTCGAAGCTGGACGGGCCGTCGGCGATCGAGTCGCGGACGAACGACCGCAGCAGGAAAGCGCGCAGCTTGTTCATCAGCGGCCCGACATGGTTCGCCCGCTGAGCCTCGGACAGCTGCTCGTACTGGGACCAGAACCCGCGCAGGACCGGGTCTTTCAGGGTCGCGGTCATGCGCCGGCGGTAGGCGTCCTCGCCGAGCAGCCGCGGGATGTCGGCCAGGGTCACGCCGCCGGTCGCGGCCTCCGGCGCGTGCAGCAGGGTCAGGCACGCGCTGCGCAGGTTGTCGTCGGTGCGGGGTCCCCAGAACGAGGAGAAGATCCGGCCGAACAGGCCGCACAGGTTGTCGACGATCATGTCGACTTCGTCGGGACGCTCCAGTTGCAGGACGTTGAGGCTCGGCGGTGCGGAAGCGTCGTCGGGGTCGAACACGACCGTGCGGCCGACGGCGGACTCGGGCAGGCGGGCGAGGATGTCGGTGATCAGGTCGCCCTTGGGGTCGATGACCACGACGCCGCGACCTGCCTGGACGTCGTCGAGGATCATGTGGGTCATCAGGGTCGACTTGCCGGAGCCGGTGGCGCCGAGGATGTGGACGTGCTGGCGGGCGTCGGCCACGGCGAGCCCGACCGGGCGCGGGTTCGCGGACTCCGAGACGCCCAGCGGCTTGACCGGCGGGACCGCCGGGTCGGCGCCGGGTCCGGTGGGCGTGAGGATTCCGGGCGGCGGGACGGCGGCGCGGGCTCCGGCACGCTCGACGCCGGGGGCCGCGGCGTCGGTGGGCAGGTGCGCGATCGCGGCCAGTTCCGCGACGCCGAGCAGGCTGCCTCGCCCGGTGAAGCGCCGGGAGTTCACGACCGCGACCGGGCTGGACAGCTTCTTGCGGGCGAACCAGTTGGACCCGGCGAACATGGAGAACGCCGAGGCGATGGCGTGCGCGCGGCCCCGAAGCCGTGGGCTCTTGCCGGTCTCGCCCTGCCCGGTGGTGGCGGCGGCGTAGTGGACGCGGACGTCCCAGAGCCCGCCGGCGACCTTCGCTGAGGCGGCGCGCAGCTCGGCGGTCTTCGTCGGGTCGGCTGGTACGCCCGGCATCCGCGCCGCAGGACGCGAGGCGTTGTTGGCGCCGGGGGTGACGGTGTCCAGGACGCGGGCGATCGGGCTGGCGGTGCGTCCGGTGCGCAGCGCGGTCAGCTGGCGGCGCGCGCGGCGGCTGCGGCGGCCGGTGACCGGGCGGGCCAGGATCTGCACGGCGGTGTGCTCGGCGCCGGACAGTCCGGCGCACGCCCCGAGCAGCGGACGCAGCGGGTCGTCGTGGTGGCTGGTCTCGATCGGCAGCAGCTCGGTGCGGGCAAGCCGCAGACGGCCACCGGTCGCGGTCGCACTGGCGGGGAGCAGCGGGGCCTCGGCGGCGGGCTGGGTGTCGGTGGCCGCTCCTGGCCAGGCTGAGGCGATGGCGCGCTCGATCATGCCGGGCGGCACCACGCCGGGGACCCAGATCGATATCTTCAGGCCCGCGCGGGTCCAGCCGTACTCGAACCCCAGGTGCGGCTGGCCCGCAAGTAGGCGGCGGCGGGCCGGGCGCAGCAGGCCGAGCAGGTGCGACCACAACGCGTGCGCGCCGTCGGCGTCGACCTTCGGCGGCGCCATCACGGTGATCAAGCGCGCCTCGCGGGTGAAGCGTTCGTGGACGCGGCGGCGGTAACGGGCGCGGGCGAACAGGGCTGTGGCGATGGCGGCGAGGGTCAGCGGCCCCCAAAGCAGGCCATAGGAGAATGCGACGTGCTCGGCGATGCGGCCCAAGTGTGCGAACTGTTCGCCGGGGTGGGTGACCAGCCGGGCGATGAGGCCGGACGGCGGGTGTGGGGTGGGGACGGTCGGGGAGGGTGCGGGGGTGGTGCTGGTCAGGGCCAAGGCTGTGCTTCCGGTGGTGGGGACGGGGGTGGCGGGGAGGGTCAGAGCAGGGCTCCGTCTGGGTCGTCGAGGTCAGCGGTGCTGAACGCCGGTGCGGAGACTGCGTCGGAGTCGGAGTCGGAGTCGGTGGCGTCGGCCTCGAGTTCGGGGTCGAAGTAGTCGTCCGGCTCCTCGTCGTCGACCAGGTCGGCCGGGTTGGTGGTCGCGACCGCGTACTCGGTTTCCGACGCCACGGCCGCGAAGGCGACGCGCTGCTCGCCGGCGGCCAGGAGTCCTGTGCCGACTGGGGCGGTGGCCAGGAAGTCCCGCTCGCCCGCCGACAGGTGGAAGGCGTCAGCCACGGCGTCCAACGCCTGCGGGGCTTGCCGCAGCAGGATCTGCGTGCTCGCGTTGGCGACCACGGCCCGGCCCAGGTCGGTGGACAGCACGTCGGCGGTGTCCTGCGTGATCACCGCGAGCCCGGCCCACCACTTGCGGGCGGCTTTGGCCATGCGCAACAGGAACTTCGCGCCCTCCGGCTCCCGCATCAAGATCCACGCCTCGTCGACCACGACCAGGCGCCGCCGGCGCTCGCGCGAGGTGACCTGCCGCCACACGGTGTCCAGCACCAGCAGCGTCCCGACGGTCTTCAGCTCGTCGGGAAGGTGCCGCAGGCAGAACACCTGAAGATGCCCTGACGGGGCGGTGGTCGTCGGGCCGTCGAACAGCCCGGCCCAGGATCCGATCGTGAACGGCTCCAGGCGCGCGGCCAGGCTGGTCGCCTCCGGGGTGCCCTGGGCGAGCAGCGCGTCGGCGAGGTCGGACAGGATCGGCGCGGTCCGGGCCCAGGTGCGCGGATCGGAGGTGATGCCGACCGCGGCGTAGGCGGCCAGCACGCCCCGGTCCAGGGCGGCGCGCTCGCCGGGACCGAGCTGCTCGCCGAGCAGGACGCAGATGAACGTGTGCAGGAACAGCGCCCGCCGGATCAGCGCGTTGGTCTTGCCCGCCGTCTTGTCCGCGCCCTCGGGCAGGTCGAACGGGTTCAGCCGCACGCCCTCGGCACCGAGGTCCAGATACGCGCCGCCGGCGAAGGCCGCCAGGCGCTCGTACTCGTTCTCCGGGTCGACGATCAGCACCTGCACGCCCCGGTAGAGCGAGCGCAGGATCTCCAGCTTGGAGAAGAACGACTTCCCGGCCCCGGAGCGGGCCAACACGATGCTGTTGTAGTTGTCCTGCGCCCACCGGTCGTAGATGACCAGACCGCTTGAGGCGGCGTTGACGCCGTACAGGATGCCGTCCGGAGCGGCGGTGTCGGTCGGGTCGATCGGCGACAGGTCCGGGGACGTGAACGGGAACGCCGAGGCCAGGCTCGCGGTGTCGAAGGTGCGGCGCAGTTTGATCGCGTCCACCCCGAGCGGCAGGCAGCTGGTCCAGCCGGCCAGGGCGCGGAAGCTGGTGGGCTGCATCTGCAGCAGCAGCCCCGCGGCCAGGGACTTTACCGCCGAGACCTGCTCGGCGAGGGCCTTCTCGCTCCCGGCGTAGACGGTGAGGTACAGCCCGACCCGGAACAGCCGTCCCTCGCCGCGCGCGAGCCGGTAGGCCAGCTCGGTGGCGTCCTCGGCGGCGGCCTCGGCGTAGGGGTCGGCCAAGCGGCCCTTCTCGAAGTCGGCGCGGCGGCCGGACTCGAAGCGGGCCCGCTGACGGCGCAGCCGCTCGGCGGCGACCTGCGTCTCGATCGGCTCGACGTGCAGGGACACGTCCAGGCGCCCGGGGTAGGTCAGCAAAGGTTCCAGCCAGCCCGCGCCGACCTCCGAGGGGAAGCCGGTGACGGCGAAGCTGGCGGCGTACATGTCGCCGATCCGCAGGTGCCTGGGGGCGACGGTCACCGACTCCGGCGCCGGCATGGCCTCTGCGGCGCGCACCGGTTCGCGGGTCGGCTCGGGGTCGCGGCGCTTGCCGGCCAGAGCTGTGAGTTTCATCAGTCGTCTTCTCCTTCCGTGGGTTCGCGGCCGGCGCCGGTGGCGTCGACCAGCAGGTGGCGAAGGCGGGCGTCGTCGAAGGCCCGGACCTGGATCTGCGCCCCGGCCAGAGCGCGCGCGGCCTCGTCCAGGCGGCGGTGCAACCGCTGCGGGGCGGCGGCGTCCGGGCCGCCGGCCTTGGCCTTGCGGCCGGTGCGCGGCTCGCGTGCCGCGAGCAGCACCTGGCGGTGCAGGACGTCGCGGCGGCCGGCCAACTGCTCGAGGTACTCGGCGTGCTCGGCGGCGGCGGCCTCCAGGGCCGGGTGGGGCAGGCCCGGGGCGGATTCGCGCAGCTGCTCGACCGCCCCGGACAGGTCCAAGCGATGGGTGCGCACCAGGAGCTGGACCGGTGCGGTCAGGCCGTTGAGCCACCGGCCGAACGAGCCGACCAGCCCGTCCTGCTCGACCGGGGTGCGCAGCGCGAAGTTCACCACCCCGCACGCCGCCAGGGCCGCGTAGCCCTCGCTGCCGAGGTCGATCACGCCGCCCGCGTCGATGCCGTGCGCGGGCATCGGCACAGGTGCCGGAGTGGGTCCGGCCTTGGCCCGCAGCTGCTTGCCCAGGAACTGCGGCAGCGGCTGCGCCGGTTCGTCGGAACCTGCGACCAGGTGCTTGGGTGTGCGGCCGTGGCGCAGCGCGGCCAGGACGAACTTGTCGGCGGTGAGTCCGTCGCGCTTGCCCAGCGCAAGCCCGATCGCGATCGCCGCGACCGGGGCGGCCGGGGCGATCAGGTACACCGCCGGGACGCGCGGCAGGGTGGCGTGCGCGGCCATGAAACCGGCCCACACCAGCAGCCCGGTGCCGGCCAGGATCACCACCTGCCGCGCGGTCAACCTGGCGACGATCACATCCGGGCGATCGACGTCGGCCGGGATGCGGGTGGCATACCGCTCGCCGGACTCACGCATCACGGCCTCCGGCCGCGCGGCGCTGGCGCGCGGCCGACCGGCGGGCCCGGATTGCGATCTCCCGCGCCGGGTGGACCCGGGTCGGGACCGGGACGGTCAGCCGGTCGTAGATGAACTTGGCCAGGGTGGGGCGCGGCTTGCGGTGCCGGCCCCGGTAGGCGCCGTGCGCGGTGGACGCCGGACGGTGGTTCGTCACTTCGAGGTTCCTCCTTGAGCAGTGGGCTTTCTGGGTGCGGCGGCCCGCGGCGAGGCGGCCTTGGCCGGTGCCGGCTTGGCGGCAGGGGCCTTCTTCGGCACCGGCTTGGCCGCGCCCGCCGCGCCTGACGTGCGTGCGGGCGGCGCCGCAGCCCCGGCGCTCGCGACGGTCTTCTTCGGCGCGGGAGCCGCAGATCGCTTCGGGGGCGGCGGGGTCCGCGTGCTGCCAGCGGCAGCGACCGCCGCCGTGCGGGCCGGGCTTCCGGTCTTCTTCGGCGGCGCGGTCTTCTTCGCGGCCGAGACCGGGGTCGGGACCGGCGGCGGGCTCGAGGCCGAGGCGGCGGCCGGGGTGACCTGCCCGCGCAGGTCGAACAGCGCGTACTGCCGGTTCGGCGAGCGCGGCGGCGCGGGCCGGTTCAGGTCGATCGCCTCGCGGGCCGGTGCTGGCCGGGGCGTGCGGGGCGGCGGGGGGAACAGGCCCGGCTGGACCACGCGGCCCGGCTTCGTTTGGGTGGGCGGCGGGACTGGGGGCGCGGCGGCCGGGGTGACGTTGCCGCGCCGGTCGAACAGCGCCGTCTGCCGGACTGGTGATCGCGCCGGCGCGGGCATGTTCAGCTCTACTGCCTCGCGTGGCGCCTGCGGCCTGGGGAGTTTCGGCGGCGGTGGGAACAGTCCCGGTTGCACGTACCGGGGCCGGCCCGAGGAGGCGGGCGGCACCGCACGCGGACCGGAGCCGCTGCTCGGTGTCGGACCGCTCGGGCGTGTACCGCTGCCCGAGCGTCCGCCCGGCGGGGTGGGGCCCGCGCTGCGTCCGGCCTGCGGGCGGTTGGACGAGGCGCGGCGCTTGCCGCGCAGCCCGGCCGCGCCCATCAACTTGTAGGTGGCGATGCCCTTGGCCATGGCAAGGAGCTGGGAGCGGCCGAACACGCTGCGGCCGACCCAGAACGGGATCTTGATGAGGATGAAGAAGAGCATGATGAACACCAGGAGGTCGGTGAGGCCGGAGCCGGTCGGGAACCCGAGCGCGGTCTGGCCTCCGGGGTCCAAGAAGATCTGTAGCGCAGTTACCAGCACCAGCGACTGCCCGAGCTGGATCGCCAGGGTGCCGATCACCGCCCGCCACCACAGCCGCGCCAGACCCTCGGTCTGCGGCAGCGCGTGGCACGCCAGCGCCACCGGGGCGGCGACGGCCAGGAGCACCATGAGCGCGACCCGGACCAGGTAGGTGATCAGAAGGACCACCGCCATGACCGCGGCGACCAGACCGAGGATCGCCAGGAACACGCCGCCGGAATTGAGGATCGAACCGGTGATCATGTGGGCCAGGGCGGTGCCCGCGGCCTTCGGATCCAGCCCTTGTCCCATCACGCCTTGGGCGAGCACGTCGGCCAGGTGGATGATGAGCCCGAGGATCGCCAGGGAGGCGTTGCCGACCAGGAATCCGGCGAACAGCCGCGGCAGGATGTCCTTCATCGCGTACCGGGACTGCAGCGTCTCGTGGGTCATCACGATGATGCCGCCGGCCAGGACGAACAGGACGTAGAAGCTGTTCGCCAGCAGCGCCATCGTCGTCCAGATCGCCCCGACGCGCGGCATCGTCGTGACGTCCGGTGTGGACAGCACGGTGGAGCCCAGCAGGCTCAGCACCGGGTTGAGCGCGTCGGTCACCAGCGAGGCGAACCAGTCGTCGATGGCCTTCTCGATCTGGCCGGGGATGTCCCAGAAACTCGGGTCGGAGTTGCCGCCGGAGGTGTTGCCGCCCGTCGCGCCGGTGGCCGGGACGGTGTCGGTCGGGGTCGCCGCGCCGGGTCCCAGACCGATCCCAGGACCGGACGGCGACGGGCTCGGCGCGGGTGCCGGAGCTGCCGGGAGCAGCGCGGCGGCCAGCGGCGCCGCCGCCTTCGGTGCGGCCTGGGCGGAGGCGGCGGGGACCAGGATCAGCAGGGCCGCGACGGCGGCCAGCAGCGCGGCGATCGCTCGGGCGGCGGGCCGGGCCGAAGCCCGGCCCCGGCCGCCGACGCCCCCGGCGCGCAGGGGAACGGACTTCGGCTCGGCGCGCATGTCAGCCGCCGACCAGGCCCTTGAGGACGGTCACCACGACCGGCGCCAGGACCGCCAGGCAGTAGCCCATCGCGGCGGACTTGAAGCAGGTCTTGGCCTTCTCCACCTCTGCCGGGTCGCCCGCCGCGAGGACGTAGCGGACGCCGCCGATGGTGAGCATCAGCGTCGCCAGGACCGCGAGGATCCCGATCAACCAGCCCGTGACGTTGGAGATGACGGTGGGGATGTCGGCCGCGGCCTGGTACTGGCCGGAGGTCGCGGCCAGGGCCGGTGCCGCGCCCAGGAAAGCGGCGCTGGCGGTCGAGCAGATCAGCGTGGCCAGGCGGCGTCGCCGGGCCCGGTGGGCCGACGGCGCGGGTACCGGTGGCTGGGGTGTTTCGGGGCGTGCGGGGTGGCTCGAGTGGTGCATGGGTGGGTCCTTTGGTGCTGGGTGGGACGGGGAGGTGCGGCGTCATCCGGGAGATCCGGGACGGGCTCGGCGCCGGGAGGCGGGAAGGCTCACCGGGTTGTGAAGGGCCGAGGATTGCCGCGAGAAGGTGCTGCGGTGGTGCGGGTCGCCGAGGGGCGTTTCAGGCCGCCGCGCGCACGACACGTTCTCCTTTTCGGATCGGTGTCGGGGTCGCAGTTGTGGAGGGTCAGCACCACGGGGCGGGGTGCGGAAGCCTGGGGCCGAGCGGCGTGCCGGAGCTTGCTATCCCGGCACCCTTAGTAAGCCGTGGAGAGGCCCGAAAGTCTCAATGCCTGGATCACGATTCGGTCACGAGCACTGCCTGGCGCCTACAGCCGCCCGTCGCGGATGGCGGCGACCAGGCGGGTCTCGGCGGCGGTGCGGTAGCGGAAGAACGTGGCCCGGGAGATGCCCGCCCAGGCGACGATCTCCTCGATCGGTGTGTCCTCCATGTAGGAGCGTCCGATGTACTCCGCCTCGTCGGCGGTGATGACATCCAGGCGCACCGCGCGGGCCAGCAGGATGTCCACGTGCTCGACCTCCGGGGCCGGCGCGGCGGACTCCGAGGCCATCGGCATCGACACCGGAGCCGTCTCCTCCCGGCGGCGCTCGCGGCGCACGGCGGTGAACGCGCGCCAGGCCGCGGTGGCAGCCAGATCCGGGATCGACAAGTCCTCCACGTCGATGTCGCGGATCGCGGTCAGGAACGCCTCGATCAGATCGGCCTGATCCTCGGTGGTGTCGCCGGGGAAGTTCGCGGCCAGCAGCTGCGACTTGTGGACCAGCTTCGGGTAGGCAAGGCCGGCGGCGACGAGGAACCAGCCGGTCTGCCTGCGCCGCGCCAGGCGGATCACCTGGGCCCACACCAGGGCCCGGAATGCCGGGTCGACCCCGGCTCCGTGGACGGCCTCATATATCTGCGCCAGATCTATGACCCGGTCCACCGGACCGACCGGGACCGGGGGAAGCCGCAGCGTCATCTCCGACGGCATCTCGCGCATTTGCGCAAAGGCGTACTTGATGGTTTCCAGCGGCGTGTCAATGTCGGTGTCGACACTCATTGTGAAAGCTCCCGTCAATCAGGTTTCCCCGGGTTGGGAGCTCCATCGAACGAGACGCCGTAGGCAAATCATGGGCACGTTCTAGGCACGCCATAGGCACATTCGCCGCGCTGTGTTTCCGGCGGCGTGCCTACCGCGTGCCTAAAGCCGCCGCGACCGGCGGCGGCAGGTCCGCGCGGGCGGTTCGAGGCCTGCACCACAGCCCGCTAAAGATCTTGATGTTGGCGGCTGGCAGCACGCGGAGACCTGGCCGGACGCGGTCGAAGACCCGGGCGTGGATCCGCGGCCCCGGACTGCGCTGCCGACGCGCTGACACCGTCGCCCAGGGGTGTGCCAGCCGTGCCTACCGCGTGCCTATGGCGTGCCTACGGCGTGCCTAAAACCTGGTTGACCTGCCATTTCGTGCGGAACTCGCCGCATGGCGCCACGGACTGGGCCGCCGTACCCGTCCCCGAGCTTCGGGCGCACTCGAGTCGCGGGTTCCGCAGGGCTTCCGGGGCTTTGGCGCCGGGGCGCGGTAAGGGCGGGCCAGGCGAGGGCGGATCGCGCATCCACCCCGAGGCTCAGCGGGCACGCGGGACCTGAAGCTAGCGCGGCCACGGCAGGCACGCGCCCCGGCGAGGCCTTCGCGCGAGCGGCACCTCGGGCCTTGCGAGGGGACACCTATATATGCGCGAAGAAGGCTCCGGATAGCGATATCGAACCGTTACCGGAACCTTGAGACTCTGACCCCCTCAAATTGGCTTACTAGGGTAGGTCAGCACAACGGCGCGGAACCGCACGACACGAACAACGCTCATGACGGAACTGACGCATAACTCCCCGAACAATCACAGCGAAAGCAACATCGAGAACACCACCGATTCCCCCGAGAAGAACACCCCGGCAAAGCGCAAGCAGCGGGTCCGCGGATGCGGAGTCCCGGCCACCGCCTGGTTCACCCCCCACCCCGACAACCACGCGCACGACCCGGCCACCGACCACTCCAGCGCCAGCGCAGGAACCCAGGAGTGGGCCGTGCCGGAGATCGTGCGGCAGTTCACGGCCATCGGCCAGCACTACTCGATCATCCGGATCCCCGCACCGAGCTACTTCACCAACCCGATCCGCAAGGCAAGCATCACCGGACACCACCGGACCACCGAGGCAGGGATCCCGGCTCTCGATTCCGTCGTCTCGCACCGGGCGGGATTGGACCTGGTGGCGCTCCTGGCCATCGACCGCGAAGACCGCGGCGACACCACCGGCTTCGGGATCCGCGACTGGTCCCCGATGGACGGCCGAACCTCCCTGGAGACGCTCATCGCCGGCGCGAAGCGGATGCTCGCCGACGGCGGGATCCTCGCCGTCCGCCTGCCCCGCCCAACCCCCGGCTCCGGGTTCCGGGACGACACCGGCGCCGCCATCGCCTCAGCCCGCCGCAGCGGCCTTTCCTACCTGCAGCACATCGCCCTGATCGACTCCTACATCGATCACGAGGGGATAACGCCCGCCCTGCCGCAGACCGACCTGGACGCCTACTGGTCCGCCCGCGCCCAAGGCATCCCGATCCACGCCCGGTCGCACAGCGACCTGCTCATCTTCCGCAAGCCCGAGAAGGACGACACCCTTGCCTGAAACCCCCGCCACCCACCAGAGCAACGCGGCCAGCACCCCGGCCCGCAGCCTGGCCGGGATACCCACCTCGGTGTGGGTCACCGCCCAGCGCAACTCCCGCACCCAGCGCGCCGGGCGCTACGTCCCGGACTCGGTCGCGCACCCGGCCAAGATGCTCCCGGACATCGCCGCCTACGCCATCGGCGCCTACACCGAACCCGGCGACCTGGTCGTGGATCCGATGTGCGGGATCGGCACCACCCTGGTCGAGTCCCTGCACCTTCGGCGGCGCGCGCTGGGCGTGGAGTACGAGGCGAAGTGGGCGAAGTACGCCCGGCAGAACATCGCCCTGGCCAAGGCCCAGAGCGGGTGCGAGGAAGCCGCGCTGGTCGTGCGCGCGGACGCCCGCAAGCTCGTCAAAGTTGTCCCGCCGGAACTCGTCGGCACCGCAGCCTTGGTTATCACCTCGCCGCCCTACGGCGCGGCGACGCACGGACAGGTCAAGGCCACCGCCGAGACCGGCGAGTCCGGGGTGCAGAAGTCGGACTTCCGCTACTCCACCGACCGGGGCAACCTCGCCCACGCCAACCGCGAAGACCTCATCGCCGGGTTCGCCGAGATCCTGTCCGGCTGCCGCCAGATGCTGCGGCCCGGCGGCGTCGTCGCGGTCACCGCCCGGCCCTGGCGCGAGCACGGTGAACTGGTCGACCTGCCCAGCGAGGTCATCGCCGCGGGCGTGAAGGCGGGACTGGAGCCGATCGAGCGCTGCCTGGCCCTGATCGCCGGAGCCCGCGACCGGCAACTGGTCACCAGGCCCTCGTTCTTCCAGCTCGCCAACATCCGCGCCGCCCGCGCCGCCGGCGTACCGATGCACCTGATCGTGGCCGAAGATGTGCTGCTGTTCCGCGCCCCGACAAAGTCCAGAAGTTCCAGCGAAAATCAGGGCTTCTACGCCGAACTCCAGGATAGTCCGCTGCCCGTGTCCGGTATGGGTCCTGGAGTTGGCGGCGAAGTCTCGGAGGCGGTGGCGTGAGGGTCGTCGCGAAGGAGGTGCATGGCGTTCGTGGCGTAACGCACCGCGGTGCTGGAGTGGACGCCGAAGACCTCGGCTTGAAGGAGCGGGTCGCCGTTGTTGGCGAGGGCTTCCTCGAGCTGGCGGTCGATCCGCAGCCGCTCGATCGTGGCCGGCAGGCCGCGCAGGTTGAGGATCCAGGTGTGGCTTGGGGCGGCGTGGTGCAGTGCGGTGTCCATGTTGATGAGAAGGTGCGGGTTGGCGGTGTTCGGCCAGCGGGTCCGGCGATGGTCCAGCCAGTGCAGGATGACACGGTGGGTCAGGTCGTCCAGGGGGCGTTCCCGGCCGGCGATGGTGATGCGGCGGTTGGGGATGTCCACGTCCTTCAGCAGCAAGGTGCGTATCTGTCCGGGGCGTGCTCCGTGGATTGCCGCCAGCGCGACGAACAGGCGGGCTTGCGGTGTTGTGGCGGCGGCGACGGTCTGATCGATTTCACCGCGGGTCAGCGGCTGCCAGATCGGGACGGTCTTGCGGCCGAGGCGGATGTCCGCAGCCGGGTTTCGGAAGATCAGCCCGGTGCGCTTGGCCCAGGTGAACAGCGACCGCAGCGCGGTCACGACCATCTCCCGTCGGCGGCCCGTCAAGCCATCAACCACCGCGGCGACATCGTCGGCGGTGACTTCACGCAAGTGGTCGTAGTTGCTGGACCAGTTGGTCAGCGCCGGGAGCAGGACGGACAGTTGGATGCGGCAGGTGGACACGTCCCGGGGCTTGGCGCGGGGTCCGCCGTGGCGGCGGTGGTTCACCCATGCTGTGACGTCTCGAGCGATGGCCGGCGCCAGGCCGGCGACCTTCGTGCCGACCCAGGCATCGAAGGTGTCGGGCCGGTCGTCGATGAGGACGTCCATCGCAGCGAGGATCTCCAGCACCCGGACGAAGCTGACGCTGTGCTTGTCGAACAGCGGGCGGACGTCGCTGGCGCGAACCGTGTCGCCGGCGACGTGTTCGGCCAGGATCGCGGTCAGGACGCGCTGCACACCGCGGCGCACCACCGGCTCCCAGCCGCGGGCCTCGGCCAGGTTGTGGGCCAGGTACAGCGCCCAGGCCAGCCACGGGTTGTCGGGTGTGGCGCTGCGCAGGTCGAAGCGGCGCACCTGGTAGTCGCGGGTTCCGGCGTCGAACAGCGGCGGTTGGATGAACTCCGCGATAGGCCGCGATGCCGGGGCCGGGGCGGGCTTGAGCGGCCGTCCTTTCGCGCCGCGTCGACGCCCAGTCTTCGGCGGTCCGACCCGGTTCTCCAGGTCGGCCAGGAACAGCTGGTGGTGGCGTATTTTGGGCAGCCACGGGGCCATCACGTTCTTGGCGCGGGCATCCGCGTCGGGGTCGGTGTCGCGCAGAAGCCGGGCCTGGTGCCAGCACAGTCGGCAGTAGCCGGTCTTCAGCGGCTGCTCGCGTTCGCACCCGCTGCACACTCCGACGTGGTGTCCCTTGGCTGGCTGACGGAAGTTGTAGCAGGCCAGGCACTTGCCGGCGGCATACATGACGCCCCAGGCCAGGCACGAAACGCAGCTGGTGGCACTCCACCGGGCGCGGAAACCGGGGATCCTGGCCGATCCGCTCACTGCGGCGGCAGAGTGCGCCCGTCGCGGCGGCGCGGCACCACCGACAACGGTGCGCCGGCGGCGCGGGCGACGGGGGTCTCATCGGTTGCCGGGCTGGCGACGTTCTCCGGCTCGGGGATCAGCAGCTCGCCGATCTCGCAGCCGAGGACAACGCAGATGACGTCGAGGTCGTCCAGCTTCAGCGAGGCCGGCTTGCCCGACCACAGACCGGACATCTTCCCGGCGGAGATGACCAGGCCGTGCTGGGCCAGCAGCGCCTGAAGATCCGACGCCTTCCAGATGTCGCGTTTGGCCGCGGCCAGCCGCAGGTTCCACTTCATCCGGCCAGCCCCTCCAGCCGAGCTGCGGCCCGGGCCTGCCCGGCGATCCACGCCTCTTCGATCCGAGAACGGTGCACGTGAACGTACTTCATCGTGGTGGTCACCCAAAGATGACCAAGCAGCTCCTGAATGGATATCAGGTCGACCCCGCCCTGGTAGAGCTGGGAGGCACAGTAGTGCCGCAACACGTGCGGCGTCAGCCGCCCGGCCCAAGCCGGCATGAACTCCTCGACCGCCTCGGTCAGGCTCGAGCGCAGCGACTCGTAGCTGACCCGCCCGGCCGAGCCGTCGGCGCAGGACCGCTCCGAGGCGAACAGCGGGGCGCCGAACCGCGCGTGGTCATCATCAAGCTGACCCCATACGTCCTGGATATACCAGCGGAGCACCGGGCCGGCCGCGCCCAGCAGCGGCGCCATCCGCTCTCCGGGACCGGAGCCGTCCGACCCCTTGGCAAACCGGACGTGCAGCTTTCCGAACCGCCCAAGCTCCCAGTGCACATCGGCCAGATCCAGCATCCGGGTCTCGTTCGCGCGCAGCCCCACCTCGCCCATCAACCGGGCCGCGGTGTAGTTCCGCGCGGAGGTCGCGTATTTACGACACGAGGCCAGTGACTGTGCCCAGGCGCTGAAGAACGCGGTGTACTCCGCCTCGGTCGGCGGGATCCGTAGCCGGGCGTTCTTGTTGCCGCGCGGCCGGTTCATCTCATCGATCGGGCACTCGATGACGCGGCCGGTCATCGCGTGCAGCTCGACCTTATGCCGCAACTCCAGGAACTCGAAGTAGATCGACAGCGCCGCGGAGCGGGCCAGCCGGGTCCCGGACGGGGCGTTGCGCAGGAAGCCTCCGAAGTAGGAGTCGGCATCGCACGGCTCCATCTCCCACAACGGCCGCCCGAACCAGGTCCGGATGTTCTCCAGGTGCGACACGTCTCCACGGATCGTGCCGTCGGTCAGCCCCGCCGATGCACGGGCCAAGACGAACCCGGCCAGCGCGTCGGTCTCGAACGCCGCGATCGTCTCGGCGTCCGCGAGCTCCCTGTAGTCCCTCAGATCCCGGACAACCGCCAGCTCCAACTGCCGTCCCCACCCTTCACGCCCATCACCGAAAGGACAGAACCCGTGAGGACTCTTCAGGATTTCCGAAGCCGTGTCAAACCTCTGCCAGACAGGCCGGACGCCCGGGACCAGCCCGCCTGCGGCTCAGAGCTCAGAGACCCCCGATCGAACTCCGGTGTTGTCGCACTCGACGAGCGAAACATGCCTATCCCGGCCGTCACGGTGACATCCGCGCCTGCCGATCCGCAGGAGGCGGAGCCGCGCCCGGCGATCGTATGACGGTCCCGGAACCCGATCGCTGCGACGGCCGCCCGGCTCTGTGCGATCGCTGCCACACCGAGCTGTCGATCGACCCGGCCGGGCCCTGGTGCCGCAGCTGCCGCATCGCCTCCGTCGGCGCGGGGCGCTACCCGCCGTGCCTCATGCCGCCGGTCGCCACCGGCACCGCCGGACGCGCCAAGGGCCTGCGGCTGTGCCGGGCCCACGCCCGCCGCCTCGTCGACGGCGCAGGACCGCACGCCGTCCTCCGCGACGCCCGTCCCACGAACCCGTGACTGGCCCGAAAGACAACCACCTCAACCCCCGACCGATCCGCAAACCCCCGCACCGTCACCAGCGTCCGCACCACCTTCAGGAGACCTTCTTGACCCGCCGCACCGCCCTCGCCAAGACCGCCGCCGCCCTCGCCACCGCCGGCGCGCTGTCCGCCTCGCTGTCCGCCTGCGGCAGCGATCACCACGCCGACCCAGCGCGACCGGCATCGGCGACGAACACGACCGCCGCAGCGCCTTCGTCGCCTTCCCCGTTGACTCCGGAGGTGGCTGGTCCGGCCCTGCGCGTAGTGCTCCCGACGAACGCCGACCTGGCCAGCGGGATCGTCATCTCCGGCGTCTACGACACCGGCACGTACGTCACCGCCGAGGCTGACCTTCCGGCGCCGTCGCTGCCGACAGCGGACTGCACCGCGGCTCCCGCGATCGACGTGGACGTCCTCACCGGCGACTACCGCGCGGCCTACGCCAGCGAGGAGCTCGACGTCGCTGGCACCAGCCTGCAGCTCGTCGTCGCCTCGACCAACCACGGCGACGCCGCCAAGCAGCTGGCCGAGATCCGCGACTTCGCCAAGCGCTGCGACAGCTTCGCCGCGCCGGACTCCATCGGCGCGTCTGTTGGCGGGACCGTTGCCGTCGATTCCTTTGCCGGACTCGGCGACGAGGCGATCCGCATCCGCGTGGCTGCCGCCGGGCCGAACGCCGTGAACTACTCCCAGCCCGAGGTCATCCTCGTCCGCTCCGGAGACAAGATCGCCGCCGTCTCCGACGCCGACCACCAGCGCGACGAAGCCGACGCCATCTCGGCCGCGCAGCTCCTGGCCGGACGCCTGACCGGCACCCAGAAGTAGAGCCCGACAGCCCCAGCTCCCGCGCCCCCAGGGCCCGGGGCAAGCAGCCCGACCCGACACGAGGAGCACCGTCCCCCACCATTCCGCCCGACCTGCCAGCCACCGCACCGACGCCCGCACCACCGTCCAGGAGAACCGCTTGATCCGCCGCACCACCCTCGTCAAGACCGCCGTCTACCTCGCCGCCGCCGGCAGCATCACCTCCTGCATGACCGCCTGCGGCAACAGCCACCCCGACACCCGCCCGGCTGCCGGAAAGACCTCCGCGCCCAGCGCCGCCCGCAACTCCGCGATCGACCCGACGGCCACTGGCACCGCGCTGAAGAACCTGCTCCCAGCAGGGGCCGACCTCGCCTCCGCCGTCACGGTCACCGGCGCCGCCGACAGCGGCTCCGACTGGACCTCCCCGGATGCTCTACCGGCCCCGATCCTGCCCGCCGCCGGATGCAATGTCGTCCCGCAGATCACCGCCGACGAGGCCACCGCCGACTACCGCGCCACCTACGCCAAGGAGACCCTCACCGAGCACGGCGTGCCGATCGCACAGATCGTCCTGGCCGCGACCAACCCCGGCGACGCCATCAAGCAGATCACCGAAGTCCAGGCCCTGGCCGACCGGTGCCAGACCTTCGCCGCCCCCAACGCGAACGGCGCGTCCGTCAGCGGCACGGTCACCGCTACGGCGGTCCCCGGACTGGGCGATGAGGCCCTCGACGTGCGCGTCACCGCGACCGGCCCGGACGCGGCGAAGTACCAGCAGCCTGAGCTGATCCTCGTGCGCGTCGGCGACAAGCTCGCCGCCATCAGCGACGCCTACCCCGAAGCGGACAACGGCTCCGCGCTCAAGGCCGCCGAGGTCCTGGCCGCGCGCCTGACCGGCCAGCCGGCCTAGCCCGCCGCGCCCCGGCCGGACTGCCGCGCCGCCCGCGCGGTCCGGCCGGGGCCCCGATCCCCGCCTGAACCGACTACTCGTCTGGAGTTCTCATGACCACTTTGCTCGCCGCCCGACCCGCCATCGTCCGCGCCCTGGCCGCGAGCGTCGGCCTGACCGCCGCCTGGGGCCTCGTCTCCGGGATCACTCAGTACCACTTCGCCTACGCATGCCTGGCCGTCGGATTCGTCCTGGCCCGCACGCTGACCAAGACTCCGGCTCCGCGCACCGCGCTGCTCCCGGCCATCGCAGCCGTCCTGGCGTTCGCCGTCGGCTTCGTCGGCGACTTCGCAGCCGTGGTCGTGGCGCTGTGGCTGCACTACGGCATCCCCGCCGGAGTCATCTTCGACCACTCCGGCGAGCTGTTCAGCAACGTCGCTGGCGGCCACTCGGTCACGGACTGGGTGTTCTTCCTGCTCGCCGCTATCGCCGCCGCCGGAATGACCGCCGGCCGCCAGGTGAACGAGATCGAATCCCGCGCCGAGGCCGATCCGGCGCGGAACCAGACGGCCTCGTGATCGGACCCGCTGCGGCGACGCGGGGCCAGTTCACGATCCGGCCGGTGAGCCTGAAGCAGGCGCGCGAGTTCGTCGCCGCCCACCACCGCCACCACGCACCGCCCAGGGGTCACAAGTACTCCGTCGGCCTGGCCGGGCCCGGCGGCGAGCTCGTCGCCGTCGCCATCGTCGGCCGGCCGGTCGCCCGGCACCTGGACGACGGCTACACCCTCGAAGTGACCCGCCTGGCCACGCTCGGCGTGCCCGGCAGCTGTTCACGGCTGTACTCCGCGGCGTGGAAGGCGGCCCGCGCGATCGGCTACCGCCGCATGGTCACCTACACCCAAGGCGGCGAGACTGGCGCGAGCCTCAAAGCCTCCGGCTGGCACAAGGTCCGCGACCTGCCGCCGCGCCCCGGCTGGAGCACCGCGGCCCGGCCGCGCCGCGATCTTGGCGCCGACAACATCCCCCGAACCCTCTGGCAGGCCGGAACCCCACCGGCCGCCGCCGACGCCTGACCGCGCCCACACCGAAAAGACAGATCAAGGAGTCACACCCCATGCCGTTCGACACCGACGCCTACATCCGCCGCCTCGCCAGCGCCCACGGCCTGACCGCCAAGCCCGGCGACACCGACCACTCCGAACTCACCGACCGCGCGGTACGGGCTGAACTGGCCGACATCAAGCGCCGCACCAAGACCCTGCACGCCTGGAGCGCCGCCGTGATCGCCGCCCACCAGAGCGACGAAACGACCGCTGACGACACCGCGAACTGCGCACCTGATCCGTCCCGGCGCGGCTGTCGCTGCCACCAGCGCCGCCCCGACCGCCGCCCCGGCTGCCGCTGCGACCCCCGCCGCTGACCACCCCGGCCCGACCCCGACAAGACCAGGAGATACATGACCACTGAGCACCACCGGCTCAACGCCCCATCCGCCACGCCGCCGAGGATTCAGGCCCTCTCGCTCGGCGCCGGAGTCCAGAGCTCAGCGCTGCTGCTGATGTCCGCCCACGGCCTGCTCCCGCGCCTCGACTACGCCGCCTTCGCCGACACCGGCTGGGAACGCCCCGAGACCTACGCCGCCTTGGACTGGCTGGAGAACGAGGTCGCCAAACCCGCCGGAATCGAGATCGTCCGCCTGCGGGCCGGGGACATCCGCCGCGACGCTCTCGACCCGAACTCCCGGTTCTCGACCATGCCGATGTTCATCCGCAACCCCAACGGGTCCAAGGGGATGCTCCGGCGCCAGTGCACCTCCACCTACAAGATCAAGATCCTGCTCGCCGAGGCACGCCGACGCCTCGGAGCCGAGGTCTTCGACGACGGACGGATCGGGCGCGTCAAGCGCAGCCTGAGCCTGTCGATGTGGGTGGGGATCTCCTCAGATGAGTTCCACCGGGCCAAGGACTCCGGCGTCAAGTACGCGGTCAACGAGTTCCCGCTGCTGCAGCTCGGACTCACCCGCGCCGACACCCAGGCATACCTCGATCAGCACGGGTTCGCCGCCGTCTCGAAGAGTGCCTGTGTTGGCTGCCCTTACACCTCCAACGCTGGCTGGAGGAATCTGAGGGACAACCACCCCGTGCAGTGGGACGAGGCCGTGGAGTTCGACCGGGCCATCCGCGCCGGCAACGCCCGCGCCAACGCCAACGGCCGGCCGCTGCTCGGCCAGGCGTTCCTGCACCCCTCGCTGCTGCCGCTGGACCAGGCCCCGATCGACGCCCCACCGAAACGCCGGCACCTGCGCCTGGTCGGCGCCGATGAGGCCGTCGACTGGGAGGACGGAGACCCCGACGGCTGCTCGCCGTGGGCCTGCCGAACCGGCCGCCCCGAACAGCCCGCGGGCATCTCGGAGGTGGCCGCTTGAGCCCGGCGCGCGCGAGCAGCGCGCCGCGGCTGGGGAGCCTGTGCACCGGATACGGCGGCCTCGACTTGGCGGCCAAGAACCTGTTCGGCGCCAAGCCCGCCTGGTTCGCCGACAACGACCCGGACGCCGTGCGGGTGCTGGCGCACCACCACCGCCGGGTGCCGAACCTCGGCGACATCACCGCCCTGGACTTCGCCGACCGCGAAGCCGTGCCGGGCATCGACATCCTCACGGCCGGGTGGCCGTGCCAAGACATATCCATCGCCGGACGCGGCGAGGGACTGAAGAAGGGAAATAGGAGTGGGTTATGGTTCACCGTCGCAACCGCCGTTCGCGATCTACGACCCGATCTCGTGCTGCTGGAAAACGTTGCTCAGCTCCGAGGACGCGGACTCCAACAGGTTCAGTCCGACCTGGCCGCAAGCGGGTACGACACGGAATGGCTCTGCCTTCGAGCATCCGAGGTGGGTGCCCCTCATCGACGAGCCCGCTGCTTCATCCTCGCCTGGCGGCCCGGCGACGGCGCGACCCGGCTCCTTGAAGCTGCTGCCCACGCCCCAGGCCCGCGACGGCGACGGCCGGGGAGCCTCCGACCCTGCTGCGCGCCGGGCCGGGGGTCACTCGGTGGGTCTGGACGACGCCGTCTCGGTGCTCACACCGAGTCGCTCCCAGGTGGTGCTGTTCCCGACCCCGCGCGCCTCGGACGGCACGAAGGGCTCCCCGAACCAGCACGGGTCCAAGGGGGATCTGATGCTGACCTCGGCGATCGCCCGGCTGGCGAAGCATCCGGCCGTGCCGGCGCAGGACCTGCCAGAGGCGGCCTGAGCCCGCACTCCGCCTACCCCTGGGGCATCTACGCCGAGGCGGTCCGGCGGTGGGAGCACATCCTGGGCCGGGCGGCCCCGGAACCGACCGAGCCTGGCCGCAACGGACGGCCCCGGCTGCGCCCGGAGTTCACCGCCTGGGTCATGGGGCTCCCGGCCGACGACTACCTGGCCGCAGTCCCGGACGTCTCCCGGATCGCCGCGCTGCGGCTGGCCGGCAACGGCGTCGTCCCGCACCACGCCGAGACCGCCTTCCGCGAACTAGCCCGCCGGGCCCTCCCCTACCGGTGGGGGAGTCCCTCGGGGGAGGAGCGGTGACCGACCCGAGCCCGCCGGTGCGGCGGAGGCGAGGACGCCCCGCGGAGAACACCGTCGCCGAGGTGGTCTTCGCCCCCGCCGAGCCCGAACTCACCCCGGCGGCTGCCAGAGCCCTGCTGGAACTCCTGCGCCGCGCCGAGGCGCGGCCCGAGTAGCGGTCAAGGCACACGGCTACAGGCCAGCCTGTTTATAGGGACGAGTCCTGGCTCCACCTACGGACCTTGGCCCCACACGTTGAACGAGGGAATGGGTTCCAGCGAACTATTTCCGGCCCCACCTGTTCTGCGTCTTGGCCTGGCTTCGCCGGCGCGCTCGGCGAAGCGGTTCACCGGCTCAGCAGCCGCAGCCGCACAGCTCTGGCGGGCAGTCCGGGTCATCGCAGCAGGACTCGACCAGCTCGATCTCGGTCATCGACATCACCTCCCTTCCGATGGCGGACACCACACGCCGGGGGACGGCGGTGGACAGTTCGCGGACGGCAGCGCGTCAGCCATGGCGAGCATCTCGGCCCGCAACGCCGCCAAGCGGGCTATCTCGGCGTCCACCTCGCCGATGCGGCGGCGCAGCAGATCCTCAGCCGGCTCGCAGGGACACACTCCGGTGTCACGTACGGCCAGCAGATCGCCGATGTCACGCAGCCGCAGCCCGAGGCGCTGACATCCCTGGATGAAGCGGAGCCGCTCGATTGCCTCCGATCCGTAGGAGCGGTAGCCAGCCGCCGTGCGCTCCGGTGGTGCCAGCAGCCCCTCGCGCTCGTAGAACCGGACTGCGTCCGGACTCACGCCCACGGCTGCGGCAAGTTCCGCGATTCTCAGGCCCTGTTCCTTGGTACGCGTGCCGTTCACGAGTCCCACGCTAAACCTTGGAGTCCACTCCAAGGTCAAGCAGGCTGCGGCCCGAGGAGGTGGGGCCACTTCTCAGTCGTGATCAGGGAGTCCACCGCACGGCAGGAGGATCGCGAGGGCGTACGTAGGTGGGGCCAAAACTCGTGCGTGAAATCAGGCCAGCCGATATCGGGCACCGGCAACGCCGCGAGGGCCGCCCATTGAATCAAGAACTTGATGGTTGCGGGGAACACGGCTACCACTGGTCCAGCCCGATTCGCGGGATTCATCCCGCAATAGCCGCAGAAACGACAAAACGGGCCTGGTGGCCTCGATCGAGATCGAGGCCACCAGGCCCTAACCACACCACATCACCGAAGGGATTCCTCCCATGAGTCGAAGCGACTCCGACGGCGCGCGCATACGCGCCGTCTTCTACCAGCGGGTCGGCAGCGGCGTCAGCCGCGACCAAGACGTCGCCGTCCTACGGCAGGCCGCACGCATCGTCGAACTGCAGCAGCGCCTGAACTTGAAGGTCGTCGGCGTCTACACCGACTTCGCCGTCACGCGCAGCACCCCGTGGCCGGCACGCCCCGCGGCCAGCAGGCTCACCCGGCAACTGGCCGAGCAGACGGTGCGCGCCGAGGTGGTCATCGTCGAGGACCCGCACCACGCTATCGGCCCGGACAACATCCCCGCCGCCTTGAAGGCGATCGGCATCCCACTCTGCACACCCGGCGACGTGCTGCTCCCGGTCGACGGCGATGACCCCCTCCACGCGATCGCCGCGCGGATGTCGACTCCGACCGGCGCCCTACGGCGCGCCCGCCCATTCCCCGTCTCCGACCGGCGCCGCTGACGCGCACCGCATAGATATATATAGGAGTCTTACCGTGAACTTGATCGATGTTGGAGCCTCGCGCCTGGCCCGTAACGGGCTGCGCTTCGCCTTCTACGGCCGGGTGTCCACCGAGGACAACCAGGATCCCGAAGCCTCCCGCAACTGGCAGAAATCCCGCGCGCTGACCCTGATCGAACCGGCCGGAGGCGTCATCGTCGCCGAGTTCTTCGACATCGGCATGTCCCGCTCCCTGCCCTGGAAGCGCCGCCCCAAGGCCAACGACCTGCTGGCTGCCCTGACCGATCCGAACCGGGGCTTCGACGCCGTCGTGATCGGCGAGCCGCAACGCGCCTTCTACGGCAGTCAGTACAGCATGACCATGCCCGTGTTCACCCACTACGGAGTGGGCCTGTGGGTTCCCGAGGTCGGCGGGGCCGTCGATCCCGACTCCGAGGCCCACGACCTGATCATGAGCGTGTTCGGCGGCATGTCTAAGGGCGAGCGCAACCGCGTCAAGATCCGGGTCCGCTCCGCCATGGCCGCCCAAGCCAAGATCGAGGGCAGATACCTCGGCGGACGCCCGCCATATGGCTACCGCCTGGCGGACCTCGGCCCACACCCCAACCCCGGCAAGGCCGCTGACGGAAAGCGCCTGCACCAACTCGAACCCCACCCCGAATACGGCCCGGTAGTCCAGAGAATCTTCGCTGAGTATCTGCGCGGGCGAGGGCACTACGCGATCGCTGAAGCCCTCACCCGCGACGGCATCCTGTCCCCGTCCCAAGCCGACCCCACTCGTAACCGCCACCGTACTGGCGAGGGCTGGGGCAAGAGCGCAGTCAGGGCCATCCTCGATAACCCCCGCTACACGGGACGACAGGTGTGGAACAAGCAGCGCAAGGACGAAGTCCTGCTGGACGTCGAGAACGTCGCCGACGGCTATGAGACCAAGCTGCGCTGGAACGAAGAGGGAAGTTGGGTCTGGTCCGACAAGATCGTCCACGAGGCACTGATCTCAGTGGAGGATTTCGAGGCCGCGAAGCAGATCCGTGCCGCGCACGGCCACGACCGGAAAGAACGCGAACGCATCCGAACCAAGCACACCTACGTCTTGAGGGGCTTGCTGCGCTGCGGGTTGTGCGGACGCAAGATGCAGGGCCAGCAGTCCGGAGGCAAACCGCACTACCGCTGCCGGTACCCCAAGGACTACGCGCTCGCCAACCACGTGCAGCACCCCGATAACGTCTATCTCAAAGAGGAACATCTGCTCCCGGTGCTGGACAGCTGGCTGGCGAAGATCTTCGCTCCGCATCGCGTCGGCGAAACGATCCGTGCCATGGCTGAGCAGGCCACTACAGAGGCGGGCCCGAAAGCGAAGGCCGAGCCTGAGTCCGACACGGCGAGAAAGTTGGCGGAGTGCGACGCCAAGCTGGAGACCTACCGCGCTGCGCTGGAGTCTGGAGCCGACCCGGTTACCGTCAGCGGTTGGATCGCCGAGGTCAAAGCCGAGCGCGCCGCTGTTCTCGCCACCGCCCGGCGGATACAGCCCACCCCACAGGTCCAAATGACCGACGAGACGATAAACAACATGATCCAAGCTTTGGGTGACATGCGCGTCGCCCTTCAACGTGCCGGGCGCGAGGAGAAGGCGCGACTCTACTCGGAGCTTGACCTGCGGCTCACCTACGAGCCAGGAACGAAAAATATCAGGGCCGAGATGAATCTCGACCCTGATATTAATGGGGTTACAGCGAGTGTCCGAGGGGGGACTTGAACCCCCACACCCTTAACGGGCACTAGCACCTCAAGCTAGCGCGTCTGCCATTCCGCCACTCGGACGAGTGAACGTGAGCTGGACCGGGGCTTTCGCCTGATCCGCTCGCGTTGGGTCAACCATATCAAAAGTTGGGGGTGCTGTTTCAACATGGTTCCGGTGGCGGTGGGTGGGGTGGGTGGGCTCACTCTGACGGGTGATTGTTCGGACCTTTGGGGCGGGGGTTGGGGGTGTGGGGGCGGGGGCGGGGTTAGCTTCGGGTGGGTGCCGCTTACTTTCGGTGCAGGGACGGTGCGTCATTCGGAGTGTGTGGGAGTCGGAGAAGGGGCCCGCGCGGGCGAGGGAGCGGTTCTTCGCCGGTGAGGGGGTCGGTGCTGCCGGTGCGTTGGTGGGAGCCGGTGGTGGGTGGCGGGTGCCCGCGGCGATTCTGGCTTCGTGGGAGCGGTGCCAGGCGTTGGGGTTGGGTCCGGGGGAGGTGGACCTGCCTTATGTGCCGGGGGTGGTGTCGGAGGCGCAGGAGTTGTTGGTGCGGGCTTCGGCGCCGGTGTTGGAGCGGCTGCACGGGTTGTTGGTCGGGACCAAGGTGTGTGTGGTGCTCACGGATGCGCGGGCGCGGGTTTTGGTGCGGCGGGCCGGGGAGCCGGGGCTGAATCGGCATCTGGACGCTGTGCAGTTGGCGGAGGGGTTCAGCTATCGCGAGGCGGACGCCGGCACCAATGGGATGGGGACGGCGCTGGTCGAGGGGCGTCTGTCGGTGGTGTTGGGGCGGGAGCATTTCGCTGATCGGTTTGTGGCTTTCGCGTGCGCCGGGGTGCCGATCCGGGATCCGTTCAGTGGGCGGATCCGCGGGGTTGTGGACCTGACGTCGTGGAGTCGGGACGCCAATCCGTTGATGGCGGCCCTGGTTTCGGAGGCGGCGGAGAACATCGAGCTGCGGCTGCTGGAGCAGTACTCGGCTCGGGAGCGGGCCCTGGTGGCCGAGGCACGGAGGAATGGGGGGTGGGGCGGCGCCGGGCCGAGCTTGGCGCTGGTGCGGACGGAACAGCAGGTGGACAGCGGTGTCGACGGGTCCCGGCACGGGGGCGGCCGATGGCCGGCCCGGCCGGTCGGACGCGACGGCGAGCTCGTCCGAAGCAAGGCGGCCGAGCTGGTCGCGGCGGCCCGGCGGGACGTGGTGACGATTCCGCTGACCGACGGCCGCTACGCGAAGCTGACGGCCCGCACCGGCCGGACCGCGGCCGGGACGGAGGTGGTCACGGTGGAAGCGGAGATGAGCGGTACCCCGAGCACGGAGCACGTCCCGGGCACGGCGGACCAGCCGACGGTAGGAGAGGGGGCAGGGGGAGGCGGAAGAGGAAGAGAAGTAGGAGGAAGAGAAGTAGGAAGAAGGGAAGTAAGAGGAGGAGGGAGGGGAGGAGAGGGAGGAGGAAGAGGAGGAAGAGGAGGGAAAGGCGCGGGAGCGTGGAAGGGCGTAGCTGAGGCGGGAGCGGACGCGGGAGCGGGGGCCGTAGCGAACGTTGAGGCGGGAGGCACAGCGGACGTTGAGGCGGAAGCCGGAGCGAACAACGTTGGGGCGGAAGCCGGAGCGAACAACGCGGAAGCCGGAGCGAACAACGTTGAGGCGGGGGCCGGAGCGAACGTTGAGGCGGGAGCTAACGCTGGTGCTGAGGCGGGAGTGGAAGAGGCGGCGAACGCTGGAGCGGGCGCAGGCGCGAACGCTGATGCTGAGGCGGGGGCGGAAGCAGGATCGAACGCCGGTGTGGAAGCGGGAGCGGACGCTGGTGCTGAGGCGGGAGCGGACGCTGGTGCTGAGGCGAGAGTGAACGCTGAGGCGGAAGCGGTGGCGGCTTTGGCTGTCTCTGGTGCGGGTGCGCGGGAGCTGCTGTATCCGTTGGGGGCAGTGGAGCAGGGCAGGGTGCCGGTGTCGGTGATGCTGGCGATCGGGGCGCAGGGGATGCAGCGTGTGCAGGTCACGCAGTCGGTGCAGTCGATGCACATGGCGTCCGGCGCGGCTGGCGATGATACGGCGGTTGCTGGGCAAGGCTTGCCGGTAGGGCAGAGTTCGTCGATGGACCAGCGGCCGGTCGTCTCGGTGCCGAATCAGAGGACGACGTTGTCGCAGCTGCCGGAAGTGGCCAGTGGTGCGTCGGCTGGACGGGAGCAGCAGAGGCAGCAGAAGGAACTGGTGTTTGAGGGCGATCATGGCCGGCGGCATCCGCATGGTGAGGAGCAGCCGCAGGCTGAGGAGCAGGTGCAGGGTGACGAGCGAGCGCAGCGTGAGTCGCAGATGCCGGCGGAGTCGCAGTCGGAGTCAGAGTCGCAGGCGCAAGCAGAGGCCGGAGTAGAGGCCGAGTCGGTCGACTCCGCAGCCTTGCCAGCGCTACCGCTGGCCTCACTGGTCCCACCGCTCCCAACCCCCTCCAACGCCATCGCCCTCCTCGACCCCGCCACCACCTTCCCGCCCCCGACGGCGTCCGAACTCGTGCTCATCGGCGAGCCCACCGTCGGCCGGATCGCGGTAGCGGCGCGGCAGCGTCTCGCGCTTCTCCTCTACGCCAGCGGACGCATCGGCACCACGTTGGACATGGAGCTCACCGGCGGTGAGCTCGCCGAGATCGCGCTGCCGGACTTTGCCCAGCATGTGGCTGTCGATCTCGCGAGCTGGGTCCTGGACGGTGAGGAGGTCCCGCCGCCTGGTGCCAGTGTTAAGCTGCGGCGTGTTGCTGTCCGCACCGTTCGATTAGGTAAGGTGCATCGGTCGCCCGGTGCGCACGTCGCCTACAACTCCGCGACCGCGCAGTCGCGCTGCATGGCGCAGCGTCGGCCGGTGCTGGACGCCGAGCTCACGGCGGCTACCGCGGGCAAGCGCTGGGTGGCGGAGGATCCTGACAGTTCGGTCATCGCAGCACCCATCATCGTGCAGGGAACAGTGCTCGGCGTCGCCTCCTTCTACCGTCTGGGCAGCGCGGATCCGTTCGAGGAGGACGACATCCAGCTGGCCTGGGACCTTGCCTCCCGTGCCGCCGTCTGCCTCGACAACGCGCGCCGCTTCGAGCGTGAGCGGGCCATGGCGCTGGCGCTGCAACGCAGCCTCCTGCCACGCGCGTTCCCGAATCAGTGTGCTGTGGAGGTTGCTCATCGCTACCTGCCGGCGCAGGAGGGCGTCGGCGGTGATTGGTACGACGTGATCCCCTTATCCGGCGGTCGGGTGGCGTTGGTCGTCGGTGACGTGGTGGGACACGGCATTCACGCGGCGGCGACGATGGGGCGTCTGCGGACCGCTGTGCGGAACTTCTGTGCGCTGGATCTGACGCCGGAGGACCTGCTCGGGCAGCTTGACGCGCTGGTGGAGTCGATGGACGCCGACGAGGCCGAGGACCGGCGTGGCGTCGGCATCATCGGGGCGACCTGCTTATACGTGGTCTACGATCCGGTCACCGGTCTGTGTTCGGTGGCCGCGGCCGGGCATCCGAGTCCGGCGGTGGTGGCGCGCGACGGCTCGGTGTCTTACCTGGAGCTGCCGACCGGGCCGCCGTTGGGCCTTGGTGGTTCGTCCTACGAGGCGATCGAGCTTCCGATCGATGAAGGCAGCACCCTGGTTCTCTACACCGACGGCCTGGTGGAGAGCCGTGATCAGGACATCGGAACCGGCCTGGACCGCCTCAAGGCGGTGTTGGAGGGCCCCGGCCGCGATCCCGAGGAGCTGTGCTCGTCGGCGATCGGCGGCCTGCTGCCGGCCCGCCCCTGGGACGACGTCGCGCTGCTCGCCGCCCGCGCCCGCCGCACCACCGCCGACCGCGTGGCCTCGTGGGACGTCCCGATGTCGCCGGAGTCGGTGGCGTTCCTGCGCGCGGAGGTCTCCCGGCAGTTGCGCGCCTGGCGGCTGAACGATCTGGTGTTCACCACCGAGCTGGTGGTCAGCGAGCTGGTGACGAACGCCATCCGGCACGCGACCGGACCGGTCGAGCTGCGGCTGCTGCGTGATCGGGCACTGATTTGCGAAGTCGCTGACGGCTCCAGCGTCTCCCCGCGGCTGCGACGGGCGCAGACGTTCGACGAGGGCGGCCGTGGCCTGTTCCTGGTGGCGCAGCTGTCGCAGCGCTGGGGAACGCGATACACCCCGCGCGGCAAGGTGATCTGGGCCGAGCAGCCACTGCCCGCCCACGGCGACTACTGATATTGATTGACTAGACAGTAGATATTAGATCTGTTCTCGCAGATCGGTGATGAACATATGGCCGGGTGCGTGAGTGATGGCGAAATCCGGGCGTGATGCCATGACGGCCGCCTGAAGCGTTACTCCGCAGGCCCAAAACACCGGCACGTCTTCGGGTTCGAAGATGGCCTGGTCACCGAAGTCCGGCCTGGTCAGGTCGGCGATTCCCAGTTCCGCCGCGGGGCCGATGTGCACCGGCGCGCCGTGCGAGCGCGGCATCAGGGTCGTGATGCGCACCGCGGTGTCGACCAGCTCCTCCGGAACCGGACGCATCGACACCACCAGCGGACCGTGCACCCGGCCGGCCGGGCGGCACTGCCGATCGGTCACGTACATCGCGACGTTCCGTCCCGGGTAACGCCATGGCACCCCGGCGCGCGTCAGGACACTGTCGAAGGTGAAGCTGCATCCGACGAGGAAGGCCACGAGGTCCTCGCGCCACAGGTCCGTGACGTCGGTCGGCTCGCCGACCGGGTCGCCGTCCCGCCACACGCGGTACTTCGGCAGGTCGGTCCGCAGGTCGGCGCCGGGGGCCAGGGCGGTGGCGGGGGAGCCGGGGTCGGTGACGTCGAGTACCGGGCAGGCGGCCTGGTTGCGTTGGGCGAACAGCAGGACGTCATACGCCCAATCGGTGGACACGACCAGCAGGTTGGCTTGCGCGTAGCCGGGCGCGAGTCCGGAAGTGGGGCCGCTCACGCCCGATCGGAACGCCGCGCGGAGTTCGGTGGGTGAGTCCGCCATGGGTCGCACGCTAGGCGGGTTCGGGCATGCTCACAACCGAAGAAGAACCGAATGGCCAGATCAGCTCGATCAATCAAGTCAGCCAGATCAGCCAGATCAGCCCGATCAATCAAGTCAGCCAGATCAACCAGATCAGCCGGATCAATCAGGTCAGCCAGGTCAGCCAGGTCAGCCGATCGGCCAAATCGGCCAGCTCGGCCAGCTCGGCCGGCTCAGCCAGGTCATCCCGATCTTCCAATCAATCCGCCCCAGGACACGACAGCGTCCCCGACTCGTACCCGCCGAGCCGAGGACGCGCGAACGATCAAAGAAGCGAGACCAGCAGTCAGGCCGAGTCGCGTCAGGACTACGGCTTCTGAAGAACGAGAATGCCCTCGCCCGACGCCGACAGCCCGCTGTCCCGCGCGGTGTCGTACTCGGTGAAGTTGTAGCCGACCAGGTTGCCGTAGACGACGCTGCCGGTGAACTTCGTGACCTCGCCGGCGCCGAGCAGGGTGTCGGACACCTCCTGGCCGGCGATGAAGCTGACGGTGTTGTCGGACCAGGTGACGATGTAGGAGATCCCGTTGCCGCCGGTGCCGTCGCGGTGCTCGGCGCCGACCTCCGACACGCTCGCCGTGCGGCCGTCGGTGCAGTTGAGCCAGTTGCTGGCGGAGGACCAGCCGTTGCTGTTGTACACGACGCCGTCCACGGTGGTGCAGGTGATGCTGGTGGGCGCGTCGGCGAACGCCTGGGCGGGCATCACCAGGCTGTACGCGGCCGCGGCAGCGCAAGCGATCAGTGCGGAGCTCTTGCGGAACATGGTTCTCCTTGGTGGGTGGACGGAGTCCGGCCGGACGCGGCGTCTGATGGGCGCCGATGACTCAAAGGCCACTTAAATACTGGCATTGCTAAGGTATTTATTAACGGAGGCTTGTTCTATTTCACCTGATCAGAGCAGGGACGATGCGTGTCGGCGGCGGTGTCCGGGTTTCCGGGACTTAGGCTGCGCGAATGCGCATCGATCACTGGCCCGGCACTCGCCGAGCTGTCGATGACGGGAGTCTGATCCGGCCCGCGATGCCGTCGCTGGCGACAGAGCAAAAGCGACAGGACGAGCCGGCGTTCAGCGGAAGGGAACAGCCATGACGACGGACGTCGACACCATCGGCGAGCGGATTGAGGACACGTCGGACACCGCGGCACTGGTCGTGCCACGCACCCGCATCGAGGCCATCACCTCCGTCCGCATCGACGGCCGGGATCATCCGCTCGGCCAACAGCGCGACTTCCGACGTCACGAGCAACTCGCGGCCTTCCTGCCCGAGCACGGCCGATTCAGCCTCGCCTGGGTCCGGCTCCGGGACGGCGAATGCCTCCACGTCCACGACCATCCGACGAAGTCGATGATCCTGGTATGTCAGGGCTCGGTCCGGCTGCTCGGCGCCGAGGAGCGGGAGCTGACCGAGGGAGACGCGGTGTGCGTGGAGCCCGGCGTCGCTCACGGCTTCGCCACGCGTCCGGGCGAGGAGTTCCACGGCCTGTCCGTGCAGTTCGAAGGCGCCGGGTTGTATGAGGATCCGGCCGCTCCGCGCGCGCAGTTCCACGAGCATGCGCCTAGGGCAACCCATATTCCCGAGCACATCAGAGAACTGCTGCTGTTCAACGAAGGCCGGATCGGTCGCCTCCGCACCCACCGTATGTTCGAGGCCTTCGACGACGGCCGCGCCGCAGCCGATCCCCTCATGCGCGACCGATTCACCGCCGCGCTCCACATCTGGTCGGTCTACTTCCAGCGGATGCTCTATGCCCGCCAGGAAGTCTGCGTCGATCCGCGACTGCGGGACGTATACGCCGCACACCTGAGCGACGAATTCGGCCACGACACACTGCTGAAGGACGGCCACGGCGTCACCGCGACCGTCTACGACCCGATCCTGGAAGCCGTCGGCTCCTGGTTCGTCATGCGGATGCACGGATCCAGCGAGGCAGCCCGGATCGTCATCGTGCACCAGGCCCTCGAATCCAGCTGCCAGGTCTTCGGCGAACGTATCGCCCCGGCCTTCGCCGCCGCCGGGCACGGCGAATCCTCCTACTTCGACCTGCACGCCGACGTCGACCAGGACCACCGGCTCATCGGGTTCGACCACCTGTGCGCCACGGCGTCGGCCGAGCTGCCGGACCTGCTGCGCGTGTGCGAGGAAACCTGGGACCAGATCGAACTGCTCTACGAACGCCTGGCGATCCACATGCTCGGCTGAGCACGCGGAAACAATGCGCGCCGACCAGATCCGCACCGCCATCGACCAGATCGTCGAGACCCATCAGGAATGGCGCCGCGGCTGCGGCGCGGGGGAGGACAACGACGCCGCGACCCCTGACGCGCTCGCGGCGCAAGCACTGCTCCGCGACCTGTCACTCCGGCTGTCCAAGTCCTCCACGCCCTGGCCCTCGCCACGCTACCTCGCCCACATGACGCCCGACGTCCCAGCCGCCGTACTGCTGGCCGCATTCACCACGCTGCTCTACAACCCGAACAACGTCGCCGCCGAAGCCTCCCCGGTCACGACCGACCTCGAAAGCGAAGTCGCGGCAGACCTGTGTGCACTGCTCGGAATGCCGTCCGACACCGCCCACGCGCACCTCGCATCCGGCGGCCACGCCGCCAACTACGAAGCATTGTGGATCGCCCGCAATCTCAGATCCCTTCCACACGCAGCCGCAGCGGGCCCCGACACCCGACCACTCGTCGCGCATCTCCCGGACCACGTCCTCGCCAATCCGCCCACCCACGTCGCTATCGACGTACAGCAAAACCTTGCGCGCGCCGGACGGCTCGACAATGCCCGGGCGCGCGCCGCGACGCTGCGATGCACCGCCGAACGCGGGCCCGGCGCGCTGATCCTGGCCGCCAACGCCCACTCCTGCTGGACCAAGTGTGCTGATGTGCTCGGTTTCCGCCCCGCCGACGTCCACCGCCTTCCTCTCGGCCCCGAACACCGGATAGACGTCGCCGCGCTCGAAAAACTGGTCCCGACGCTGATCCAAGCCGGAGCCCCGATCGCCGCTGTCGTTGCGACCGTAGGGAGCTGCGGACAGGGAAGCGTGGACGACGTCGCGCGCATCGTGCAGCTCCGCGACCACTGCGAGCGCGACTACGGCGCGACCTTCCACCTCCACCTCGACGCAGCCCTAGGCGGCTACTGGCGCGCGCTGTGCCGGACGCCGCAGGATGCGATCCGAGCGTGGGACGAAGAACACTCACCAGTGTCGTTTGACGTTTACAGTGCACTGATCGCCATAGAGCACGCCGACACGGTCACCATCGATCCGCACAAGGCCGGGCACGTTCCATATCCGGCCGGCGCTCTGGTAATCCGCGATCGACGAGCGACTGCCGCCGTCGCGACAGCCAACGACTACTTCGACGAAGCAGCTCGACCGGCCGGCGAACGCACTCTGGAAGGCGCACGCCCAGGTACTGCCGCAGCCGCAGTCTGGGCCGCGCACCGCCTCATCGGCCTCCACGCCGAGGGTTACGGACGTCTGCTCGGCGGCTGGAGCGACACCGCCCAGCGCCTTCATCAAGCGATTCCGACGAGCCAGTACCGACCCGACCTCAACATTCTGAACATCAACTCGGCCAAGTCGCCTCAGGAGCTGCGTGCGCACGGCCTCTGGGTATCCAGCACGACCCTTGACGGAGCTGACCGTCTCCGGCTCTGCGTCATGAAGTATTTGTCGCCCGAGGCCATGAGAAATATAGGACTCAGGCCCCTGCTGTAGCAGAGACCTGAGTCCTATGAGTTCAGCGGCCGACCCCTCAGCTGGTCGTCACGACCCACGTCACGATCGCGTTGTTGCCGCTGCCGCCGCTGCGAGCGATGTGGACGCCCGCGCTGGTGCCCGCGTTGTCGTAGCTGTTGGAGCCGTAGTACGGGTCGTTCCAGTGGAAGTTGGCGAACTTCAGGTTCTGGGCCGGGTTGTGGCAGTTGCTCAGGCGGTAGCTGGCGACGCCCTCGGTGCCGGTCATGAAGCCGTTGGACTCCGACTCCCACGCGGTCGCGGCGCCGTTCGGGACGGTGAACTCGGGCATGATCGTCCAGATGCCGCCGGACAGCGAGTCGCTGAACAGGGTCATGGTGCAGCCGGAGTTGTTGGTCACGAAGGCTTCGACGCTGCGGGCCGCGGAGGACGCCTGCTGCGGCCGGGCGACGGCGGCGGAGGCCGAGGAGACGCTCGCGGCGGTGACGGCGGCGATTCCGGTGACCAGGACGGCGGCGGCCTTGCGGATGGAGACGCTCATTTGGGTGTTCCCCCCTTGGTATCGGAAGGCCGGGCGGCCTTCCTTCTGCTACTAGGAAACCGCGTCCGCGCTGGTCAGGGATGAGTAAGCGTTGCTCAGATCCGGGGGAGGGCGGTACTCAAGGGTGCCGGCGCGGGTTGCTCACCGTCCCGGCGGCAAACCTGAATGTCCGCATCCGGCTGTCGCCATACCCTGATATGACTGGGGGCGTGAACCAACGGAACCAGACCGTGCCGGACCTTGGTCAGGTGCGGGACATAGCAGAGTTCGTGGAGGCCTTGCGGCTGCTCAGGCTGCGGGCCGGCGGTCCTTCGTACCGGACGCTGGCGTCGCGGGTGGGGCCGTTGCTGCGGCCGCCGCGGGAGCTGACGCACAGCACGCTCTCGGATCTGTTCCGGGCCGGACGGCGCCGGCTGGACCTGGACCTGGTGACGGCCACGGTGCGGGCGCTCGGCGCGGACGACAAGGCCGTGGCCGAGTGGTGGGCGGCGTGCGTGCGGGTGCAGACGCTGACGACGGTGGACGGCGCGGCGGCGGCGGTGCGCCGGCTGCCGCCCGATCTGGCCACGTTCACCGGCCGGCACGCCGAGGTGGAGGCGTTGTTGCGGGCGGTGGGCCAGGTCGGGGCCCCGACTGTGGTGCTGTCGGCCATCGAGGGCATGGGCGGCGTGGGCAAGACCCGGCTCGCGGTGCATGTGGCGCACGTGCTGGTGCGGGCCGGGCGGTTCGCCGACGTGCAGTTGTACGTGAACCTGCGTGGCTTCGATCCGGATCACGACCCGGCGGAGCCGGGGGACGTCCTGGAGTCGCTGTTGCGGCAGTTGGGCATCACGGCGTCGGAGGTGCCGTCGGATCTGGCGGAGCGGGCCGCACTGTTCCGCGATCGGATGCACGGACGCGACGCGGTGCTCATCCTGGACAACGCGGCGGATGCCCGACAGGTCAGACCACTGATTCCGGCCTCGCCGAGCTGCCTGGTGCTGATCACCAGCCGACGCAGTCTGGCCGAGCTTGAGGAGGCGGTGTGGCATCAGCTCGACGTCTTCAGCCAGGAGGAGGCGCTGGCGCTGCTGGGCCGCATCGCTGGTGCGGAGCGAGTGGCGGCCGAGCCCGAAGCGGCGGCGCGGATCGTGGCGCGGTGCGGGTTGTTGCCGCTGGCGGTGTCCGTAGCGGCGACGAGGCTGCGTGCCCGGGCCGGGTGGGGGCTGGCGGACCTCGCGGATCGGCTGGAGCGGGAGGGCGCGACGACCTCGGAGATCGGCGGCGCCGCCTTCGACGTGTCGTATCGGGACCTGCCGGAGCAGGCCAAGCTGGTGTTCCGGGTGCTGGGCCTGCATCCCGGGCTCGACTTCACAGCCGCTTCGGTCGCGGCCCCGGCCGGACTGACTCCGGAGGAGGCTGCGGAGGCGCTGGAGCTGTTGCTGGACGAGAGCCTGCTTCAGCAGCGGACCGCCGGACGATATGAGATCCATGACTTGCTCCGTGCCTACGCCGGCGAGCGTGCCAAGGCGGAGATGAGCGAGGACGAGCGCCGGGCGGTGCTTCAGAGGTCGTTGAGCTGGCACGTCGCGGTCGTGACGCTCACGGCGTTGGCGGTCAGCCCGGACCGCGTCATGCCGCCGATCGATCCGGCGGTGGCCGGGGTGTCGGCGCCGCAGGCGCACAGTGCCGCTGAAGCAGTGCCCTGGTATGCGCGCGAGCGTGCGAACGTGATGCAGGCGGTCGCCGTGGCGGGGCGCCTGGGCTTCAGTTCCTCCGCGTGGCGGCTGCCGATCGCGATGGCGTACTTCGAGGAGCTCGGCCAGAACTATCGCGAGTTGGAACGGCTCATGTCCGGTGCGTTGCCGCATGCACGGATCGACGGTGATCCCGACGGGGAGACGGACGTCGCGCGCTGGCTGTCGTTCGCGCTGGCGGCCCATGGGCGGTCCGCCGAGGCGATCGAGCCGTTGACCCGGGTGTTGGAGGCGCGACGGGCCGCGGGGGACGGGCTACGGGCCGGCCGCATCCTGGGTTCCTTGGCGGAGAGCTATGTCGGGATCGGCGAACCCGAGCGGGGCTTGGAGTACGCCCTGGAAGGGATCCGGACCATCGAGGAGAGCGGGGGGCCGGTTCCGAGCGCCATGTTGACGAACACCGCGGTCTCCCTGCTGAAGCTCGGCCGGAACGATGAGGCGCTGGAGATTCAGCTGACCTTCGTGGAGCGCTCGCGGCGGGCCGATGACATGCGTGCCGTCTCGCTCGGCCTGCGCAACATCGCTGACAACTACCTTCAGCAGGGCCGGTACGAGGAGGCAGGCGCGGCGTTCGAGGAGTCCATCAAGGTGGCGATCGAGGTCGGTGATCTGTATATCCAGGCCGACAGTCTCAATGGCCTGGCTCTGACGCTGCGGGACAGGGGCCTGATCGTGGAGGCCCGGGCCCGGGCGCGCGAGGCCCGGGAGGTCTTCGCGGGTCTGCCCGAGCAGGAGGCGGCGCGCTTGTTGGCGCGGATCGAGGCATCGTCGATGAACTACGTGGAGTGAATAAGGATCCGCGACGAAGGCGAGGTGCCCGGACTCTGAAGCAGAGTCCGGGCACCTGAACCGTCACCGTCACCGTTGTCTCGTCCGGCCCCCTAATCACCACCTCCCGCGTCCGCCAGTCCCGCGGCCTGGAACACGCCTCGGTGCGGGGTCAGCGGCAGGTCGATGTCGGCCAGCGCGGCGAGGAATTCGGTGCGGGGCAACGGTTCCGCGCCGAGGCTGGTGGCGAAGACGCTGGGCACCTGGACGTCGATCAGGCTGCCGGGCCGGGTGAGCCACAGCCGGCGGCCGAGGTCGGCGAAGGCGACCTTGCCGGCGTCGGGCTGGCGGTGGAACGTCGACTCGGCGCTGAAGACGGCGCCCATTCCGGTGCCGAACACGCCGCCGATCAGGTCCTCGCCGTTCCACACCTCGATGCTGTGGGCCCAGCCGGCGTGGTGCAGGGCCAGCAGCGATTCGGTGAGCTCGTCGGTGATCCACGGGCTGGCGCGCTGGTCCCGGCAGTGTTCGACGACCTCGGCGAAGGCGTGGTCGCAGGTGGTGATCCACTGGTGCTTGTGCCGCAGGTCGCGGCGCAGCTTGCGGGACAGGTGCACGCCGTCGGAGGCGACCACCGGCCGGGTCGGAGGGCACCACCAGGTCAGGGCGTAGCGGCCGCCGGGCTCGGGCCGGGGGAACCCGATGATGAGCCCTTCCTGCACCAGGTCGTGGTACAGCGCCCGGTTGGTCTCGACGGCGTACTCGCCGGTGCACGGCATGGGGAACGCGCCGTATCGGAGCGCTTCCAGGACGCGGTGCGGGGCCAGGGAGCCGCCGACCGCGACCGGCAGGCCGGCCTCGGCGGCCGCGAGGTCGATCTGTTCCCAGGTGATTTCGGTCATGATCACGGCTGGGCTCCGTTTCCGGAGGGTGCGGCATGTGCGTAGGCTGAGTATGCGGACACTGTCACGGACTCGGCAGCTGAGGGTTCCGCGAAGAAGCCGGTGCGGCGGAAGTACGCGACGGCCGCGGCCAGCACGGAGGCGTCCATCTCCGGTCCCGGCACCGCCTTGTCGGCCAGCGCCGCCGCCGTGGCCGCGCGACCCCAGCGGATCCCGTGGGACCGCTGCTGGAACCCGGCGCTGAGGACGGCGGCCGTGGTCCAGCTCAGGTCGCCGCGGCCGAGCGCCGCCTCCACCGCGTGGGACATCCGCTGCTGCCACTGCTCGGCGCTCACCACGTCGATGCGGTAGCCGTCGGCGCGCAGTGCGTCGACGACCTCTGCGACGCTGACCAGGTGCTCGCCGGCCAGGTGGTAGACGCCGCCGGCGGCGGCCGGATCGGCGGCCAGGGCGATGATCCCGCCCGCGACATGGTCGACCGGGACCAGGTCCACGGTCACCGCGAGCGCGTCGCCGTCCGCCACCGCACCGAGGTGCGTCACGGCCCTGATGTAGTTCCAGAACGAGTCTCCGGTGCCGCAGGCCCCGGAGCGCGTGTGGCCCGAGACCCGGCCCGGCCGGTGCACCGTGACCGGCAGCCCGGCCGCGCCCGCCGCGCGGACCAGTTCCTCGCCGACCCACTTGGTGGCCACGTAGCCGCGCGGCACCACGCGATCGGCCGGAACCCGCGCGGCCTCCACGATCACATCCGGGTTCTCGCCGACCGCCAGCGCGGCCGACAGGCTGGACACGAAGTGCACCGGCTTGGCCCGGCCGGTGGTGGCCAGGCGCAGCACCTCGCGGGTGCCCTCGACGTTGGCCGGGCGCAGGCGGGAGTAGGCCTCCAGGTGGTTGACCCGGGCGCCGTTGTGGATCACGGCGTCGATCCGGTCGGCGAGCAGGGCGTAGGTCTCGGCGGCCAGCCCGAGCCCCGGGCGTTCGAGGTCGCCGGGATGTGCCGTGACGCGAGCGGCCATGGCGTCGTCCCAGAGCCCGAAGCCCCGCAGGCCGGACTCCAGGCGGGCCGCCGCGCGCGCCGGGTCGTCGGCCCGGACCAGGCAGTGGACGTGGGCCTCGGTGCGGTCGACGATCTCGCGGAGCAGGAACGCGCCGAGGAACCCGGTGGCGCCGGTGAGCAGGACGTTGTTCCACGCGGTCGCGATCGTGCCCGCGCCGGGCACCACGAATCCGGTGCCGAGAGTGGCGTCGCCGGTCAGGTCGACGAGGCCGGAGGCGAACTCGGCGGCGACGTTGGCGACGGCTGGTGCGGCCTGGGTGCCTGGTGCCGGAGCTGTGAACGCTGAACCGTTTGTCGCAGAGGACGAAGAAGGCGCACCGAACGCAGAGGACGAAGTTGCCCGGCCGCCAAAGTCAGACCCGGAAGCAGAACCAGAGCCAGCACCAGAGCCAGAACGAGACCCGGACCCGCCGCTGCCACCGCCACCCGCACCGCGCCGTCGCAGCGTCGGCCGCGCCTTCTCGGCGACACCCAGCTTCGCCGCCAGCCCCGCCGGGCTCGGCGCGTCGAAGATCGCCTGAATGCTCAGCTCCACGCCCAGGCGCGCCCGGGCTCGGCTGATCAGGCGCGTCGCGAGCAGCGAGTGCCCGCCCAGGTCGAAGAAGTCGTCCTCGACGCCGACCTCCGCGAGTCCGAGCACCTCGGCGAACAGCTCGCACATCGCCTTCTCCTGCGCGTTGGCCGGTTCGCGGCTCGCCCGAGTGGCGACCGGCTCCGGGTCGGGCAGCGCACGCCGGTCGAGCTTGCCGTTGGGTGTCAGCGGCAGGGCTTCGAGCAGCGTGAACGTGGCCGGGATCATATAGTCCGGCAGCAGTTCAGCGGTGTAGGCGCGCAGCGCCAGAGCCTCCGGCGGCGGCGTTCCCCGCTCGGCGACCACGTAGGCGGCGAGCATCTTCGCCCCCTGACGGTCAGCAGCGGCGATCACGGCGACCTCGGCGACCCCCGGCGCCTGCCGCAGTGCTGCCTCGACCTCGCCGGTCTCCACCCGGAAGCCGCGGATCTTCACCTGGTCGTCGGCGCGGCCGACGAATTCCAAGGCCCCGTAACGGTTCCAGCGGGCCAGGTCCCCGGTTCGGTACATACGTTCGCCCGGCCCGGCATAGGGGTTGGCGACGAAGCGCTGCGCGGTGGTCGCAGGCTGGCCGAGGTAGCCCTGGGCCAGGCCGACGCCGCCGACGTAGAGCTCGCCGACGGTGCCGGGCGGCACGAGTTGAAGCGCCGGGTCGAGCAGGTAGGCGGTCTTGTTGTTCAGCGGACGGCCGATGGGGACCGAGGGCCCGCCGGTGTCGGCCGAGGCGACGGTGTGCGCGGTGGTCAGGCCGAGGCTCTCCGCGGGGCCGTAGCCGTTGCAGACACGCAGGTGCGGGAACTTCGTCAGCGCGCGCTCGACGTGCGCGGCCGACGCGGCCTCGCCGGCGGTCATCGCCCACTTCAGACCGGAGAACGTCTGTGGGTACTCGTCGAGCATGAAATTGAACAGGCTTGCGGACATCTGGAGCATCGTGACGCCGTGCCGAGCCACGAGTTCGGCGATCCGCTCCGGCTCAGGGTTCTGACCCGGCTGCAAAACGCACGTCGCACCGTGCAGCAGCGAACCATACAGCTCCAGCACGAAGGCGTCCCAGGACACCGGCGCGCACTGGAGGTAGACCTCGTCCGGGCCGAAGTCGACGTAGTCCTGGCCCAGGACGGTGCCGACGAGCGCGCGGTGCGGTGCGGCGACGCCCTTGGGCTTGCCGGTGGATCCCGAGGTGAACATCACGCAGGCCACGTCGGACGGCGCGGCCGTGGTGGGCACGTCAGTGTCCGGATATCCGGCGAGGACCGGTGCCAGCGTGTCCAGGGGCACGACAGTGCGAGCGGAGTCCGACCAAGCGGCGCGGTCGCCGTCGTCGAGTCCGGCCGTGATCAGCACCGGCGCGGCGGTCTGCGCCAGGGCGGCCCGCAGCCGTTCGGCCGGGAATCGCGGGTCCATCAGCGTGTAGCCGCCGCCGGCCTTCAACACCGCCAGCGCCGCGACCGCCAGTTCCGGGCTGCGCGGCATGAGGACGCCGGCCATGACGCCCGGGCCCATACCGGCCTCGCGCAGATAGGCGGCCAGCCGGTTGGCGCGGGAGTTCAGCTCGCCGTAGGTGAGGACAGAGCCCTCATACACGATCGCCACTGCCTCGGGAATCCGCGCGGCCTGACGCTCGAACAGCTCGTGGACACACAGGTCGATGGGGACGTCGACCTCCCGGCCGCTCCAATCGGCCGTGAGCGTGTGCCGCTCTTGCGCGGACAGCAGATCGATCCCCGACAGCCGGCGGCCCGGATCGGCCGCGGCCGCCTCCAGCAGCCGCACCAGACGCGTGGCCAGCGACTCCATCGTGGCCCGGTCGAACAGGTCGGTCGCGTATTCGAGCCAGCCGTCGACGCCTTCGGGACCGTCCGGGCCGTGCCGCTCGTCCAGCGTGACCGTGAGGTCGAACTTGGCGACGGTGAGGTCGAAGCCCTCGTCGGCGACGTCCAGATCGCCGAGCCGCATCCGGGCCTTGTCGTTGTTCTGCAGGACCAGCATCACCTGGAACAGCGGCTGCCGGGATGCCGAACGGACCGGGTTCACCGCCTCCACGACGCGTTCGAACGGCACTTCCTGGTGGGCATAGGCGGCCAGCACCGAAGTGCGGGTGCGGGCCAGCAGCTCGGTGAAGGTCGGGTCGCCGGCGGTGTCGTTACGCAATACCAGGGTATTGACGAAGAACCCGACCAGGTCGTCGAGCGCCTCGTCGGTGCGCCCGGCGATCGGGGTGCCGATCGGCACGTCGGTACCGGCGCCGACCTTCGTCAGCAAGGCCGACAGCGCGGCCATGAAGACCATGAACGGCGTGGCGTTGTGGGTGCGCGCCAGCTCGGCGAGCCGGGCATGGGTGGCGGCGCCGAGCTCGAACTGGACGGCGGCGCCCTGGAAGCTCGGCATCGGCGGCCGGGGCCGGTCCAGGACCAGCGGCAGCTCCTCGGGGGCGCCGCGCAGCCGCTCCACCCAGTAGCCGAGCTGCCGGGACACCACGCTGTCCGGGTCGTCCTCCTCGCCGAGCAGCTCCAGCTGCCAGAGCGTGTAGTCGGTGTACTGGACGGCCAGCTCGTCCCAGTCCGGCTCGCGGCCGGCGGCGCGGGCGCTGTAGGCGACGTCCAGATCGCGCAGCAGCGGGCCCAGCGACCATCCGTCGCTGGCGATGTGGTGCAGTGCGAGCATCAGGACATTGTCGTCCTCGGCGACGGTGAACAGCGTCGCCCGCACCGGCAGTTCGCAGGCCAGTTCGAAGCGGTGGCGGGAGGCCTCGTCCAGCTGCGCGGGCAGCGTTTCCGGCGTGGCCGGCACGACGGTGAACCGGGCGTCCGCCTCGCCGGGATCCACGATCCGCTGCATCGGGCGGCCGTCGACCTCGGTGAAGATGGTGCGCAGCGCCTCGTGCCGGAGCACGACGTCGTCGACGGCGGCGGCCAGCGCGGCGCGGTCCAGGCGGCCGCGCAGCCGCAGCGCCAGCGGGGCGTTGTAGGTGAAGGACGGGCCTTCCATCTGGTCCAGGAACCACAGGCGGGACTGGGCGTAGGACAGCGGGATCAAGTCGGAAGTCATCGGGACGCCTCCTGGCGGGACGGGTGCCGGCGCAGCACCGGGCGGGCCCGGTCGGCGTCGCCGAGCCGGGCGGCCAGGCCGGAGGCCGTCGGGGTGTCGAAGACGGTGTCGATCGGCAGCTCCACGCCGAACACCGTGCGGACCTTGCTGATCAGGCGGGCGGCCAGCAGCGAGTGCCCGCCCAGGTCGAAGAAGCTCTGCTCGGCGCCGACCTCGGAGATGCCGAGGACCTCGCCGAACATGCGGCACATCGCCTCCTCCTCCGGGCCGCTCGCGGCGCGCCCGCGCTCCGGGCCGAAGGCCTCCGGGACCGGCAGCGCGGCCCGGTCGACCTTGCCGTTGGGGAACACCGGCAGCTCGTCCAGGGCGACCACGGCCGTGGGCACCATGTGTTCGGGCAGCCGTTCGGCGACGCGGCGGCGCACGACGGCGGGCTCGGGGCCGCCGACCAGGTAGGCCACCAGGCGCCGGGTGCCGGTGCCGTCCGGACAGGCCGCGACCACGGCGCGCCGGACCCCGGGCACGGACTCCAGGACCGCCTCGACCTCGCCGGCCTCGATCCGGTGGCCGCGCACCTTCAGCTGGTCGTCGGCGCGGCCGGAGAGCTCCAGGACGCCGTCGGGCCGCCAGCGGCCCACGTCCCCGGTGCGGTACATCCGGGCCCCGGGGGCGCCGTGCGGGTCGGCGACGAACCGTTCGGCGGTGAGGCCGGGGCGGTTGAGGTAGCCGTGGGCGAGCTGGACGCCGGCGATGTAGACCTCGCCGGTCTGGCCGGGGGCGGCCGGGAGGAGGTCGTCGTCGAGCACGTACACGGCGGTGTTCGGCACGGGACGGCCGACCGGGACCCGGCCGATGTTCAGCGGATCGCACAGCCAGTGAGTGACTTCGACTGCTGTTTCGGTGGGGCCGTAGAGGTTGTGGACCGGGCAGTCGCCCAGGACCGCGGCGACCCGCGCCGGGATGGACGGCGGCATGGGCTCGCCGCCGCAGTGGATCTGGCGCAGCGCATGGCATTCGGCGGCGGCCGGCTCGGCGAGGAACGCCTCCAGCAGCGCGGGTACGAAGTCGGCGATGGTGACGCCGCGGTCGGCGATGGTGCGGGCCAGGTAGGAGGGATCGCGGCGGCCGCCGGGGCGGGCCAGGACGACGGTCGCGCCCTCGGAGAGCGGGCGGAAGATCTCGGTCAGGGAGACGTCGAAGGCGATGTGGGCTTTGTGGAGGATGCGGTCGGAGGTGAACAGGGGGTAGATCTCGCGCAGGGCCCTGATGCGGGCGACGATCGCGCGGTGCGGGACGACGACGCCTTTGGGGCGGCCGGTGGAGCCGGAGGTGTAGATGATGTAGGCGGGGGATTCGGGGGTGGGGTGGTGGGCGGTGGTGGTGGCGATGGTCGAGGGCTGATAGGTGGTGGTCGTGGTCGTGGTCGTGGTCGTGGAGGTGGAGGCGGTGTTGGTGTTGGCGGGGCGGGCGGTGGTGGCCGCCGCGGTCTCGATGTCGGCGACGAGCCAGATCGGGGTCCCTTCCGGCAGCCGGGCAGCCTCGGCGGCGTCGGCCAGGACGGCGACCGGGTCGGCGTCGGCCAGGACCGCGGCGGTGCGGGACTGCGGATCGGCGGAGTCCAGGGGCACGTAGGCCGCTCCGGTGACCAGGATGCCCAGCAGGGCGGGGACCAGGTCGGCCGAGGGCTGGACCGCCAGGCCGACGATCGTGCCGTCGCCGGCGCCCCGGGTCCGCAGCCCGGCTGCGATGCGTTCGGCACGAGCCACCAGCTCGCGGTATGTCAGGACGCTGCCGTCGGCGGCTTCGATCGCGGGTGCGTCGGGGGTGCGGTGTGCCTGCTCGATCACCAGGCTCACCAGGGTGCCGCCGGCGTAGGCGATGTCGGGGCCGAAGGCGTGGCGCGGCGGGCGGGGTCGGGTGGGCTTGGCGATCTCACTGATCCAGGCGCTCGCCGCCGACGTTCCGTTCACCGCCGACGTCCCATTCACCGCCGACGTCCCGTTCGAGGCGCTTGCTTTCGCCGTTCCGTCTTCGTCCGTGGCGCTCGCCGCCGTCCCCGGCAGCCCCGCGACCCCGTCGAACAGCGCGTCCCAGCGCTGGCGGGCCAGGATATGGCCCGGAGGCTGATGCATCCGCATCGCCGTCACCCCCGCCCCGGCATGAGCTGGGTCCAGTGCGTCTCGACGTATTCCAGGCAGTCCCCGCGGCCGGCCGGGCCGAACGCGGTGTCCCAGCCCGCCGGGACGGCCAGGCGCGCCGGCCAGGTCGAGTGCTGCCCGAGGTCGTTGACCAGGACCAGGTAGCGCGCGCTGTCGTCCTCGAAGGGGTTCGGCTCGCGGTCGGACCGCGCCGGTTCGATCGTGGTGTTCGTGGTCGTCATCAGGGTTCTCCTATGCCTCGGACGCGGCCGGGAGGCCGCCGGAGTTCGGGGATTCGGGCAGGTCGCGGCGAGTGCGCAGGGGGCCGATCAGCAGGATCGCCTTCGCCAGCGCGCCGGCGCCGAGGACCAGCCACAGGGTGGTGCGCACGCCGATCACGGTGGCCAGCGCGCCGCCGGCCAGGGCGCCCAGCGGGATCAGGCAGAACGACACGACGCTGCCGCTGCTGCCGATCCGGCCGAGCATGTCCGGCGGGCAGTACGCCTGCCGCCACGCCGCGCCGATCACGTTCACCGCGACGATGCCGGCGGCCGGGATCAGCAGGCCGAGGGCGAACAGGGCCAGGCCCGGTCCGTGCGTCGCCATCGGGATCAGCAGGCCGAAGGGCGTGGACGCCAGCGACAGCGTCAGCAGGGCGCGCGCGGTGCCCAGGCGCCGGGCGATCCGGCCGGCGAACAGGGCGCCGACGACGCCGCCGAGGCAGTCCCCGGCCATCAGCACGCCGATCCCGCCGGCGCTCAGGCCCAGGTCCCGGACCAGGAACACCACGAGCAGCGCCTGGCCGCCGCTGAGCAGGAAGTTGTCGACGGCCGCGCCGATCGTCAGGATCCGGAGATAGGGGTCGCGGGCCAGGAAGCGGAAGCCGTCGCGGATCTCCTGGCGCAGCGAGGAGTCGGGACGCGGTCCGGGGCGCTCGGGTTCGGGCTTGCGGATCGCGAGCAGGCACACGGTCGACACCACGTAGCTGGCCGCGTCGACCACGAGCCCGAACGCCGCCGTGACCGCCTGGATCAGCAGGCCGCCGAGGCTGCCGCCGGAGACCACCGCGGCCTGCTGGGCGCCTTCGAGCTTCGCGTTGCCCTCGGGCAGGTCCTCCGGGTCCAGCAGCGAGGGGATGTAGGCGCCGAGCGCCGGGCCGAAGAACACCCCGGCCGCGCCGCCGAGCAGTTCGACGGCGACCAGCTGGCCCAGCGTCAGCACGCCGAGCCACCACGCCACCGGGACGCTGAGCACCAGCAGGAACGAGGCCGCGTTGGCGGCCACCAGGGTGCGGCGGCGCGGCAGCCGGTCGATCCAGGCGCCGGCCGGCAGGCCCAGGACCAGCCAGGGCAGCCAGGCCGCCGCGGTCATCAGGCCGATGATGTAGGGGGCGGCGTGCATCGTCTCCAGGGCCACCAGCGGCAGGGCGACGCCGGAGACGGCGCTGCCCAGGACGCTGACGGTCTCGCCGACCCACAGCAGGCGGAAGTCGCGGTGGCGCCACAGGCTGCGGCGTTTCGCGGGCTGCTGGGGTTGGGCCTGGTCCGGGTTCTGGTCTTGAGTCCGGTCCTGGTCCGCGGTCCGGTTCCGGTTCTTGTCCTGGTCCGCGGTCCGGTTCTGGTCCTGGTCCTGGTCCTGGTCCGCGGTCCGGCCTTGGGGCACGGAGCCGGTGTCCACGCCGCCGATCGCAGAAGGCTGCATCTCGGGGTCGGCGAGGTCGAGCTCCTCCACACCGATCGAAGTCGAAGTACTCATACCGGTAGCTCCTGTCGGACAGCGGCCGCCTGCGCCGGGTTCCACACGTCGTCACGGTCCAGCTGCGCCACCGCGTACTTGCCGACCGCGCTGAGCAGCAGCCGCAGCTCGAAGGCGGCGGCCTCGGCCAGCCGGCGCAGCCCGGCCTCGGGGTCCTCGTCGGCGGCCAGCAGCGCGGCCCGGCCCAGGCCCACCGCGCGGGCGCCGAGCGCCAGGCATTTCAGGGCCCTGGTCCCCTCCCACATCCGGCCGGAGACCAGCAGCGGCCCGGCGGGCGCGTCGATCCGGCGCAGGCATTCGGCCAGCGGCAGGCCGACGTGGTCCAGGAAGGACGTCGGCGCCCAGCCGGTGCCGCCCTCGGCGCCGTCGATGGTCACCGCGTCCGCGCCCGCCCGCCACGCGACCTCGGCCGCGAGCGCGACGTCCCGGCCGGGGTGCAGCTTCACCCAGACCCGGGCGCGCGGGAAGTTGTTGCGCATGAAGCGGATCTGCTGGCGCAGGATCTCCTCCACGAAGGTGCCCGGGCTCGCGCAGCGCAGGACGCGGCCGGCGCCGCCGAGCACGTCCTCGAAGGCGAAGCGGTCGGCCAGCCGGCCGGCGGCCGCGGCGTCGACGACGGTCATGCCGCCCAGGCCCGGCTTGGCGCCCTGGCCGACCTTCAGTTCGAAGGCCAGGCGGCCGGACTCCAGCAGCGGCAGGGCCGAGGGGTCGCTGTAGACGAGGTTCCAGACCTCGGCGTCGGCGTCCTCAGTGCTCTGCTGCACCACCACGGCGCCGAGGCCGTCGGGGGCGTGGTCGGCGTAGGCGCGGATCCGGGCGACCAGCGACTTCTCGGCGCTGCCCAGGCGGCCGTAGCCGTTCACCGGGACCACGTTCTCGCCGATCACCATAGGCAGGCCGAGCGCCCCGGCCTGGCGGCTGACGGCGGTGCCGAGGTCGGTGCTGGCGACCTGCGTGGATCCGAACGCTGATATGTAGAACGGGAGCGGTGAGCGGAAGCCGCTGATGTCGGTGGCCAGGTCCACGTCGGAGGGGAGCGGCTCGCGGGCCAGCTCGATCAGCTTCTCCAGGCGGGCCGGCATGAACACCGGGGGGACGATGCGCAGGGCATTGATGCCGTCGGCGCTCGCGTCCGCACTCCCGTTCGTACCCGTGTCCGCGCCGGTGGTGTTGCCGGTGGTGGCGCCGAACAGCACGTGTCCGTAGTCCTCGACCGCGGGGAACACCGCCTCGGCGCCCAGCCGGGCCCGGCGCCGCACGGCGTCCTCGGGGAATCCGGGTGTGCTCAGGCCGCTCATGCCGACACCACCCCGGGCACCTTGGGGTAGGCGCTGGCCTGCCAGACCGACGTGAGACCGGCGATGTAGCGGGTCAGGCGCTCCAGCCCGATCCCGAAGCCGGCGCTGCCCTGGATGCCCTCGCGCGCCATGTCCAGGTACCACCCGTACTTCGCGGGGTTCTCGCCGGACTCCCGGATCCGGGTGACGATCCGCGCGTACTCGTATTCGCGCTCGCTGCCGCTGGCCAGCTCGCCGTAGCCCTCGGGGGCGATCAGGTCGAAGTTGCGCAGGCGCCCGGGCTCGGTGCGGCTCTCACGGTCGTAGAAGCCGCGCGAGCCCTTCGGGTAGTCGGTGACGAAGAACGGCCGCCCGGCCTTGCCGGACAGGATCTCCTCGTTGCGCCACTCGATCTCGGCGTCAGCACTCTGCTCCAGGCCGAGCGTGCGCAGGTCGGCGACGGCGTCGGCGTGCGAGACGTGGTCGAAGGGCCACTCCAGCACCTCGGCGAACGGCGCGGTGTCGCGGCCCAGCGCCGCCAGCTCCGCGTCACGCTCGGCCAGCACCCGGCGGATCGCACCGACCACGATGCTCTCGGCGACGGCCATCGCCTGCTCGCGGGTGGCGCCGGCGATCTCCACGTCGATCTGGTGGAACTCGGCGAGGTGGCGGCTGGTGGTGCAGGTCTCCAGCGGTTCGAGCCGGACGTTCGGCGCGATGCAGAAGATCTTGTCGAAGGCCAGCAGCGACGCCTGCTTGTAGAGGATCGCGCTGGTCATCAGCTTGTAGGGATGGCCGTAGAAGTCGACGTCGACCTGCTTGGAGCCGCGCCCGCCGGGGTCGGTGACCGGGCCGATGATCGGCGGCAGCATCTCGGTGAAGCCCAACGCGCCGAGGTGCTCGCGGGTGGCGGCGACGATGCTGTTCTGGATCAACAGGGTGTTGCGGGTGGCGGGGTCGGACAAGTGCGCGCGGACCGAGGTCGGCGGAGTGTCGGAGAGAGCGGGCATGGCGGTGCTCCTTGGGATGGCGGGATTCGGTGACGGTTCCAGCGGTGCGGGCGTGGCGGTGTCGTAGCGGCGCTCGACGTAGGTGAGTGACGTGAGCAGGTCGGAGGAGCGCAGGGGCGGCGGAGGCGAGTCGTGCGCGGTTTGTGTGTTCTGTGCGCTCTGTGCGGTCGTTGACGACCGGCCCGGACGCGGGCGGATCGGCATGGCTCCGACGTCGGACCAGTGCAGACGGCCGTCGTCGTCCAGGCGGCTGCGGGCCCGGCCGGCGTTGTCGGGGTGGAGGCAGAACGGGACATCCAGCAACCCGCGCCGGAAAGCAGTCGACAGCGCGTGGCCGAGATCGTCGCGGTGGTCGGCGGCGAGGTCGAGGACGGCGTGGATGAGGGCTCTGGCTTCCAGGTAGACCTCTGATTCACCGGGGTCGGTATAGGGCACGACCAGACGAGCCCGGTCAGCCGCCGCCGACGCAGCGCGGAGCGCCTGCACGTTCTCGGCGAACGTCGGGATCCGGTGGGCTTCGGCCACCGTCTTCACGATCAGACGCGAAGCACCGGAGCGCACAGCCAGGCGTGCCGATTCCTCCAGCAGAGCCAAGGCACCGTCAGGAGTGCGCGGGAATACGCCCATGTAGGTGTAGATGACGATGTGCCAGTCCAGGCCGGTCAGCAGTTCCCCGGCGAGGCGCCGCAGCGCGGCCACGGCTTCCAGGTCCTGGCGCGGATCGGTCTGCTGCGCGTAGCTCAAGGAGACGCTGCGGATGCCGTGCTGCGCGAAGAACAGACATTCGAGCACTGACAGCGCCACCAGCAGCGACGGCGGACACAACTGGCCGAGCATGCAGCCGCCGAAGGTCTCCAGGTGGGAGTCCGGCACGTCCGCGAGCAGCTCGCAGGCTTCCGTCCAGTTGCGGACCGACGTCGCCAGGGGAGTGCGGCCGTAGGGGAGGCAGTAGGAGACCGGTCCGCCTTCGGTGGCGTCGAGCCCGGCGGCCGCGGCGGCGGCGATGATGGCCTGTGGAACGGCCGAGCCGTGGCGGACCTGGACCGGGAACCGGGCGTCGCGCACGCCTTCGAGCAGCGCGGCGGTGACGGTGGGACCGTGGACGACCAGCGGATAGCCGTTCAGGTCCGCGCCGGTGTCGAGCGCGTGGCGGGCGGCGGCGTGGTCGCCTACGCGGGTGAAGCTGTCCAGCGTGATGGTGCCGGCGGTGCTGGGGCCTGCGTGCTTGACCGTCAGCAGGCCGGCCCGCATGAGTGCGGGGTCGGCGACGCCCATGCGGGGTTGGACGACCAGGGTGCCGGCGGCGCGGGCGCGGCGCATGAACTCCGCGAAGGTGGGATGGGAGGCGCGGAGCTGCTCAGGCCTCGAAGCTTCGGCCCCTGATATGTGCGACTCGGGGCGGATCAGCTGCATGTTCACGACGCCCTGCCAGCGGGCAGCGCGGTGACATACGACTGGAAGAGGCTGAGTCCGGCCGCGTCGTCGAAGACTCCGTCGAAACCGGCCGCCAGCAACCGGTCCGCGTGCCGTGCGTTGTCCGCGCCGCTGATGCCGAGCTTGCCGCCGATGACGATCGGCGTGCCGTCCAGACCTCGCTGTTCGCGCAGCCGCCGGATGACGCGGAGCCCGTCGCTGACGCCGTGGCCGTTGACGCTGCTGACGACGACCAGTGACGGGGCCGTGCGGCGGCAGGCGTCGACGAGCTCTGCGTCGGGAACGCAGGGGCCGAGGTTGGCGACCTCGTGGCCGAGCTCCTCCAGGAGGAGTTGGAGGAAGACGAGGTTCCAGGTGTGGGCGTCGGAGGCGGTGCCGGTGACGATCGCGGTGGCGGTGGCGGTGGTTGCGGTGGTTGCGATGGCGCTGGCGGAGGCGGATCGAGAAGGCGCTGCGGCGTCAGGGCCTGGCCCGGCACCGGTGAGGAGGTCGGATGGCATGACTCGAATGTCGCCTGCGAGGCGGCACGCGGCATGGGTGAGCCGTACCCATATTCCCGAACGAGGGTCTGGACCAGGGCCGGTCCTACGCCGTCAGATCAGCCATCAGATCCGCCAGCTCGCCCCGAGCACCCTTCCCCAGCTTGTCCATCAGGCTCGCCACATGCTTCTCCACCGTGCGGGGCGAGATGAACAGCAGCTTGGCGATGTCCGGATTCGCGCGGCGCTCGCCGATCAGCACGAGCACCTCGTATTCGCGCACTGTCACACCGTGCCGGGCCAGCGCCTCCGGCACCGCGTCCAGCCCGGAGCGCCGCTGCATCACGCGGACCCCGGCCTTGCGGAGCAGCGCACGGCAGGCCCCTGCGATGGCGGTGGCGTCGGAGGTGTGGAAGTACTCCTCGGCCTCGCGCAGCCAGGCCACCGGGTCGCCCCAGCCCTCGGCCAGAGCCGGTTCGGCGACCAGGCGGAGGATGAGGCGCCGGGCCATGGGATAGGGCGCGGCGGCCTGACGGGTCTGCTCCATCTTCTCCAGCGCGGCCGCGGTGTCACCGGCGCGGCCCAGGAGGACTGTCTCTGCGGCCAGGACGAACTGGAGGTTCCAACGGAGCCGGGACGCCGGGGTCGCGGAGATCTCAGCGAACTGATCTTGTCCGGCACGCTGGGCGAGGACTTCGAGCAGCAGGTCCAGGCCGTAGCGGCCGGACTGGTAGTAGATCGTGGGATGAGTACGTTCCCAGGCCCGGACGCGCGCCATCTCGGCCTCGGCGCCAGGGCGGTCCTCGCCGAGCAGCGCGCAGATCGCGCGGTGGCCGAAGACGACCGGGGCATGGAACGACTGCTCACCGCCCCGGCGGCGGAACTCGCCCAGGACGGTGCGCAGCGCCTCCCGACGGCCTCGGTGAGCGACCGCCGCGATCTTGATCACGAGGCAGAACTGGGCCTCGCCCTCCTGGTGCATCCGGGTGGTGAGGGCCAACAGGCGCTCGGCAGCGGCCTCGGCCTCGTCGAATCGGCCGTAGAGCACCTCCTGCATGGCGATGCTGGCCTCGGTCTGGCAGCCGACGGTGATCGCGCCGAGCGCGTATGCGGCCTCCCGGGCTTGGCGGATCGGGCCGTCGTCACCGGTGCGCATCAGTTCATTGGTGGCGAGGCGAGTCTGAGCACGAAGACGCCAGATCGACAGGCTGTGCCGCTCGGCGACGTCGAGCATGTGGCGCAGCTGGACGTCGGCGTCCTCGAAGCTGCGGCGCCGGGCCAACAGCGCGAGCACTTGGCGGGCCTGGCAGGCGGCGGTGGGCAGCGGCACCAGTTCGGCGGTGCGGGCGGCCCGTTCGGCCAGTTCTTCGGCGCGAGCGGCCAAATCGTCGCCCTCCAGATCGCCGAGGGTCAGCAGGTGCGCCTCGACGACGTCCAGCATCGCCAACTGCTCGGCGGGAACCGGATCGGCCAGCAGTCGGCGGGCCGCCGCGACGAGCTCCGCGGCCTGTTCCCAGCGGCCGCCCACGACACAGACCCAGCCCAGGCGCGTCAGCACCTCGGCCCTGCGCACCTCGGACAACACCATCGAACCAGCGATCTCGGCGCCGCGAGCTAAGGCCTGCTCGACGTCCCCGCGTTCGGCGAGCGCGTAGAGCAGGGAGGTGAGCGCTTCGGCGCGGTCCACGGCGTGCGTGCGAGCCGGCAGCAGCTCCAGTGCGCGGTCCAGCAACGACTCCGCTGACGCGACCGCACCCTCGCTCAGGGCTCTGCGACCGGCGCGCGCGAACAGCGCCCCAGCGGCGGGCCCGTCGCCGGCGGCCAGGCGAAGACCGGCTGCGAGCTGGCAGGATTCGCCGGGCAGGTCGTCGAAGAGGACTTCGAGAGCGTCGGCCGCGCCGGCGGCCACCGCTTCGCGCTCGGCAGGAAGCATCGAGTCGGCAAGGGCTTCGGCGGTCCAGGCGTTGCGGAAGCGGTACCAGTCCGAGGAACCGCGGGACGCCTCCAACAGTTGGGCGTCTATACCGGCCTGAATCAGTTGACGAAGTTCGGCGTCGGTGAGGTCGCAGACTCGGCGGAGCACGTCGCCGGGGAACCGGCGGCCGATGACAGCCGCCGCGCATAGCGCTTGCTGCCAGCGTTGATCCAGGCCGCGGGCCCGGTCGGCGACAGCGTCGACCAGTGCCATCGGCACGTATTGCGGCTCGCCGCCTTCGAACTGCCAGCGGCCGTCGGTCTCGACGAGCGCGCCGTTGTCCAAGGCGCCGCGCAGCAACTCCTCGACGACGAACGGGTTGCCGTCGGCGGTGCGGGCGAGCCACTGCACTACTGGTTCGGCGACGCTGTCGGTGGCTCCAGCGGCTCCAGCAGTTCCGGGGGCTCCGGCGGTTCTAGTGGCTCCAGCAGGTCCGGCGGCCGGGCCGGCGCCGGTGTCCAGACAAGCGGCCGCCAGCTCACCGATCTCGGCGTCGCTCAACGGCCCGAGCTCCAGCACCCGGCCGACGCGGCGGCGCGCGCAGGACTGAGCCAGCCGCAGCGCGGCGGAGGCCACCGGTTGCAGCCCGGCGAGTATCAGGACCGGAACCCCTTCGAGGTTGTCGACGAGGTACTCCAGGATGTGCATGGTCTCGGTGTCGCAGTCGTGCAAGTCGCTCAGACACAGCAGTGCGCCGCCGTTCTCGCCGACGGCGGCGAGCAGCCGCAGCATCGACTCGGCCAGCACGACCGGCGAATCGTCGCTGTCGAGCAGCGGTCCGTCCCGCCACTGCGGGATCAGCCGGCCGAGCGCGAGGCGGTAGGGCTTGAGCTCGGGGTCGTCGGGGACGCCGCCGACGCGGATGAGCGAGTAGAGCGCTTCGGTGAGCGGACGGTACGGAACCGTCGATCCGGCGGCGGTGGCGCGGCCCTTGAGCACCACCATGCTTTGGCGCACGGCGTTGTCGGTGCACTCCCGGAACAGCCGCGCCTTGCCCAACCCCGCGTCGCCGACGAGGAAGACAGTGCCGCCGTTTCCTTCACGCACCTGGCCGAGAGCCTCGTGGAGGATGCCCGTTTCCCGCCCACGCCCGATCACAGTGGGAGACGAAACCTGCACGCAGGCGCGTCTACCCGTGATTCGGCGTTCCTATGCTGATGGCGGATGTGGCGGGCGCTTAGGAGTTTCCTTTAATACAGACACGAAACGGTCCGGTTCGCGTTTTTCCGCGAACCGGACCGATGTGTGCTGTGACCTGCGATGAACCACTACGAGTAAGGAGCCTGAGGGGTGAGCGGCACCTCAGCCGTTGCCCAGGCCGCCGTCGGCGAGCACCGTGGCGGTGCCGGCGGGAGCAGAGGAAACACCTACCGTCGACGCGATCGGGGACGCGGCGCAGACCAGGGCGGCGGCCAGGACCACACCGGCGACGAGGCGGATCTTCGTGGTCTTCATCGCGTTCATCATGTCCATTCCCTGTTGTCCGAGGAGGCTGTGCGGCGGCTGTGAGACCACCATGTCAGTGCAGGTGAGAGGCCACATGGGGGCAACTCACCCACATTCCGCGGGGCAGTGTGGACGGACTGGGTGGAGGGTGGGGAGTGCGGGGCTTGACTCCTTTCGCGAAGGCTCGCATCCTCCCGAAGTGGGAGGAGGTCACGGCTGGTATCGGAGTGGCTGCTTTCTGTATCGGGCCTGGGTCACGCCGGTAGCAGGGGTCGACGACACCTCCTGAAAGCACTCCCGCATGTCCGGTATGTCCGCCAGCCCTCCCCACTCCAGGCACTCTTGCCGCACGGATCGGGTCGGCGGACCTTGCTGCCGCTTGGAGGCGACATGGACCTACGTATGTCCGGCCTGATCGCGAGGATTTTCCGGAAGGGTGGTGCGCGGGTCGCCGCGCTGGGTGCTGCCCTCGTTCTGGCGGTGGCGGTCACGACACCGGCTCGGGCTGTCTCGGGTTCGACGGCCGGGTCGGGGGCTCCGGCTGCCCGCTCCGCGGGTGCCTCGATCGTGCCGTTCGGATGCGCCGCGCCGAGTACCGGGAAGATCCACTGCTTCGGGAAGGGCCGGCTGGCGCCGAACGCCACCGGGAACCCGAACAGCTCCGGGCTGCGGCCCGCCGACCTGATCTCCGCCTACAAGCTGAGCGGCACCAACGGCGCCGGGCGAACGGTGGCGATCGTCGATGCCTTCGACGACCCCAAGGCCGAGGCCGACCTCGGGGCCTATCGCAGCGCCTACGGCCTGCCGGCGTGCACCACGGCGAACGGCTGCTTCAAGAAGGTGAACCAGAGCGGGCAGACCTTGCCGTTGCCGTCCGTCGACTACGGCTGGGGCGAGGAGGAGAGTCTGGACCTTGATATGGTCTCGGCGATCTGTCCGGCCTGCCACATCCTGCTGGTCGAGGCGAGCAGCGCCGACACGACGTCGTTGTCGGCGGCCGAGGACACCGCCGCGACGACGCCTGGCGTCGTGGCCGTCTCGAACAGCTGGGGCGGTTCGGAGGACAGTACGACGATCGCCGCCGACTCGCACTTCAACCACTCGGGCGTGGCTATTACGGCCAGCTCCGGCGACAGCGGGTACGGGGTCAGCTGGCCGGCCTCGTCGGGCTTCGTCACCGCGGTCGGCGGGACCAGCCTGAAGACCGCGTCCAACGCTCGCGGCTGGACCGAGACGGCGTGGGCGAGTGCGGGCAGCGGGTGTTCGTCGAACGAGACTAAGCCTTCGTGGCAGGCGGACAGCGGGTGTGCGAAGCGCACGGTGGCTGACGTGTCGGCGGTGGCGGACCCCAACACCGGTGTGGCTGTCTATGACACGGCGAACAGCTGCGGGGGCGGGACGTTCTGCGACTTGCTGTTGGCGCTGGGGCTGGCTCAGGGTGCTGACGGTTGGGTGCAGGTCGGTGGCACGAGTGCTTCGTCGCCGATCATCGCTTCGGTGTATGCGCTGGCTGGCAACACGTCGTCGACGCTTTATGGGTCGTATCCGTACTCGCATACGTCGTCGTTGTTTGACGTGACGAGTGGGTCCAACGGCACTTGCACGCCTGCGTATCTGTGTACTGCGGGTGTTGGGTACGACGGTCCTACCGGGCTCGGGACGCCGAACGGGGTCGGGGCGTTCTGATTGATGGGCTTGCCTTAGTCCGTCGGAAGGCCCCAGGCCGCAACGGCCAGTTGCGCTGCCGCCATGTTCTCGAACAGGGCGGCAGCGAGCCAGGCTTCTGCGAAAGTGGTGGTGGCCTGTGGTAGCACGCGTCCGTAAGCGTCCCGATTCGGGGCGGATGCCGCGGTGGTGAGGTGTTGCAGGACGGCGGCGGCGTGCGGCATGCCTGCCGAGGTGAGGTGGCGGGCGTCGGTGTGGGAGGAGGCGAGGCGGGCTGCTCGGCGGCCGCCGGCGGCGGTGCGTTCGACGGCGGTGCGGAGGTGGTGGAGGGGGATTGATCTGGTCGCATCGGGGATGCCAGTGGCCATTGGGGATGCGATGGCGTCGGGGGCTGCGGCCGTAGCGGGGGCTGCGGGGAGGATCATCGAATCGTGCATGCGATCGATGCCAAGGCAGATGCGGTCGTGCCAGGCCTCGGGGAGATGTAGGTGACGGTGCGCGGTCGGGCTGCTGTCGGGGGAACACGCGATGGGGAGCAGTACGCCGGGGCGCGCCGGGTCGGGACGGGCTATGAGACGAACGCGGAGTCCGGGCGCCTGACTCAGGATATTGAGGTTGGCGACGTAGGCGAGCGCTGGATGGTCTGAGGCGCTTCGCAGTACCGCGATACGCTCGCCGAGCGTGATGGGAACGTCGCCGGGCTTGGTCCCGGGCGCTGTGCTTGCGTTGCCGTCCTTCGGCAGGATGGTCGCTTCGACGAAGACCATGTCGTCGCCGATGCGGGCGTCGCGGCTGGTCAAGGCACGTTCGAGCTGCTCGGCGAGCGGGACGGCGAAACGCGCGGCCACCGGGCCTTCCCACCAGGACGCGCCCGATGCCCGTACCGCCCGGACGCCCGCGCCGTGGCTCAGGCTGCCGTCCGCAGATGCCGAGGCGCCGCTGACGATCAGACCTTCGCGGACCAGTTCCTCGTGGCTCAGTGCCGCGCCGCCGAGGCCGACGCCGCCGTGGTAGGCGTTCTCCACCTGTGTCGGGCCGCCCGGTGTCACGGCTGGGACCGACCAGAGGGTGCCGGCAGGGTCGACGGCGCAGGTGACGACGCCTGCCATGCCTGAGCTGGCGATGACCGGCTCGCTGAAGACGCCGCTGAGGCGGAGGCCGCCTTGGTGCTCGTGGCGTCTGCGGACTGTGCCGCGCAGGGCGTCGAGTGTCGCGGAGTCAGTGCTCGTGGATAAGGTGCGAATCGTCTGCATCAGGGTACGGAGTTCGTCGGCGTAGGACGCGAGGCTGTGGTCCTGGGCTTGCGTGCGGTAGGCGCGAAGTTGGGCCGCCACGCGATTGCCGATTGCCGCCGGGAGATAGAGACCTGTGGCGCGCGCTGTGTGGACAGCGCGGCGGAGCGTGGCTTCGGTGGCTAGACCGGCGCCGGCGAGGCCGACGTCGATCAGTTCTTCGGCGGCTGCTCGGAGACCTTCAGCGGCGGTGAGTTGATCAGGGCTCAGCGATGCTGGTGGCTGGTCGGCGGCTGCGGATTCTTCGGTGGCTGTGGATTTCTCGGTGGCTTCGGGTTCTTCGGCTGTTGCCGCCTCGACTGCGTCTTCTTCGTTCGTCAGCGGAGCCAGTCCGAGGATCGCCGCGCGGTGCAGACATGCGGGAGCCAGCAGGCAGGAACAGACAGCGTCTTCGGGAGTCTGGATCGCGCCGTTGCGTGGTGTCAGGACGACGCGGGTGTCTTCGTCGACGGTCGCTGTGACGGTTCCCGCGGCTTCGTCGGCGGTGATGGGCCACGTCGCGGCCTTGGCGAGCGTGTCGTCCAAACGCTTGCGCAGCCTGGGCGACAAGAGTTCGACCGCGTCGGCCAATACCGACGCCGTGACCTGCGGCAGCGCCACGTCACTCATCGAGAGCGCACCTTCTCCCCGACCCATGCCGCCAGTTCCGTCGGACTCAACGCGGCCACCGGCATGCCGGCCGAGACCAGTGCTCCGGCGGTCCCGGTGCTGTAGCGGGGACGGCCGCTGTCGTCCAGGCTGGCGCAGCCCAGCAGCGTGCAGCCGGACTCGGCGAGGCGGCGGACCTCGCCCAGCAGGCCGCCGATCGGGGCGCCCTCCTCGAAGTCGCTGACGAGCACCACCATCGTTCGCGAGGGCACCGTGACCAGCGCGCGCGCCGCCGCGAGACCGGCCGCGATGTGCGTACCACCGCCGACGCGGACCTCCATGAGGAGCGACAGCGGGTCGGCCGCGTGGTCGGTGAAGTCCACAACCTCGGTCGAGAAGGCCAGGAAGTGGGTGGTCAGCGCGGGCACGGCGGCGAACACCGACGCGGTCAGCGCCGACCAGATGACCGAGGATTCCATGGACCCTGATACGTCCACGACCAGGATGATCCGCCAGTCGCTCTGCCGGCGCGCGCGGGTGTGGAAGACGGGACGCTCCGGGAGGAGGGTCACCGATCCGTCCGGCGCGCGTCGGGCCGTCGCCATATTGGCGCGGATCGTCCGCGGGAGGTCGAGCGGACCGGACGGCCGACTCGTCGGCCGCGGCGAGGTCAGCCCGGTGAGCGCGGGCCGCATGCGATGCGCGAGCTCGGCGGCGAGCTGCTCGACGATGCGCTTGACCAGCGGGCGCAGCTTCGCGACGGCGCTCTCGGGCAGACCGCCAGCCAGACTCAGGACATTGCGAAGCAGCTCGACGGACGGCCGCACCGTGGCCGGGTCGAGCTCAGCGATGGCGTCCACGCGTCCAGCCGCGGCCGCCTGCCCGAGCACCTCTTCGCGGACACTGACGCCGAACAGCTCCCCGAGCTCCTCGGACCACTCGCGAACGGTGGGATACGCGCGCTCCCGCCCTCCGCGTGCTCCGCGCTGTTCGTGGGCGGCGCCTTCGCCGTGGTCGTGGCCGTAGCCGTAGAGCTCGTCGAGGGCGGAGGCGTAGCGGAGGGAGGAGGGTGGGAGGGCCGACTGGTCGCGGCCGAGGAGGAGGCGCCAGCGGATTTGCGGGGGGAGGGTCGAGGTGGGGGGGGGGGGGGGGGGGGGGTTGGTTGTTGGGGTATCAGGGGCCGCAATCGCTGTGGCAACTTGCGCTGCGTCCCCTGCCTGATCGGTCAGGGTTATATCAGGGATCATCATTCCTGCTGCGGCCAGCGCCGCTGCCCCGGCCCGGTCTGCGAGCGTCGCGGCATGCAGGGCCTCTGGGCTGGCATTATCCGCCCGGCCCGATCCCCGCACCCGGGCGCCGATGCGCAGTTCCACGGCGTCGAGGATCCGGTCGCGTCCGGCGGGCGACACCGCTGTGAAGCCGCCGCGCAGAGCGGGCAGTCGCGCCAGGAAGGCGTCGTCGGGCAGCGATTCGATCCGATCGGCCAGTGGGTCGAGGACCTCCGGTGCCGATGCGCACAGCGGTTCGGCGGCCGTCAGCAGTCCTGTCAGCTTGCGGCGCAGGGCGGTGCGGGCTTCGGTCGTCACCGCGCCGTCGATCCAGCCCGCCGCGCGCTCGCCGAGCCGGTCGGCGGGGAGCGTGCCAATCAGGGCTCTGGCACCGGCCGCAGCCCCTGCGACCAGGGGCGATCCCTCGGCTTCCAGCGTCTGCAATGCCGCGTCCAGTCGCAACTCGCCGCCGACTCGTGAGGCGCGGGTGGCGAGGGCGGCGATGGTGCGCGCGTCGGCGGTGTCGTCGCTGCCGCGGAGGCCGTCGAGGCGTCCGACGGCGGCGGTGTCGAGCGTGGATGACAGCTCACTGAGATCTGGTACGCGGCTCTGCTCCGACAGTTCGGCCAGTTCAGCCAGCTCGGCCAGTTCGGACGGGTCGATGCCGGCGACGTGGCCCAAGCGGATCGCGTCCACGGCATCCGCGGCGGCCAGCAGCTCGGGCAGCGACGCCGACGGGACCAGATCGCCGGCCGCGGCGCGCAGCCGCTCGGCGACGAGGACCGGCAGCCCGCACTCGGCGGCCGCGGTGAGTCCGGCGACGGTCTCGGCAGCGGTGGGCCCGCCGGCGTCGACCTCGGCGCGAAACGCCTGACGCAGGCGGCCTTCCGCGGCCTGGCCGAGCGTGATGCCGTGGATGGTGAGCAGGTCCAGATTCGCCTCGACACTCGGCGACCACGCCGCCTGCCACCGCCTCGTCAGCGCCGGAGCACCGTCGGGCGTGCCGACATCAGTGCGCTCGGCATACCCGACACCGCACGTCAGAAGCCTGCGAAGCGTGATCTCACGACGACGGTCGAGCGCCGACCGCAGCGGGTCCAGCCGGATGTCCTTGCCGGCATCGTCGGGCCCAGGCAATCGCAGCTCCCTGAGCAACTCCACCACAGCGGGCCGAAGCCCCGCCCGCGGCGCCGACGGCGCTACCCGACCCCGCCCCTCCCCGACCAACACCACGGACATCGCCGCGGCCACAGCCCGCCCCCGCCCCAACGTCTCCCCATGAGCAAGAACCGACTGTAACGCCTCAACCAACTCCCCCCGCGCCGGCGCCGGCAACCCCCGCAACCGCGCCAGATCAACAGCAAGCCGCACAACCTGCGCCGCCTCCGCCGGCCCAGCAGCATGCCCGGCCAACCGCAACCGCCGACACACCGCAACAACCTTGACCGCCAACGCGACCTCAACACCCCCCGCATCCCCCCCAGCCTCAAAAACCGCCTGCTGCCAAGCCGGATCACGAATCCCCGCCGGATACCCCGACCGCTCATCGAGCAGCGGAAACGCATAGGGCACGAGCGACATCGCCGCCGTGGTGACGGACGCGAGCGCCGCGCGCACGGTGTCGACGGTCGGGTCACCGGCGCGGTGGCCGCTGGCGGCGAGAGCCTCGGCAGCGGGGATGGCGACGAGTGGGGCGCTGGTGGGGAGCGGGTCGACAGCGGGGATGGCGGCGGCTGGGGCGCCGGCGGCGCTGGCAGCTGCGGTGCCAGTGGTGGGAGCGGCTGCGGGAGTGCCGGTGACGCGAGCGTCGACAGGTGGGGCGGCGGCGGGAGTGCCGATGGCGGGAGTGGCGGCGTCGAGAGGAGTGCCAGTGGTGGGAGTACCAGCGGCGGGAGCGTCGACAGGTGGGGCGGCGGCCGGAATGCCGAAGGCGGGAATGCCGATGGCGGGAGTGGCAGCGGCGAGTGGAGTGCCAGTGGCGGGAACGCTGGCGGTGGGAGCGTCGGCAGGCAGGGTGTCGGTGGTTTGGGCAGTTCGCGGGCTGGTGGGCGAGGCGTCGGCAGCGGGAGTATTGGCGACTGGGGCTTCGGCAGCGGGAGTGTCGGCAGCTGAGGCGTCGGCATCGCGCGCGTTCGCGGCTGGGGCGTTGGTAACCGAGGGGGCGGTGTGGTCGTTCGCGGACAGGGGCTCGGTGGCTAGGCCGTCGGTTGGCGGAGCGTCGGCGGAGGCGGAGTCGCTGGTGGGCGAGGATTCGGCGGCATGGGCGCTCGCGGCTGGGGCGCGTTCGGCGGCAGGGGCACTCGCGGCTGAGGCGTGCTCGGCGGCGTGGGTGTTCGCAGCGGGGGTGTGGCTGGCCAGTGCGTTGGCAGGGTGGGCGTTGGTGGCTGGGGTGTCGGTGGGGTGAGTCTGGGTGTTGGCTGACCGGGGGCCGGTGGGTGGGGGGATTAGCGCGGGGATGTGGAAGGCGCCGGCGATTACTGCTACGCGGAGGTGGGTGTGGGCGGCTAGGCAGGCGCGCATCCAGGCTTCGCGGTGGAGGTCTTGGTTGGGGGGTGGTGGGGTTGCTGGGGGGTGCTGTTTGCCCTCCACGCGACCTCCATATGGAGCACGTAGTGAGTGGGGTGTTTGGTTGTCGGGGGGTTCACTCGTTTGGGTCAGTGTGGTGGTGTCGTGGCGGAAGGTCCAGCCTATGGCGAGGGCTGCGCGGCGGATTTGGTCGGGGGTGCTGCCTGGGGATTGGGCTTCGACGAGGCGGTCCCAGAGGTCGTCGTCGGGGCGTCCGATGGCGGCGGCTTTCATGGTGGTGGCGAGGGTTGGGGTTTGGGGGGTGGTGGTCGGGGTGGACCAGGCTCGGCTGGACAGGGGTAGGTCGAAGGGGATGACTTCGACGTTGTGTTGGGCGGCCCAGCGGATGGCGGCGAGTTCGGGGGAGAAGTCGGCGAAGGGGTAGAAGGCCAGGCCGTGTTCGTGGTGGCCGGCGAGGGCGATGGGGGCTTGGGTTGCCGGGTCGGCCAGCCAGGGCAGCCAGGGTGCTGCTTCGGTCGGTAGTTCGATCAGGAGGGCTTGGGGGTTCGCCGCGTCGAGCATTGCCGGGATGGCCGCGGCGATGGCGGGGGAGTGGTGGCGGACGCCGATCAGGTAAGGATTCCGCGAAGCGGCCAACGCCTCGATGGCCTCGATGGCACCGATGGCACCGATGGCACCGATGGCACCGATGGCCTCGGTGGTGGGGGTGGTGGGGGTGGTGGGGAGGAGATGGGGTGCTGTCTGCGGGTCCTTATCCTCGGAGGGCATCGCGGAGCTCCCACATTCGTTGCCAGGGGCGGGCGCCGTTTTGGGCTCGGCGGCGGATGGCGGAGTCCCAGTAGGCGAGGAGGCGGGCGGTGTCGGTGGGGTCGTCTTTGCGGACTACGCCGAGGAGGTGGCCAGGGAGCAGGGACAGGACGTCGCGGTCGGTGGGGAAGTAGGCGGCGGAGAGAGCCAGGGAGGTTGCCACGCCCACGGCTTCGGCTGTGGACATGACTGTTGAGGGGCGTTCGATTTCCCAGCCTTCGGCGGTGCGGCCGGAGCGGAGGTCGCGGAAGGCGGTGACCAGGACGTCGAGGACTGTGTCGTCGACTCCGAAGGAGTGGTCTGTCACTGCCTTGGCCAGGGCGGTGCGGGCTTGCCGGCGGACCAGGGCTACTTCGGCGTCGGGGTCGGCGATGGGGCCTATGGTCTCGAAGTTGAAGCGGCGCTTGAGGGCCGCGGACATCTCGGAGACGCCGCGGTCGCGGAGGTTCGCTGTGGCGATTACGGTGAAGCCGGGGGCTGCGTAGACGGCGCCGTCGGTGTCGCCTGAGAGTTCGGGTACTGCGATGCGGCGGTCGGACAGGATCGAGACCAGGGCGTCCTGGACCTCGGGCAGGCAGCGCGTCACCTCCTCGATCCGCGCCACGCCGCCGTTGCGCATCGCGGCCATGACGGGGGACGGCACCAGCGCCTCGCCGGTCGGGCCCTTGGCGAGCAGCAGCGCGTAGTTCCAGCCGTAGCGCAGGTGGTCCTCGGTGGTGCCCGCCGTGCCCTGGACGACGCGCGTGCTGTCGCCGCAGACCGCCGCCGCCAGTAGTTCGCTGAGCATTGATTTGGCGGTGCCGGGCTCGCCGACGAGCATCAGCCCGCGTTCTCCGGCCAGCGTGACGACGCAACGTTCGATGAGGTCGCGGTCGCCGACGAACTTGCCGAGGATCTCCATGCGCGAAGGAGCCGCGGAACCCTTCGGCAGCTCCAGAACCGATCCGCCGCTGCCGCAGATGAATGTGACCACGGCGCGCGGCGTCAGCCACCACCCGGGCGGGCGCGGCCCGCCGTCGTACGCGGCCAGGAACGCCAGTTCGGCGCCGTACACAGCCTCCGCTGGTTCGACCTGCCTGGCCGTGCCACCAACCGTCGCAGAGCTCATCGACTCACTCCCCATCGCTCAACGCCTCCGACCGGTCTTCAGCTCCTCCAACCGCGGCGGATCGCCGTCCACCACCCGCTGCCACGCCGCCTCGAACAAGTCGACGACCGGCAGCCTCGGCACGATGATGTCCAGCTCCACCCGGCCCTGCGCGCTGATCCCGAGCCACCGCGACTTCCACGCCTCCACCGGCAGCACCGGCGCCCCGAACGCGTGCCAGGCCCCGGGCAGGAACATCGTCCGGCCGGCGCGGGCCCGCGTTCCGGTCACCACCAGCTCCGTCGCGCTGAGTTCGGCGCGCGCCGCCTTCAGCCGCGCCGGCTTCCATCCGGTCCATGCGGCGGTGTTGCGGTCGGTCGGGTCCGGCAGCGCGAGCAGCATCAGGTAGAGCGCCGCAGCGTCGGGTGAGAGGCTGAGGCGGGTCGCGGCTGCTTCGACGAGGTGCGGTACCGACCGGGTCGGGTCCTGCGCCGGATACGGTTCGCCGACCTCGGGTTCGACCATGACCGCGTCCAGGGCCCCGCTCAGAACCGTGCGCAGCAGCGGGACCGCCGAGCCGCCGGGGCCCAGGACGACCATCAGGTCGAGCGCCGGGTCGTCGGCGCCGCTCAGGTCGCCCGGCACCACCTGCGTGAGGTACCAGCCGTTGTTGCCCAGCCGGGCGCGGAACGGCCCGATCTTGACCCAGGGCGCGTCCTCGGGGCTGGGGTCGTCAGTCGCGACGGCCTGGATCCCGAGCGTCGTCTCGAGCCGGTCCACGCCCTGGACCCAGCCGCTGTTGATCCGTGTTCCCGTATCGCAGAGCCGGTCGCGGAGAAGCCGGGCGGCCTCGGGCAGGACAGCGCGGAGCGGATCGCCATAGGGCAGGCGGTAGGCCAGCCACAGCAGTGCCCGTGCGACGTCCCGTGCCCTGTCCTCGCCAAGCCCTTTGCTGTCGCCGTAGCTGCTGCTGTCAGCGGCGTCGGCGGCCGTGAACGGCGTCTGCATCAGCTGCCACGAGCCGAGGTCGGACAGGCCCTGCAAGATGTCCGAGACCGGGATCCGGGTCCGCCAGGAGTTCCTCAGCTTCAACGCGGTGTGTGCCTCGGTGATCAGTTCCTCGGAGACCGCGGCCCTCCTGCCGTACTGCTCCACCCACCACGCCGCCGCGGCCTCAACATCAGGACCCTTGGTCCAGAGCTCTGCGATGTCGGCTCCGGCCAGCGCTGTGAGCAGCTTGACGCGCGCCTGATCGCTGATCCGTTCGAATTGGCTGAACGCCGCTTTCGCCTGCGCGGGCTTGAGCCCGAGCCGGTTGCGAGTCTCGGGGTCGAGCTTGCTTCCGCCGTAGCGCTGTACGCCGGGCAGGCCGGCCAGGGCGATCACCGCTTCCGGCACGGTGAGACCGGTGGCGGTGGCGAAACGCTCGGCGGCCGACGGGTCCCAGGCGAACGGCCCCGATGCGAGCAGGTCCGCGACGCGGTCGAGCAGCCCCTCCGGCCATCGGCCGACCGTGTTCCGCACGGTCAGTGTCCAGCCGTCGATCTTCTCGTCGAACGTCTCGGTGGCGCTGAGCTGGACGCCGTGCCAGAAGATGACCATCTGATTGTCGCGGTATTCGTTCTCGACGGCGCACAGCACGACGCAGCCGTTCGGAGTCGGCAGCACCCGCCCCGTCGTGTCGGTCCGCTTCACGTCCGGGCCGTCCAGCTGCACGTTCCGGACGCCCCGGATCCCCGAGGCGGCGTCGGTGATCCCGGACGCGGCCACCGCCGCGACCAGCTGCGACAGCGTGCGGCGCACGGCGTCGGGCTGGATCGGCGAGGCGGCGCGGTACGCCAACGCCGGCAGCGCCGCCAGCAGGTCGACGGCCTGGAGCATCTTGGCGCCGCCATGCTGCTGCTTCGAGATGTCCTTGCCCTGGAAGGCGGAGACCAGATGGGAGAGGCTGATTCCGGGCGGAAGCGGTGTCTCGTTGTAGTACGCCCGCCCCACGTCCGCCAGGTTCGCGGCGGCGGCCATGAGGTCGATGTTCCACGGCGGCAGCGTCAGGCGGGGATCGAGGACGTCGTCGTCGTCCGCTTCGCCGTGGGCGTCGAGCGCCTCGGCGATCCGGGTGACGTCGGCCTCGCGCTCGATCGCCTCGCGGACGTACCCGGCGATCCCGGCGATCAGGTTCGGGTGGGTGACCTCGGGCAGCTCGGTGCGGACGGCCTCGACGATCGGCGCCAGGGTGAGCGCATCGGCGTTGTCCGTGGTGTCGTCACCAGCGGCGTCTTCACTATCCGTAAAACCCTTCAAGCCGCGCTTGGCCGCCTCCATCAGAGCCCTGGCACGCGCCGCGTCGATGGTGCGGAGGAACCCGGACGCTGCCTCGTCGCGAGGGACCAGGTAGTGCCAGTAGTCCACTGGCGGAACGCACCACGTTCCCTTGGCGTACTTCGGCGCCCGCTCGCCGACCGGGAGCTCCGCGGTCTTGCGGCCGTGCGATACGTCGACAGCCTGGCTCGCGTCGGTCAGCGTCAGGTTGTTCCACTGCCCCCAGCCGTGGTTGCCGACGGTCATCGCGCTGGTGGTCGCCGACGACGCCGCACTCCCGGGGAAGGCCACCAGGCCCACCGGAATGTCGGAGCCGTGCTCCTCCACGGCCAGGTCGAGGCGGAACGAGCGGCCGTCGACCGCCTCGCCGACCAGGGCCTCGTCGGAGCCAAAGCCGGAGCCAGAACCAGAACCAGAACCAATTCCGGCGCCAGAACCAGCACTCTGATGAACACGCCAGCCGAGCAATCCGTCCGCGGCGCCCAGCGGACTGGCCTCGGTCCCCGGCACGACCGGCCGGACCCAGCACAGGTGCCGCCGAAGCGTCCGGCCGTCCGGCAGCCGGTCCTCGAAGAACGACGGCAGGCTGGCGCGCCCGATGGCCCCGGTGGCCGGATCGAACTCGTTCCAGACGGTGCCGTGCATGCCGTTGAGCCGCCAGTAGGTCGTGCCGTCCGACACGATCGTCCCCGACTCCTCGATGGTGGTGTCGCCGGCCCGCAGCGGACGGCCGCCGAACGACCGGCCGTGGCCCGGGATCTCCATGGACGTGACGGACCCCGAGAAGTAGCCGAAATCCGACGCCTCCAGCATCCGGAGCGGCTCGCCGGACCAGTAGCCGGTGGAGATTCCCGGACCCCGCCAGAGAATCAGCAGCTGGCCGTCGGCGTGCCGGAGGGTGAAGTTCCAGATCTGCTGGGCCGGCGGGATCGCGGCCAGGTGTTCCAGGACGGTCCCGGTCCCGTCGACGACCGCGATGTTCGCGTCCTTCTTCACCAGCAGGTAGGGCCACTGCTCGACGACCTCGTACCGGCCGTCGGACGCCGTCGGCACCGACGCGCCGGGATCGGCGTCGACGTCGATCCCGCTCAGCTTGGCGCAGGCCGCGTCGAGCGCGGGCCACGAGTACTCGTCGAGAATCCCCGAACGCAGCGCGTGCGCCAGCACCGGGGCGACATCGAACGTCGCGACGTGGCGCACCGGCTCCGGGTTGACCGCCACGACCGGTGCCGACGCCGCGCGCCGGACCAGGTGCAGTACCGCGTGCAGCTGCGGAAGGCCGCCGGAGTCCACTTGCGCGGCCCGGTGCTCCAGCCACCGGGACACGCCGACCAGCAAGCCGGGCGCCGAGGCGAGTTCGGCGAAGCGGTCGGCGATCGGGCTCGTCTTATGGGAGTTGTTGTAGGAGGAGCCGGCCGCGAACTGGTCGAGTCCACTGTCGATCAGAGTGCTGAAGTACTCGTCGGCGGCGAACGCGGCCAGTCCGCGCCGCTCGGAGGGGTCGTCCGGGTCGAGCCAGGCGTCGACGTCGAACCGCCGGACCCGCCGCGGATCGGGGTCGACGACGAGCGGCAGCCCGAGGTCCAGGCACAGGTCGATCAGGTCGGCGTCGACGCGGTGCTGGTCGACGACGTCCAGCGGCGTGCCCTCGGCGCGCAGCCGCGGCGCCATCCGCTCCACCAGGGCCTGCAACGCGGGCATCCGGCGCCAGCGCCGACCGCGGTGCGCGACGAACCGGGCGAGCCATCCGGCGGCGCCGTCGGAGGGCAGCGCCTCGGCCGGCACCTGCTCGATCGGAGCGGTCAGGGCCTCCAGCGCGCCGCACTCGGCGAGCAGGTCGAGCCAGAAGGCCTCGGCCTCGCCGGTGTCCGCGCCGGGGAAGGCCGGGTTCATCGCGAGCAGCTTGCCGCGTACCGCCGGTTCGGCCTTCGCCAGCTTGACCAGGCTGGGGGCGTAGGAGACCCAGAACGGCTTGGCGGCCCGGACGAGCGCGGGCTGGTCCAGCAGGTCCCGCAGCAGGCTGATTTCCTGCTCGACTACGTTCAGACCGGCGGCCTTGGCCAGCCGCTTCATGTCCGCGGCCAGGGTCGCGTAGGGCGGCAGGCCGCCGCTGGTCCGCTCGGTGACCAGGAGACGGAAGCGCTGGAACGCCTCGGGCGCGGCGGTCCGGGCCGACAGGGCTCTGGCATACTCGCCGACCGCCTTGGCCGGCAGCGCGCCGTTGAGCGCGAACTCCAGGAACGACTCGGCCAGCACGTCCTCGTCGACGGGCAGGCCGTGGGCCCGCTCGGCGTCGCGGGCCTTGGTGAACATGGTCGCGGCGTAGTTCTTGTTCTCGGCCGTCAGGAACATCCGGCCGACCTGCTCGTAGTACGACGGCAGGAAGTGCGGGACGGCGGCGGCCAGGCGCTTGCCGAGGGCGTCGAAGCCCTCCTTCGCCAAGCCCGGCTTGTTGCGCGCCTGACGGCCCAGGCGCTCGATCTCCTTGACCAGGGCCAGCGCGTGATGGCCGTTGGCGGGGTCGTTGACCAGGGCCCAGGCCGGGAAACCGAGGGACTTGCGCAGGACGACACCGACATCCGCGGTGTCCGCCTCGAGCCGGCCGAACCCGAGGAACTCCATCGTCAGGTCCTCGGCCTCGCCGAGCGCGCGCGGAACGAGGCGCACGACCGTGCGGCCCTCCAGCGCGGGGTGCTGGTAGGCGCGCGCCTGGAGCACGTCCTCGCGGTCCCCGGGCCGGTCGTCCGGCCCGCCGGTCCACGGGATCACGGCCCCGGCGTCCAGCAGCGCCTCGGTCGCGGCGGCGGTCTGGGTCTCGGCGCTCACTGGTTCTCCCCCTCTTCCTTCACGACGCGGCCGGCGTAGAGGGCCGCGGCCATCCGCACGCCCTCCGACCACGCGATCGGCCCGACCTCGGCCAGCGGCAGCGTTGTCCCGGCGGCCGCGAACAGCAGCGGCCCGGTCTCGGTCCGGTAGTCGTCGTAGGCCTCGCCGCACCACATCCGGGCCTCGACGGTCCGGCCGTCCTCCAGCACCCGGCACACGGCCTCGCCGCCGCGCACCTGGTAGCCCAGGGAGGTCGCGCGGCCTGTCAGATGCCTGACTTGCTCGTAGCGGCCGCCTTCGTAGGCGCGGTACTGGCGGGCGTCCGGCGCGAGGTCGGCGGGCTTGGTCCAGGTCTCCCGGAACAGCTGGTCGAAGGACTGCTTCACGTCCAGCTCGGCGGCGAACTCGCGCAGTTCGCCCAGATCGGGCAGCAGCACCGGATGCGGTACGGCGAGCCGGTCGGCCGCCAGCCGCCGGGTGTCGCCGTCCAGGGTGACGACGCCGATCCCGCGCTCGTCGGCGGCCCGCAGGAATCCGACCTCCGCGGTGTCCCACTGTCCGTCGGCGTCGACCTCGGCCACGACCAGGTCCTTCAGCACCGCCTGCCACGCCGCGTCGGGCCAGACCCGCGCGAGCAGGGCGGCGGGCACCGGCAGCGAGCGCAGCATCCACTTCTCCACCTCGGCGCGGCAGCTCTGCTCGTGCTGCGCCAGCCATTCGGCGAGCTGCCGCAGGTGCGCGACGGCGTCGTCGTCCTTCAGCTTCGCAGGCACTGCCCGCAGCCGTTTCCCGGCCGCGTTCCGCGCCACGACCTTGCCGGCGTCGAGGCTCACCTCGTATGCCGGGTCGGCGGTGGAGACCCACCCCATGTCCGTTCCTCCCCAAGATCTGTGACCGGATGCGGAGGAACCTATCCGATGTCGCCGACAGAGCCTCGGGGGCGGGTCGCCGACGCTTCGGAATCCGGCCGCCGTCGGGAACCTGCGGGGAAGTCGTCGGGAAAAGGATCATAGCTACGTTTCTTGCGGCCTTCCGTGCTGAAAGTTTGCAGCTTTCACTCCGACTATTGCGGCCATCTGTCGCCCTCGATACGCTCCGCGCGGGAACTCAGAGCACTTGCATGTTTCGTCGTCCGCACCTGCCGTCACAGCAAAGGACCCGCCATGAAACTGCGCGCTTTGGCCGCGACCGCGATCCTCACGGCCGCGACCGCCATCACACCGCTGGCCGGCGCCGCTCCCGCCTCCGCGGTCAGCTGCGGCTCCATCACCTACAACGAGGTGGACAGCACCCAGATCGTGATCACCATCGGGGCCCTGTGCCCGGGCGAGTCGATCAGCGGGCTGTGGCTCAACGTCCCCATCTCCAACGGCTGGCAGTCGATCGCCCGCTACGACGCCGGTCCGGGCGACAATTACGAGACGATCACCTACGTCTGCCAGGGCACCTACTACAACAAGTTCTGGCTCGGGACCAGCTTCAACGGCGTGATCAACTACGGACAGTACTTCTACGACAACTGCGGGCCGTTCGAGCCGTAAGTCGCATCGGGGCTGCGCGCTCATCACCAGCCATCCCACCGCGAGCCACCTCGCCGCGAGCCGCGCCCGCTGATCCGACGCTCAGCGGGCGCGGCTCGGTCTGCCGATCGCGGCTAGCTCCTCCAATTAGTGGCAAGCCCTTAATCCGGGCTTTGCGTCACCTCGCCCCTGTGACAATCCATGGTCGCCTGGAAGCCAGCGCATCGCGTATGCGCGCCACGCCAGGCCCGCTATGAGGTTACATCTCCCCCTCACCGTGTCATTTCGGTTCGAACCGTCCGCATGGTCGGCGCGTAGAGAAGATCGCAGCCGCCGACGGGCTGATCGAACCGAGTGGGGGAGAGAACGTGACCATTTCGCGCAGGCAAGTGCTGTCCACGGCCGGGGCCGGTGTCGCCGCCCTGGCGCTCGACGTCGTGCGGACCGGCGCGGCCGACGCCGCGACCGCCCCAGTCGTCGGAGCCGCCGTGACCGGGGCCCGCGTCGCGCCCGCGGACGCGGCGTCGCTGATCAGCCCGACGTCGGTGTATCTGGGCACGACGTCGTGGGACTTCACCGTGCAGCGGCGAAGCTATGCCGGCAGCGGGTACCAGACACTCACCGCCGGGGACGGCGAGCCGCACGTGGTGCGGACCGACCTGTGGTCGCACTGGGGACACGTGACCAAGCCGCTCGTCGCCTTCGCGCAGATGACCGACCTGCACATCGTCGACGACCAGTCGACGGCCCGGCTGGAGTTCCTGGACAAGTTCGCCGACCCGCCGCACCTGAACTACCCGACCGATTCCTCCTACCGGCCGCACGAGTGGCTGTCGACGCAGGTCGTGGACGCGATGTGCCTGGCGATCCGCTCGCTGGGCAAGGCGCCGCGCACCAAGCTGCCGCTGAAGTTCACCATCGTCACCGGCGACGCCATCGATAACTGTCAGCACAATGAGAACCGCTGGTACATCGACCTGCTCGACGGCGGCCAGACGATCCTGCCGGACTCCGGGCAGGCCGGGCTGGACGAGAGTTTCGCCGGCGGCAACCTGGGCCAGGACCCGCACTTCTACTATCCGGCGATCCAGGGGAGCAGCACTCCCGACAACGAGTTCACCGGGACCGGGACCGCCTCGGCCGGCTTCCCGTACGTCCCGGGCGTGCTCAGCTCGACCTCGGTCGGCGCGGCGCGGCGGCCGTACGTGTCGCAGGGGCTTGGCATGCCCTGGTACGCCGCCTACGGCAACCACGACGGGCTGTGGCAGGGGAACCTGCCGATCGACAGCGGGGCCTTCGACCCGCGGCCGTTCGCGGTCGGCCCGACGAAGATCTCGAACACCGACCACTCCATGCCGAACGACTACAACGACCTGGGCAAGCTGGGGGAGTGGGAGGCGTCGCAGGGCCTGTTCGGCGTGGTGGTGACCTCCGACTCCACCCGCCGGCTGATGACGCGGACCTCCTTCATCGAAGACCACTTCACCACCCACGGGACCCCGGTCGGCCACGGCTTCATGAGCCCGGACGTCAACAAGGCGTACTACGCGATCCCGTTCTCGGACAACGATCTCGTCCGCTTCATCACCCTGGACTCGACGAACACCAACACCGACGGCTTCGGCGTGGGCAGTGCCTCCGGATCCATCGACGGCGACCAGATGTCCTGGCTGGAGGACCAGCTCCGGGCCAACAGCCGCCGGTACATCGACGGCGAGAACAACGTGGTCACGGTCCCTGCCGGCTCCCCGGTCCAGGACAAGATGTTCGTCCTGTTCTGCCACCACACGCTGGCGACCATGGACAACCTGGACGACGGGATCCTCGGGGGCATCGACGGCGACCGGCACAGCGGCGACGAGCTCATGGCCCTGATACACCGCTATCCGAACGTGATCGCGATGGTCAACGGGCACACCCACGCCAACAAGATCACGCCGCACCAGCGGCCGCAGGGCGCGCCGATCGCCGGCGGGTTCTGGGAGATCTCCACCGCCTCCCACATCGACTGGCCGATCCAGAGCCGCATCCTGGAGATCGCCGCGAGCAAGGAGGGCATCGGCGGCGAGTTCGGCAACGCACCGCAGCCGGCGACCATCTCCATCTTCACCACCATGATCGACCCGGCCGCGCCGCTGGTCTACAACGGCGACCTGAGCAACACCTCGCAACTGGCGTCGCTGGCCCGCGAACTGGCGACCAACGATCCGCAGGAGGTCCGGGGCGGCATCACGCGCCGGATGGGCGTGAACGCCGACCGGAACACCCAGCTGCTGCTCCCGGCACCGTTCCCGATCAACGCCCCGCACGAGGTCGGCCCGCCGATCGCCGCGGCCCGCAACGCCGACGGCCGCCTTGAGCTGTTCGGCACCGACGCCAACGGCCTGCTGTTCAACACCGCCGAGTCCGCCGTCGGCGCCGCCACGCTGCCGTGGCAGCAGCTCGACCAGCAGCCGTGGCGCAGTGTGGCCGCCGGGGCGGGCACCTCCGACGGCAAGGTCGAGCTGTTCACGCTGGATGCCGGCGGGGTCATCTGGCACCGCGTGCAGAGCTCGCCCGGCGGCGACGTCTACTCCGCCGCGGCCGCGCTGGACGGCACCAACTTCACCGCTGCGGCCACGGTGAACAGCGGCTCCGGGCTCATGCTGTTCGCGACCACCACCGCCGGGCTGATCTACAACCGGTGGGAGAACACTGACAGCGGCGGCGGCTGGGGGCCGTGGCATCTGTTCGCCGGAGCGGCCACGCAGCTGGCGGCCGAGCAGAACTCGAAGGGCTTCCCGGTCGTTGTCGGCGTCGACGAGAACGGCCTGCTGTTCCGGCGTACCGGCACCCGCGCGACGGCGCAGCTCGACGCCGACTTCAACCCGCCGGTGGGCCTGGACGGCAACCTGGACTCCGTGGCCCTGACCCGCACCGCCGACGGTCGGCTCGCACTGTTCGGCTCCAACAGCGACGGCCAACTGTGGCAGCGCTACGAAGTCTCACCGGGCTCTGACAATTGGGGACCCTGGGCCGCCGTGCCCGCGCAGATCGGCATCGCGCCGCTGCGGGTTCGGCACGTCGCCGCCCAGCGCAACGGCGCGGGCATTATCGAACTCTTCATCATCGACGACGCCGGGACGACGTTCCGCAGCGCCCAGCCCAGCACCGGCAGCTTCGCCTGGACGCCGTGGATCGGCGTGGGCTTCAGCGCCCAGCCGGCCGCCGACTTCTTCCTCTCGCTCAGCCTCCCCTCCGGCAGCGTCGGGGCGGGGACCTCGACGACCACGCAGGTCTCGGTGTTCCCCAAGAACGGCTTCAACCAGCCGGTGACGCTGAGCGTCGCGGGCCTGCCGCCGGGCGTCACCGGCACCTTCCTGCCGAGCAACACGACGAGCCCCACCACGCCGTCGCCGGTGCTGCGCATCACTTCCAGCACTGATACGCCGGGCCTCTACGCGCTGACCATCTGGGCCGTCTCGGCCTCCGGCGAGGCCGCGCGAGCGAACCCGTACCTGCTCAGCGTCGGCCAGTTCAAACTGTGGGTGGGCCTCCAGTCGGACACCGTCCACCAGGGCGGCAGCACCAGCACGCCGATCCGGGTCAGCGGCCTGGGCTCCACGGATCCGGTGACGCTCAACGTCAAGGGCCTGTCCGCCGGCATCACCGCCACCTTCGATCCTCCGACGGCCACCGCCACGGCCCCCTCGACGCTCACGCTGAGGGTGTCCTCCACCGCCGCGCCCGGCATCCACAACCTGACGGTCAACGCCGCCGCGCAGAACTTCCAGGGCGCGGGCAGCCTGCCGTACCAATTGTTCGTCGTCGCCGGTCCCCCTTCGATGTGAACACCGGGTACGCGGGAGTGGGCGCCGTTTACCTATTGTTTTCAGAGCACTGTTTTACTCTCCGGTACGATGCGCCCATGACGCCGAGGCCCAGACGTGGCCGCCCGGCGATGCGTAACCGGGGAGGTCCCATGGCGGAGCTGGCAGGTTCGGACGTCCTGGACCCCGACTGGGTACCCCCGGTAATAGACACCAGCGTCGCCCACCCGGCCCGCATGTATGACTACTACCTCGGTGGCAAGGACAACTACGCAGCCGACCGCGAGGCCGCCGAGAAGGTTCTCGCGGTGTTGCCCGAGGCGCGCGCCATGGCCCTGGCCAACCGGGCCTTCCTCGGCCGCGCGGTCCGCTACCTGGCCCGGGCCGGGGTCCGTCAGTTCCTTGACATCGGCACCGGCATCCCCGGGCCGGGCAGCACCAGCGAGACGGCGCACGAGGTGGCGCCCGATGCCCACATCGTCTACGTGGACAATGACCCGATCGTCCTCACCCATGCCAGAGCTCTGCTGGCCGCCGACTCGCCGGGGCTGACCACCGTCGTGCAGGCCGATCTCCGGCAGCCCGACGACATCCTCTCGCACCCCAAGGTCCGGGAGGTCATCGACTTCGACCGGCCGGTGGCGGTGCTGCTGGTCGCGGTCCTGCACTTCATCCGACCCGAGGACGAGCCCGCCGTCATCGTCGAGCGGCTCAAGCAGAACCTCGCGCCCGGCAGCTACCTGGTCGTCTCCCACGGCACCGGCGACTTCGATCCTCGCCGTTCCGAGGCGGCGGTGCGGGGCTACGACAAGGCGACGGCGCCGTTCGTGGTCCGGGACCTCAAGGAGGTCTCGGGGTTCTTCGACGGGCTCGACCTGGTCGAGCCGGGAGTGGTGCAGCTGCCCTGGTGGCGGCCCGACGGGGACGTGCCGGAGGGTTCGGAGCGGATCTGGCTTTATGCGGGCATAGGCCGGAAGACGGGGAGTTAAGGCCTGGGGGCTGGGCGCTAGGAGCTGAGAACGACCGATCCACAGCGGACTGATTCCCTGCTTGGCGCATCCGCTCATCCCAACACCGACCGCAACTGACCTCCCCACTGCGTAGGATCGTCTCTGTGGTGCTAGACCCTGTACCAGAGCACGGACATCCAGGCCCCTCGCCGGTCCGTCTCTCGCCTCGCTCGCGGTGGTCGGGTCTGGCCGTCTTCACTGTCTTCATGGCCTTCGCCGTGGTGGCGCGGCTGGGTCGGGATCCGCTCCTGACCCTGGTCGGTGTTCTGGTCGCGTATATCGGTGCCATTCCGTTCTTCCTCACCGACCGGCCTCGCCGCCTGCTCCTCAACGCGGGTCTCGCACTCGCCGGCGTCACCCTTCTCGCCACAGCGGACCCGCGCGACGTCGGGTGGTTCGCGGTCTCCGTTCTCGGGGCGTGGTGCGTCCTGGCCGGCGGCACCGTCGAAGGCGTTGTCCTGTGGATCGTCGGGGTCGCCATCTTCGCCGCCGAATGGGCTGCCGACGTCCGGGATCCCGGGTGGGGCGCGTGGACCGCGGGGCTGTCGTTCACGGTTCTCGCCGCGCTGCTTGTCCGCCACCAGTTCGTGCTCGTGGAGCGTCTCTCCGCGGCTCAAGCGACTCTCGCCGAACGTTCCCGTGCCGAGGAGCGGGACCGGATCGCCCACGAGTTGCACGACGTCATCGCCCACAGCCTCACGGTCTCGCTCCTCCATGTCTCCAGCGCGCGCCTTTCCGTGGAGCACGATCCGCAGGACGCCGCCCGCGCGCTCGCCGAGGCCGAGCGGCTCGGTCGGCAGAGCCTGGCCGAGGTGCGGATCGTCATGGGTCTGCCGCACTCGGTCGACGGCATCGCGGCGCCGGTTCCCGGCATCGCCGACCTGCCTCGGCTGGTCGACCAGGTCCGGGACGCCGGGGTCGACGCCTGTCTGACCGTCGACGGCGATGTCAGTGTTCTGCCGGCAACTACTGGTGTGACGATCTACCGGATTGTGCAGGAGGCGCTGACCAACGCCGCTCGTCATGCGCCGCGCGCGCCGGTCGCCGTGACGGTCGAGCTGACCTCCGAGTCGGTGCAGGTCCACGTGGACAGCGCCGGCGCACCGGGCAATGGCCTGGGCAGAGGGCTTTTGACGATGCGGGACCGCGCCAACGCAGTCGGCGGTACTTGCACGGCCGGTCCCGGTGGCCGCGGCTGGCTGGTGGAGGCCGCGCTGCCGCTTACTGTCCTGGACCCGGCATGAGCGGCATGACAGGCCCGACCGACCTGCCTGGCGGCTCGACCGACCTGCCCGGCGGCTCGACCGCCCCGGTCGGCGGCTCGACCGGCCTGACCGACTCGGCCGGTAATCCTCTCATCAGAGTTCTGCTGGTGGACGACCAGGATCTTGTCCGCGCCGGCCTTCGAGGCATTCTCCGCGAGCGCTTCGGCTTTCAGATCGTCGCAGAGTGCGAAGACGGCAGCGGCGCGCTGGCGGCGGTCCGTGCCCACGCTCCCGACATCGTCCTGATGGACGTCCGCATGCCGGTCCTCGGCGGTATCGCCGCGACGGCCCAGCTGGCCGCCGCCGCACCCGGCACTCCGGTGCTGGCCCTGACCACCTTCAACGACGACGAGGCCCTCGCCGGCATGCTTCGTGCCGGGGCCGCGGGGTTCGTCCTCAAGCACGTGCCCGCTGAAGAACTCCAGCGTGCCGTGCGCGTTGTCGCAGAAGGCGGAGCGTGGCTCGACCCCGCTGTCACGGCCCATGTGCTGGAGGTCTACCGTGAGACCCCGGCGCGTTCGCCGGAGCGTTCCGGCGCGCTCGATCGGCTCACCGGCCGCGAACTGGACGTCCTGCGGCTGATCGCGCGCGGCCGGACCAACGCCGAGATCGCCGCTGATCTGAGTGTCGGCGAAGGCACGGTCAAGACGCACGTCAACCACATCTTCACCAAGCTCGACTTACGCGACCGCGCTGCCGCGATCATCTTCGCGTTCGACCACGGCCTGACCGACGACCGCTAGCGCACCACCGAAGCAGCATCGAAGCAGCACCGAAGCAGCACCGAAGCACTGCTGAAGCACTGCTGAAGCACCACCGAAGCGCCACTGAAGCACCGCTGGACCACGGCTGGACCATCACTGGACTACGGCTGGACTACCACTAGACCACCATTGGAGCGCGACTCCACCCGGCACGGTTCCCAGCCACCCCCGGACCCGCTTCCCAGCACCCGCCCGCACCCCCGATTACACAGGTCCCCGAACCTTCCGCCCACGTGAACGCCCCATCTCTATCCGTGGGTAGAGACAGACTTCTATCCCCGGCTTGACGCAATCCCCCGCCAATTCGCGAAGCATGTCCATAGTGAACCAACGGCGAGTGGGAAAGCATGTCCGGGCCGGTGGCGCGTTTCGCCCCACCTCCGGCAATCCGAACGTTCTGCGGGCCCCGAACTGGCTCATACTCGCGCGGCCCTCCTCTACTCCGTCCGCTTCCTCGGCCTCAGCCTCAGCAGCCTCAGCCTCGGCGGCCTCGTCCTCAGCCCCCGGCCGATCCGCCGCCCTCCCGAACACCGCATCCACCAACACCGCATCCACCCCGACCTCCCCCCTCCCCGAGATCGCCTGGCTCCACCTCGTGTCCGCCATGGCCGCCCTCGCGGCCGTCCTGACCGTCTTCAGCACCGGCTACGGCTTCGAACGCGACGAACTGTACTTCCGCGCCCTCCCCCCGGCGTGGGGCTACGTCGACACCCCGCCCTTGACCCCGTTCCTGGCCCGCCTCGCGGCCCATATCTCCGACAGCCCCTGGGCGATAAGAGTCCCGGCGACCTTGTTCGCCGTCGTCTCAGTGCTCGTCGTCACTCTGATCACCCGCGAGCTCGGCGGCCGCCGCGGCGCCCAGGGTCTCTGCGCCTGGTCCTACGCCTTCGCCGCCACCCCGTTGCTCATGGGCCATGTCCTGCTCACCTCCTCCCTGGACCTGGTCGTCTGGCCCCTGCTCTGCCTGTTCGTGATGCGCGCCCTCCTGCGGTCGGACCCCCGATGGTGGCCGGCCGCTGGAGCTGTCGTCGGCATCAGCACCTATAACAAATTCTTGATCACCCTGCTTGTTGTGGCGCTTACCCTTGGAATCCTGATCACCGGCCCGCGCCGGGCGCTGGCCACGCGCTGGCTGCTCCTCGCCGTCGCCGTCGCGGTCGTCATCGCCCTGCCCAACCTCGTTTATCAGGCCTCGCACTCCTGGCCGCAGGCGACGATGAGCCGTGCGCTGAGCCACGACAACGCCGGCACGGTGCGGATCCTGATGTGGCCGTATCTCTTCCTCCTGCTCGGCCCCCCGCTCGTTCCGGTGTGGATCTCGGGCCTGGTGGCGCTGCGCCGCCGGCCTGCCTGGCGGGCCGTGCGGTTCCTCCCGACGGCGTTCGTGATCCTGCTGCTGGAGACGTTCGCCGGCGGCGGCCAGCTCTACTACCCGGTCGGCCTGCTCGTGGTGGTCTTCGCCGCCGGCTGTGTCCCGACCGCCGACTTCCTGGCCCGGTCCACCGCGTGGCGGCGCACCGCCTGGGCCGCGTTCTGCCTGAACGGAGCCGTGTCCAGCGTGATAGCGCTGCCGCTGGTCCCGCTGTCGATGCTGCACAACAGCCCCGTGCCGTCGATCAACCAGCTGGCCAAGGACCAGGTCGGCTGGCCGGACTACGTGGCGCAGACCGCGGCCGTCTACGCCACCATCCCGGCCGGCGAGGCGGCGCACTCGGTCATCATCACCAGCAACTACGGCGAGGCCGGGGCCATCAAGACCCTGGGCGGCGCGCTCGGCCTGCCCGCGCCCTACAGCGGCCACGACCAGCTCTACTTCGACCGCCGGCCGCCGCAGGACACGACGACCGCGGTCATCGTCGGCGGCCAGTACACGAAGGTGGCCAAGTACTTCGCCGACTGCTCGGTCGTCACCCGGCTGCACAACCGCTACCAGGTCGACAACGAGGAGCGGAACAAGCCCGTGGCGATCTGCCGCAAGCCTGTCGCCGACTGGGTGACGCTGTGGCCGTCCTTCCAGCATTACGACTGATGCGGCGCGCGTCGTCGCCGGGAAGGCCGGGGAGGAAGCAGGTCCGGGAGGCCGTCCGGCGGGCCTTCCGGCGGCCGGTCGAGGCTGTCGGCGTCGGTATCGGCCTTGGTGCCGGTGCCGGTGCCGGTGCCGGTGGCTCGGGCGCCGGTGCCGGATTGGCTTTCGACGTCGGCGTCACCGTCACCGTCGGTATCGTCCAGGAGCGCCGCCAACCGCTCCTCGACATCCGGCGGCAGCCCCACCTCCAGCGACCGCAGGTTCATCTCCAGGTGGACCGGGTTCGCCGTGTTCGGGACCGGCACGACGTCGCCGCGGCTCAGCAGCCAGGCCAGGGCCAGGCGGCTGACGCCGACGTCCAGGTCGGCCGCCACCGCTCGCAGTCCCCTGATCAGCCGCGAGCGTTCCGCCGGCGGACCGGTGGGGCCGACCGCGCCGGTGGGATCGGCGGCGCCGCTGCACCGCCCGGTCAGCAGCCCGCCGCCGAGCGGCCGGCAGGCGACCACCCCGATGCCCAGCTTGCGGGCCAGCGGCAGCAGATCCTCCTCGGCCTGCCGCGCGGCCATCGAGTACTCGACGGCCAGCGCGGTGACGGGGTGCGCGGCGTGGGCGCGCGCCAGCTCCGCCGGGCCGGCGCCGTAGACGCCGAGGTGGCGGATCTTTCCGGCCGCCACCAGCTGCGTCAGCGGCCCGATCCGCTCCTCGACCGGGATCGCCGCCCGCGCCGGGCCGGCCGGCGGATGCAGGTAGTAGAGGTCGAGGTGGTCCGTGGCCAGTTGTCGCAGGATCCTGTCGCACTCGGCGGCCACGTCCTTGGCGCGCTCGGAGGCCGGCCAGGAGTGCGCCGCGATCAGCACCTCCGCCCGGCGGGCGGCCACGGCCCGGCCGACCAGCCGCGGCCCGAGGCCGTCGCGGGCCGGGTCGGGGACGTCGAGCAGGGTCACGCCGCCGTCGAGGGCGCGGTTGATCAGCTTCGTGACGCCCGCGGCGGCTCCGGCGGCGCTCCGGTCGAAGCCGTCGCTCCGCCACAAGCAGCCCAGGCCCAGCCTGGACGTCACCGGTCCGGCGGCTCCCAACCGCACGTGCTGCATGGTCCGGCCTTCCGGTCGTCGGTGCCCGAGGGCTTCCACTCTGTGTTACGCACTGGTAACCTGACAACCCCTCACTTGGGGTGTAGGGGTCCTCCCGCGGCCGTCCCCATTGTGACGTCCCGCGGCCGGTGGCGGTTCAACGCTCCGGAAGACGCACTCCCGGCGGAGCCGGCGCGTCTACATCTTTCGATACCCCGCCTGGTCCCTTCGGTTCCGGAGGCGTGACCTGCGTTCCGGCCGGGTGTCGGACTCCCGGGCGCCTCACTAGCGTGAACCCCAAAGCAGGGCACTTCAGGGTACTTCTGGAAGGAGTACAGCTGTGCGCGCCGGACCAAGATCGCAGCGTTACCACCCCTTCGTCCCGCTCGCCATGCCCGACCGTACCTGGCCCGACCGCACGCTGACCCGGTCGCCGCGCTGGCTGTCGACCGATCTGCGGGACGGGAACCAGGCGCTGGCCGCCCCGATGTCCCCGGCCCGCAAGCTCGCGCTGTTCGAGCTGCTGGTCGCGATGGGCTACCGCGAGATCGAAGTCGGATTCCCCGTCGCCTCGCAGGACGAGCACGACTTCGTCCGGCTGCTCATCGAGCAGGACCGGATCCCCGACGACGTCCGGATCTCGGTGCTGGTGCCGGCCCGCGACGAGCTGATCCGGCGCACGGTCCAGGCGCTGGACGGCGCCGCGTCGGCCACGGTGCACGTCTACAACGCGACCGCTCCGCTGTTCCGCGAGCTGGTCTACGCCATGGACCGCGACGAGTGCCGCAACCTGGCGGTGCAGGGCGTCCGCTGGATGATGAAGTACGCCGAGCTCGTCCCGGGCGGCAGCCGGCTGGGGCTGGAGTACTCGCAGGAGGCCTTCACCGACACCGAGCCCGAGTTCGCCCTGGAGGTCTGCGAAGCCGTGCTGGACGTCTGGCAGCCCGAGGCCGACCGGGAGCTCATCCTCAACTTCCCCTCAACGGTCGAGCGGTCGCTGCCGCACGTCTTCGCCGACCAGATCGAGTGGCTGGACCGCAACCTGTCGCACCGTGAGCACGTCTGCCTGTCCGTGCATCCGCACAACGACCGGGGGACCGGCGTGGCCGCGACCGAGCTGGCCCTGCTCGCCGGGGCGCAGCGGGTCGAGGGCTGCCTGTTCGGCGGCGGCGAGCGCGCCGGGAACGTGTGCCTGGTGACCCTCGGGCTGAACCTGCTGACCCAGGGCGTCGACCCCGGCATCGACTTCTCGGACCTGGGGAAGGTGCGCGCCGTGGTCGAGAGCTGCACCGGGCTCCCGGTGCCGCAGCGCCACCCTTATGCCGGCGACCTGGTGTTCACCGCCTTCTCCGGGGCGCATCAGGACGCGATCAAAAAGGGCTTCGACGCCCAGGCCCGCACCGCCGCGCGGACCGGGACCGAGCCGGGGGAGCTGCCATGGCAGATCCCTTATCTGCCCATGGATCCCAAGGACGTGGGCCGCGACTACGAGGCCGTCGTCCGGATCAACAGCCAGTCCGGCAAGGGCGGCGTCGCCTACGTCATGGCCGCCTGGCACGGCCTGAACCTGCCGCGCGGACTGCGGATCGAGTTCGCCCGCGTCGTGCAGGAGGCCACCGAGGCCGCCGGGTGCGAGATGACGCCCGACCGGCTCAGGACACTGTTCGACCAGGAGTATCTGCTGCCCGACGACTATTCGGCCCCGTCGCCAACCCACTGCCCGGTACCGCTCACGGTCCGCCTGTATGTCGACGGCGGGACCGATGGCGGGACCGAGGACGCACTGGAGGCGGCACACCTGGAGACCGCGCTGGCGCCGTGGGACATCGAGGTCTGCGACGTCGTGCGGATCGAAACCGCCGGCACCGGCGGGGCGCTCGGCGCCGACGTCATCACCGTCTACGCCGAGCACCACGCCGAGGGCACTTCGCACTGGGGTGTCGGGACCGGACCCGACGCCGTCACCGCCGCACTGGCCGCCACCCGGGCCGCCGGCCGGCGCGGCACAGGAAGGACGAGCGCCATGACCGGCGCCACCGAAACGACATGGGCGACATCATGATGGACCTGGTCGAACGCGACGAACAGCTGGACCTGCTGGACCGGCTGCTCGCGGAGTCCGCCGCCGGCACCGGACGCATCGCAGTGGTCTGCGGTCCGGTCGCGACCGGGAAAAGCGCGCTGCTCGACGCCTTCGCCGACCGCGCGCGCCGGGCCGGCGTCTCGGTGCTCTCGGCCGTCTGCTCCGCCGAGGAGTCGGGGCTGCGGCTGGGCGTGCTGCGGCAGCTGCTGCGCGGCGCGCACCTGACCAGCGAGGCCACCGACCGGGTGGTGCGGTCCTCGGCCGGCGGGATGGTGGAGACCGAGCTGCTGGAGGACGTCTGCCGCACCCTGCTCGACGCCGCCGAGCGGAACCCGCTGGCCCTGGTGCTGGACGACGCGCACTGGGCCGATCCGGCGTCCGCGCAGTGCCTGTCCTCGCTGGCCCGGCGCGCGCGGAACTCGCGTCTCATGGTTCTGATCGCCGAGCCCGATCCGCCCTCCGAGCTGCGGCTGGAGCTGCTGCGGCGGCCGTCCACGCGGATGGTCCCGGTCGGTCCGCTGAGCCTGGACGGCGTCCGGCGGATGGTGGGGGCGGACGCCGGGCTGTGCCCCGACGAGCTCCACGAACTCAGCGGCGGCAACCCGCTGCTCGTCGCCGCGCTGCTGCGCGCCGAGGAGTACGGCGGCGCCGTCCTCGGCTGCCTGCGCCGCGGCGACGCCGGCATGCGCGACGCGGCCGCCGGCCTGGCCGTGCTCGGCACCACCCGCTGGCTGGACCGCCTGCTGGACCGCGACGCGATGGAGATCGCGACCTCGCTGCGCGCCCTGGAAGCAGCCGGCCTGCTGCTGGAGGGCCGGTTCCGCGACGACTCCGGCCGTGACGCGGTGCTGGTGGACCTCGGGTCCGCGCGCCGGGTCGAGCTGCACAGCCGCGCCGCGGACCTGGCGTTCGGCGACGGCGCGCCGCCGAGCGTGGTCGCCGGCCACCTGCTGGCCGCGCGCCGCACCCCGGCGCCGTGGGCGGTGCCGGTCCTGGAAGCGGCGGCGGCGCTGGCCCTGACCGAGGGCAACACCGAGCTGGCCATCGAGTCGCTGCGGCTGGCCGGCGCGGCCTGCGAGGACGGCCCGCACCTGGCGCGGATCCGCACCACGCTGCTGCGGGCCCAGTGGCGGATCGACCCGAACGCCCCCACCCCGCTGATGGCCGAGCTCGCCGACGCCCACCGGCGCGGGGACCTGCGCGGCAGCGACGCGCTGGTGCTGACCAAGGCGCTGCTGTGGCACGGCCGATTCGACGCCGCCCGCGACGTGCTGACCAGCCTGCGCGAGTCCGACGCGTTCGCCGACCCCGACACCCTGGCCGAGCTGCGCGACACCTATCCGTGGCTGCGCTGCTCCTACACCCCGTTCCTGGACTACGTGCCGCGGCCTGGCGCCCGCGGGCCGGACTCCCCGTCGCTGGCCCCGGGCCGCCGCTGGGAGGCCGCCACCGCCCTGGACAGCGTCCTGAGCTGGGGCCCGTCCGAGCCGGTGGTGGCCGAGGCCGAGCGGATCCTGCGCAACGCCCGCCTGGACGAGATGGGCATGGACACCGTCGAGTCGGCGCTGCTCGCCCTCACCTACGGCGAATGCGCCGACCGGGCCGCGCCCTGGTGCGACGGCCTGATCGAGGACGCCGGGCAGCGCCAGGCCCCGACCCGGCACGCGCGGCTGTCCACGATCCGCGCCGAGATCAGCTTCCGCCAGGGCGACCTGCTGGCCGCCGAACAGCACGCGCGGCGCGGGCTGGACGCCGTCCCCGGCACCGGCCTGGGCGTCACCGTCGGCGGCTCGCTGGCCAGCCTGCTGCTGCCGCTGCTGGCCATGGGCCACGACGATCTGGCCCTGGAGGAGCTGAGCCGCACCGTGCCGCAAGGCATGCTCCAGAGCCGCTACGGCCTGCACTACCTCCAGGCCCGCGGCCGCTGCCGGCTCCGCACCGGCAGCCCGGACCTGGCCCTGGGCGACTTCCAGGCCTGCGGCGAGCTGATGACGCGGTGGAACATGGACAGCGCCGGCCTGATCGCCTGGCGGCTGGACCTCGCCGAGGCCCGGCTGGCGATGGGCGACCGGGAGGAGGCCCGCCGGCTGCTCCAGGAGCAGCTGACCCGCTGCGGCCGCGGCATGCGGCGGACCCGGGGGATCGCGACCCGGATGCTCGCCGCGACCGTCGAGGGCCGGCGGCGCCCGGCGCTGCTGCGGCAGGCCGCCGAGGTGCTGGAGTCCGTCGGCGACCGCTACGAGCTGGCCCGGGCCCTGACCGAGCTGACGGCCGCCTACATCAGCCTGGGCGAACCCCGCCGCGCCGCCGTCATCGGCCGCCGCGCCTGGGGCCTGGCCCAGGGCTGCCACGCGCTGCCGCTGACCCGGCAGCTGTCCGTGGACGTCGGCCCGGACCTGGGCTCGGCGCCCCCGCCGCCGGAAGCGGCGCCGGAGGCGCCCGGGCCCGGCGCGCAGCCGCTCAGCGACGCCGAGCGGCGGGTCGTGCAGCTGGCCGCCGCGGCGTATACGAACCGTGAGATAGCCGACCGGCTGTACGTCACGGTCAGCACCGTCGAGCAGCACCTGACCCGCGCCTACCGCAAGCTCAACGTCACGAACCGGGCGGACCTGTCGGCGGTGATCCCGGCGGGGTGAGGACGATCGCGGTGAGGACGATGCCCTCGGCGACGGTCCACCGGCCGCGGAACGCGGTCAGCGGACCGCCGTGCACCTCCGGCCCGGGCACCAGCAGCCGCGCGTGGAAGGTGCCCTGCTCCGGATCCACCGTGATCAGGGCGTTGTCGAAGTCCAGCCACTTGTTGGTCAGCGGGAACCACGCCTTGTAGACGGATTCCTTGGCGCTGAACAGCAGCCGGTCCCACGCGGTCTCCGGACGGCTCGCCGTGAGCTCGGCGATCCACGACCGCTCGGCCTCCAGGGAGACCGCCTCCAGCACCTGGTCCGGCAGCGGCGCGTTGGGTTCGGCGTCGATGCCGATCGCCGTGACGTCGGAGGACCAGCCCACCACGGCGCCGCGATAGCCGTCGCAGTGCGTCATGCTCCCGACCACCCGGTCCGGCCAGCGAGGCTCCCCGCGCGGACCGGACAGGATCGGTACCGGCGGCACCCCCAGCTTCGCCATGGCCTGACGCGCGCAGGCCCGCGCGGTCGTGTATTCGCGCCGCCGCTTGGGGACGGCGCGCGCCACCGACTCCTCTTCCTCCGGGAACAGCCCGGCGTCCAGCAGGTCCTCGCGGGTGTCGGCGACGGCGACGAACGGTCCGGCGATCCGGTCCATCATCGCCGCCGGCGCTTCAGGAGGCGCCATGGGACTGCCTGCCGGGCAGCAGGCCGTTGTCCACGGCCCGGTTCACCGCGTCCATCCGCGACACTGCGCCCAGCTTCATGAAGATGTTACGCAGGTGCCGCTTCACCGTCGGCACGGTGATGTCCATCCGGGTCGCTATCTGGCTGTTGCTCAGGGCCGCAGCCACCAGGTGCAGCAGCTCCAGCTCGCGGACGGACAACGGGTCCTGCGAGGCCGGCTGCTGCATCCGCGACAGGCCCTCGCGGGAGACCGCCAGCACGATCCGGTCGTCGTCGGCGACGACGCTGCGCAGCGCCGCCACCAGCTCCACGCGGTTGACGCTCTTGAGCAGGTAGCCGCGGCTGCCGGCGCCGATCAGCTGGCGCAGCACCTCCGGGCCGTCGTACATGCTCAGGATGATGACGCCGGTGGCCGGGGAGGCCCGGCGGATGGCCGTGACCGTGTCGGCGGCCTCCGGGCCGGGCATCTCGACGTCCAGCAGCACGATGTCGGGCCGGTGCCGGACGGCCTGGGCCACGGCCTCGTCGCCGGTGGCGGCCTCGCCGACGACGGTCATGTCGTCGTGGGCCTCCAGGATCTCGCGCAGGCCTTCGCGGAACAGGGCGTGGTCGTCGGCTATGACGACGGTCACTACCCGCTCATTCGGCGACGGCATCGGCATCGGCATCGGCCGGTCCCTTCAGCGGCGCCCAGAGCACCACTCTCGTGCCGGCGCCGATCCGGCTGCTCACACACAGCGTGCCGTGCAACAGCTCGGCGCGCTCCACCATCGACTTCAGTCCGACGCCGTGGCGGTCGGCCGGGGCCCGCCCGGGATCGAAGCCGCGCCCGTCGTCCGCCACCGAGGCCCGTAGTTCGTCGGGGGTGACGTCGATCTCGATGGTGAGTGTCGTGGCCGAGGCGTGGCGCAGCGCATTGATGACGGCCTCGCGCAGGATCAGCAGTGTCTGGTCCAGGACGGTGCAGGGCACGCCGGACTCCTCGCCACGGACCGTCAGGGTGACGTCGACGCCGTCGGTGTTGGCCCCTCTCAACGCGGTGCGCAGGGCCTTCTCCAGGTTCTTGACCTGGTCCCGGGGATGCAGGTCGGACGCGACGACGCGCAGGTTCCGCATCGACTCGGCGATGGCCCGCTGCGCCGCCTCCACTTTGGCGTCGGCCTTGGACGGTTGGCTGGTCCGGTAGAGGTCGTAGAGCTCCAGCTGCCGGTGCGCGACGCTGACGCTGTTCCCTATCCGGTCGTGCAGATCCCGGGCTATCCGTCGGCGTTCGGTCACCTGCGCGCAACGGAACTGCTTCAGCAGGAACCCGGTGTAGCTGGACACTGATTCGTGCATGCGCAGCGTCAGGCTTTCTTCGAGCGCCAACGCCACCAGCAGGTACAGGTCGATCCAGTCCGGGCCGGGCTCGATGAGCAGCGCGGTGGACGCCAGTGCGGCTTGGAAGAACGCTGACGCCTCCTGGATCGACTCCTTGGGGTGTTCTTCCTGGTGTTCCTCTTCGCAGGACTGCGACGCACCGGCGTCCCGCGCGGTGCGCGGACCTCCGGGTTCGGCGGCGACCAGGCCCCCGCGCAGGTTGGAGACCACCTCGGAGAGGAGCTGCCCGGCGTTGGCGAGCGACTGGCGCAGCCGTGCGGAATCCCCGGCCGTGTCATCGTTCAAGCAGGTCAGGCGTTCGGCGTAAGTGCCCAGGATCTGCTCGCGCGCCGATTCGACCAGCCGGGCCGCCGACGTGGCTTGGCGAAGCGATGGCCGGCCGTCCTGCGCCATCTTGTCTCCCCCGTCTTTACACGGTGTATTCCGGTGTAGGGGCACTGGCCGCGACGCCCGTCCCAATGTATCAGAATGCGAAGACACTGAAACGGAGCGTAGCCGCCATGGGATGATAGGCGCTTGATATGTCCCCCTGGTGAACTCCCGGTGAGGCCACCGCCTTGAGAGGTTTCCCTTGTCGGCGGTTCGGCGCGCGCCGCGGCGTCCGGCCCGGTCATCCTCGGCGACGCCGCCCGGCCGCGCCAGGGGATCGGGGTGCGATGAGGGGTTGGGCGAACCGGTGTAGGGGTTCCTGGCGCGATCGCCCGCCTCTTACATTCGAGGCGGTCGGCGCGGTCTTGCAGGGAATGCCGAAGAGTGCGGCCGGCCCGACTTGGAAGTCAGCGGGGGGCCGACACCGTCGTGGTTCGTAGCGGGGAGAGGCACGCCAAGGAGGGGACGGCAATGACGACTGTTATCGACACCGACTTCGATCGCGACCGGGGATATCCGGAGACAATTCCGGTTCCCATTCCGGCGCAGGGCGGGAAACCCGCTCACGACGATCTCGACGACGATCCCGAAGAACGCCTCACCGCCGTTTACCGCTATGCCGTGGAAAGCGGCGGGATCACCGCCGCCGCGCCGGCCGCCGCCGCTCTGGGGCTGACGGCCAAGCAGGCCGAGGAGGCGATCGACGGCCTGCGCGACCGGCGGCTGCTGGCCGTGGAGCCCGGCTCCGGCGGGCTGCTGGTGGCCGTCGACCCCGAGATCGCGGCCCTGCTGCTGGTCTCGCCGATGGAGCAGGAGATCTACCGTCGCAGGGAGCTGATCGCGCAGATCCAGGAGCGCACCGAGGCGCTGCGCCGGGACTACGCCCGCAAGGCCCGGCCGGCCGTCGAGCCGGCCCCGGTGGAGCGGGTCGAGGACGCCGTCGCGGTCCGCGGCTTCCTGAAGCTCGCCGCCGGCGCCTGCGCCGCGGAGATCCTGGTGCTCCAGTCCGGCGACTGGGACGCCGAGAAGTTCGACGACGTGCTGCGGGTCTGCGCGCACCAGGCGGCCCGCGGCGTGGCGGTCCGGATCATCTGCCGGCACCGGCACCGCGCCGACCTGGTCTCCCGGCGCAAGCTCCGGGACCTGGCCGACGCCGGCGCGCAGGTGCGCACCGTCAGCCACGTACCGCGGGCGGCCGTGGTCTTCGACGGCTCGCAGGCCGTGCTGCTGGACCCGGCCTCGACCGAGCCCGGCGCGTCCTGCGTGCGGGTCGAGGTCGTGGTGCGGTTCCTGCTGGACGTCTTCGAGCACCAGTGGGACGCCGCGACCCCGGTGGACCGCGGCGAGCCCGGCTACGCCGAGGCCGCCGACGATCTGCAGCAGTCCATCGCCGAGCTGATGGCCCGCGGCTTCACCGACGAGGTGATGGCCCGCAAGCTGGGCATGTCGGTGCGGACCACCCGGCGCCACATCGCGGCGCTGATGCAGGACCTCGGCGCGGTCAGCAGGTTCCAGGCCGGGGCGCGGGCGGTGCGGCGCCAGCTGGTGGAAGCGGTCTGATACCGCGCCGTCGACTCCGCCGGCGCCGCCGGAGCCGCTCGGCAGCGATCCGTCCCGGCCTCCCACGTTCCAGCCGGATACGGTTCCGGCGCAGTCCGGACCCGGATCCGGTGCGGTCCGGCCGCCCGGCGAGAACAGTTCGGCCATCGGAAAGTCAGTGTCCCGAAGACAGCGCCCGATCCTTCGATTGGCGCTGTGGTTCATGCTGCCTTAACAAGGATTCTGCATTTGCCTACTGGCAGCGAGTTACGGCCACTTGTTGTCAGTGCTCAGCATGTCTTCACCGCTTGACCCTAACGCTGAATGTTGATGCTCTGTCATTGCTTGCGAATGAAGGGGGTGCACGGATGGTGGTTCAACAGAATTCCGCGTCTGGGGAGCCGATCGCCGTCATCGGCATGTCCTGCCGACTGCCGGGAGCCGCCGATCCGGCCGCCTTCTGGGCGCTTCTGCGGGACGGCGTGGACGCCGTCACCGAGGCCCCGGAGGACCGGTGGCCGACCGCCGTGGTGCCCCGGTACCGGCGCGGCGGGTTCCTCGACGACGTCGCCGGCTTCGACGCCGCGTTCTTCGGGATCTCCCCGCACGAGGCCGTCGCCATGGATCCTCAGCAGCGGCTCGCGCTGGAGCTTGCGTGGGAGGCGCTCGAGCACGCGCGCATCGTGCCCGGCGCGGTCCGGGACACCGCCTGCTCGGTGTTCGTCGGCGCGATCGCGAACGACTACGCCGGGATCCAGGACCGCCTCGGCGTTCCGAGCCCGCACGCCTACACCGGCAGCCACCGGGCGATCATCGCCAACCGGGTCTCGTACTTCCTCGGCCTGCGCGGCGCCAGCCTCACCGTGGACACCGGACAGTCGTCCTCGCTGGTGGCGGTGCACATGGCGTGCGAGGCGCTGCGGCGCGGCGAGAGCGGCCTGGCGCTGGCCGGCGGCGTGAACCTCAACCTGGCCGGGCAGACCACGGTGTCGATCGGACGGTTCGGGGCGCTGTCGCCGGACGGCCGCTGCCACGTCTTCGACGAGCGCGCCAACGGCTACGTCCGCGGCGAGGGCGGGGCCCTGGTCGCGCTCAAGCGGCTGGCCGACGCCCGGCGCGACGGCGATCACGTGCACTGCGTCATCCTCGGCGGCGCGGTCAACAACGACGGCGGCGGCGACGGGCTGACCGCGCCGAGCCGGCGGGCCCAGCAGGAGGTCGTCGAGCTGGCCTGGCGGCGCTCCGGCGTCCGGGCGGCCGACGTCCGGTACGTCGAGCTGCACGGGACCGGGACGCCGGTCGGCGACCCGATCGAGGCCGGTGCGCTGGGTGCGGCGCGGGGTGCGGGAGCGGGTGCTGCCGAAGTCTCGGGTACCGCGGAAGGCTCGGGTACCGCGGACGGCCCGGGCGCCGGTCGCCCGGAGCCGCTGCTGGTCGGATCCGTGAAGACGAACATCGGCCACCTGGAAGGCGCCGCCGGCGTCGCCGGGCTGCTGAAAGTGGTGCTGAGCCTGGGACACGGCCTGATCCCGGCGAATCCGGGCTTTGGGAAGCCGAACCCGGAGATCCCGTTGGCGGAACTGGGGTTGGAGGTCGTCACCGAGGCGCGGGAGTGGCCCGCTGCTGGTTCGGGCGACCGGCCGGCCGTCGCCGGAGTGAGCGGGTTCGGCATGGGAGGCACGAACTGCCACCTCGTGGTGGCTCAGGCTCCTGACGAGGTGTCCGGCGCGACGGCCGCCGATGTGGCCGACGTGCCGTGGATCCTGTCGGGCAAGACCGCCGACGCGGTGCGGGCCCAGGCGGCCCGGCTGTCGGCGCGGATCGCCGCCGAGGCGCCGACCGGTGTCGGAGTCGGAGCCACCGGAACCATCGGGTTCACCGGAGCCGCTGGAGCCATCGAATCCACCGGGGCCGTCGGGCTGTCCCTGCTGCGGACCCGAACCGCCTTCGAACACCGCGCGGTCCTGCTGGGCCCGGACCCGGCCGCCGGCCTCGCTGCGCTCGCGACCGGCAACCCCGACGACGCGACGGTCGTCGGCGCGGTGGTCTCCGGAGGCCGGGCGTTCGTCTTCCCCGGCCAGGGATCGCAATGGCCTGAAATGGCGCGCGGCCTGATGGCCGAGTCGGCGGAGTTCGCCGCGAACATCGAGCGGTGCGCCGAGGCGCTCGCCCCGTTCACCGACTACTCCCTGACCGACGTGCTGCTCGGCGCCGACGGCGCCCCGGACTTCGACCGGGTCGACGTGGTGCAGCCGGCGCTGTGGGCCGTGATGGTCTCGCTGGCGGCGCTGTGGCGGTCCCGCGGCGTGGAACCAGACCTGGTCATCGGCCACTCCCAGGGCGAGATCGCGGCCGCGACGGCGGTCGGCGCGCTGTCGCTGTCCGACGGCGCGCGCGTCGTGGCGTTGCGGAGCAAGGCCATCGGCGCGATCGCCGGCAGCGGCGGGATGCTCTCCGTCGCGGCGTCGGCCGAGACGGTCGAGGCGGCCATCGCCGAGCACGCACCGCAGGCGACCGTCGCGGCCGTCAACGGACCCCGGGCCGTGGTCGTGTCCGGCCCGAACGAGGCGCTGGCCGAACTCCAGCAGCACCTGGATGCCGCCGAGTACCGGACAAAGCTGGTGCCGGTCGACTACGCGTCCCACTCGGCCGCCGTCGACGTGCTGCGCGAGGAGCTGCGCCGGGCCCTGGAACCGATCCGGCCGGTCTCCACCGACACCCTGTTCATCTCGACCCTGACCGGCGAGCCGCTGGACACCGCCGAGCTGGACGCCGACTACTGGTTCCGGAGCCTGCGGCACGGTGTGCGGTTCGCCGACGCGGTGCGGGTCGCGCTCGACGGCGGATGCGGCCTGCTGATCGAGTGCAGCGCGCACCCGGTGCTGGTCGGGGCGATCGAGGAGACCGTCGAGGTCGCGGAGCGCGAGGCGGTCGTGCTCGGAACGCTGCGCAGAGGGCTCGGTTCGCTCGGGCAGTTCCGCGTGGCGCTGGCACAGGCCTACGTCGGCGGCGCGCCGGTCGACTGGACGGAAGCGGTTCAGGACCAGAACCAGAACCAGGACCAGAACCACAAGACGTTGGTCGAGTTGCCGACATACGCGTTCCAGCGGCGTCGGTTCTGGGCCGGGGAGACGCCGTCCACGTCGACGTCGACGGTCTCCGGCGCCCTCAAGAGCCGTCGCGAGGTCAGGGATTTGATTCTCTCGGTGACCGCCTCCGCGCTCGGGCTGGAAGACACCGGTTCGCTGCGGCCGGGAGCGGCGTTCAAGGAGATGGGAGTCGACTCCGCGATCGCCGTCGAGCTGCGTGGACGCCTGCGCGCGGCGACCGGCCTGGCGCTGTCGTCCGGGCTGCTGTTCGACTATCCGACGCCCGACCGGTTGGCCGACCGTCTTCATGCCCTGATTCAGGAGGGCGGCGAGGTCGTCTCGGCGCCGTACGTGCCGCCGACGGTGACCGCCGCCGCGCCGGGCGAGGACGCGATCGCGATCGTCGGCATGGGCTGCCGCTATCCCGGCGGCGTCGCGTCGCCGCAGGACCTGTGGGACCTGGTCGCCGAGGGCCGGGACGCCATCACCGAGTTCCCCTCCGACCGGGGCTGGAACTTCGACGCGCTGTTCGCGCAGGACACCGACGGCGCCGGGACCAGCGACACCCGCCTCGGCGGCTTCCTGCACGACGCCGACGGCTTCGACGCCGAGTTCTTCGGGATCAGCCCGCGCGAGGCGATGGCCATGGATCCGCAGCAGCGGCTGCTGCTGGAGATCTGCTGGGAGGCCCTCGAACAGGGCGGCATCCGCCACGAGGCGCTGCGGGGCAGCCGGACCGGCGTGTTCGTCGGCGCGATGGCCCCCGACTACGGCCCCCGGCTGCATCAGCCCACGGAGACCGTCGACGGGCACCGGCTGACCGGGACCGCGCTCAGCGTCGTGTCCGGGCGCGTCGCCTACACCTTCGGGCTGGAAGGCCCGGCGATCACCGTCGACACGGCGTGCTCCTCGTCGCTGGTCGCGATCCACTGGGCGGCCCAGGCCCTGCGCCGGGGCGAGTGCACGCTGGCGCTGGCCGGCGGCGTGACGGTGATGGCGACGCCCGGCATGTTCGTCGAGTTCTCGCGGCAGGGCGGACTGTCCGCCGACGGACGCTGCAAGGCGTTCTCGGCGGAGGCCGACGGCACCGGCTGGGCCGAGGGCGCCGGGATGCTGCTGCTGGAACGGCTCGACGACGCGCGCCGCAACGGCCATCCGGTGCTCGCGGTGCTCCGCGGCTCGGCGGTCAACCAGGACGGCCGCAGCAACGGACTCACCGCGCCGAACGGCCCGTCGCAGACCCGCGTCATCCGCGAGGCGCTCGCCGACGCCGGCCTCGCGCCGACCGACGTCGACGCCGTGGAGGCGCACGGCACCGGCACGAAGCTGGGCGACCCGATCGAGGCCGAGGCCCTGCTGACGGCCTACGGCCAGGGCCGCGAGCAGCCGCTGTGGCTGGGCTCGGTGAAGGCGAACATCGGGCACTCGCAGGCCGCGGCGGGCGTGGCCGGCGTGATCAAGATGGTCATGGCCATGCGCAACGGCCTGCTTCCGGCCTCCCTGCACGCCGACCGCCCGACCGCCGAGGTCGACTGGTCCGCCGCCGGGGTCCGGCTGCTGGCCCAGGCACAACCGTGGCCGCGGGTGTCGCGGCCGCTGCGCGCCGGGGTGTCGAGCTTCGGGATCAGCGGGACGAACGCGCACGTGGTGATCGAGCAGGCGGCGACTGCGGCTCCCGAGGCAACCACGAATACTGATGCGTCTGCTGATCAGACCACTGCCGTCGAGATCCTTTCCTCAATAACCAACGCTTCCCCGACCACGGCAACTTCTTCGCAGAGTGCTGTATCGCAATCCGCCGCACCATCCACGCCGACCGCACCGCTCATCTGGGCCTTCTCCGCCCACACCGAGCCCGCTCTCCGCGCCTACGCCGCTCGCCTGCTCGACTACGCGATCACCGCTCCGCCCGGCGAACTCCCCGCCGCGGGGCTCGCCTTGGCGCAGCGCTCCGAGTTCGGTCACCGCGCCGTCGTCATCGCCGAGCAGCCGGAAGAACTCTTCTCGGCGCTCGCGGCGCTCGCCGAGGGCACCGACCACCCGGCCGTCGTCTCCGGCCTGGCCGCGTCGGACGTCCGTCCGGTGCTGGTGTTCCCGGGGCAGGGTTCGCAGTGGCCCGGCATGGCCGTCGAGCTGCTCGACGCCAACGAGGCGTTCCGCGACCATCTGCTCCTGTGCGACGCGGCGTTCCGGCCGCACACCGGCTGGTCCGTGATCGATGTCCTGCGCCAGGTCGGCGAAGCGCCGCCCCTGGAGGGCTCCGACGTCGTCCAGCCGGTGTTGTTCGCGGTCATGGTGTCGCTGGCGGCGGCCTGGCGCGCGGCCGGGGTCGAGCCGGCGGCCGTGATCGGGCACTCCCAGGGCGAGATCGCGGCGGCGTGCGGCGCCGGGGTGCTGACCCTGGACGACGCCGCCCGGATGGTGGCGCTGCGCAGCAAGGCCCTGATGCGGCTGACCGGCACCGGCGGCATGGTGGCGCTCGCGCTGCCCGCCGACCGCGTCGAGCCGATGCTCGCGCGCTGGGCCGACCGGCTGTGGATCGCGATCGTCAGCGGTCCGGAGAGCACGGTGGTGGCCGGCGACCTGGACGCGCTCGACGAGTTCACCGCCGAGTACGGCGCCACGACCCGCCTGCGCCGCGTCGCGATCGACTACGCGGCCCACACTCCGCACATCGAGCAGCTGCGCGAGGAGCTGCTTGCCATCGGCGCGGGCCTGACGCCCTACCCGACCGACGTCGCGTTCTGCTCGGCGCTGACCGCCGACTACGCGGACTACACCGAGCTCGGCGCCGGCTACTGGTTCCAGGGGCTGCGCAACACGGTGCGCTTCGGGGAGGCGGCGGTGCGGGTCGCAGAGCCCGGATTCCCGGTGTTCATCGAGGCCAGCCCGCATCCCGTGCTCATCGGCCATGTGCAGGATTCCTTGCGCGAAGCGGGGATCAGCGGTGCCGCGGTCGGTTCGCTCCGCAAGGGCGACGGCGGCGCCACCCGGTTCCTGCGCTCGGCGGCGGAGGCGTACGTCCACGGCGCGCCGGTGGACTGGCGCGAGGTGCTCAACACGGTGCCGTACCTGCCGATCGAGCTGCCGAACCGGCCCTTCGACCGCCGCCGCTACTGGCTCGACGGCGCCGAGGCGCTGTCCGGGCATCCGCTGGTCGATACGTTCACGGCCCTGGCCGAGTCCGACGGCTACCTCGCCACCGGCCGCCTGTCACGCCTCACCACTCCGTGGCTGACCGACCACGCCGTCGGCGACACGGTCCTGCTTCCGGGCACGGCCTTCGTGGACCTGGCGTTGGAGGCGGCGGCGGCCTGCGGCGGCGATCGCGTCGAAGACCTGGTCATCACGGCTCCCGCCGTGCTGCCCGCGACCGGGGCGCTCCAGCTCCAGGTCACCGTCGGCGCCGCCGACGAGGTCGGCCGCCGCATCGCCACCGTGTATCTGCGGCCTGACGACGACGCCGAGGCGGTCTGGACCGCCCACGCGACCGCGACGATCGGCACCGCCGCCGTCGATCTGCTCGACGTCCTGCCGACCGCGCTGCCCGCGGACGCCGAACCCGTCGACCTGGACCGTGTCTACGAGCGCCTCGCAGACCTCGGATACGGCTACGGCCCCGCGTTCCAAGGGCTGCTGAAGGCGTGGCGGTCCGAGGACCAGACCTGGGCCGAGGTGACGCTCCCGGACCACGTCCGCCACGACGCGGGCCGCTTCACCCTGCATCCCGCACTGCTGGACGCGGCGCTGCACATCATCGTCCTTGACTCGCTGGCCGGCGCCGAAGCCGAGCAGGCCGGCCCGGCCGACGCGGCCGAGCCGATGACGCTGCTTCCCTTCGCGTGGACCGGTATCCAGGTCGCGGCCCGCGGCGCCGACAGCATCCGGGTCCGGGTCACCGAGACCGGCGAGGACCAGGTCGCGCTCGAACTGTTCGACGCCTCCGGGCAGCTGATCGCGGAGGTCGAGAGCCTCGTGCTGCGCCGCGTCCCCCGGGTCGGCGGCGCGCCGTCCGGGTCCGCGGCGGCGCCGTCCGCCGACGCCGTCCACGCCGTCGAGTGGACCGAGTGGGACCCGACCCGGCAGGGCGAGGCCGAGGCCGCGAACCAGGGGTGGGCCCTGCTCGGTGCCGGTGGCGTCGTCGACGCGGTCGACGCCGCGCTGACCGCCGCCGGGGTCCAGGTCCAGCTCGCCTACGACCTGCCGTCGCTGGCCGAGCTGTCGGCCGCCGAGGTGCCGAGGTACGTCGTCGTGCCCTGCGTCGCCGACGCCGATCCGGACGACCTGCCCTACTCGATGCGCGAAGCCGTCTACGAACTCCTGGACCATGTCCAGACCTGGATCGGCGACGAGCGCTTCGCCGCGAGCCGCCTCGTGGTCGTCACCGCCGGAACCCCGGCGGCCGGCGCCGCCTGGGGTCTGGTGCGTTCGGCCGAGACCGAGCATCCCGGCCGGTTCGCGCTGGTCGATCTCGGACCGGACCCGGACGAGGCGTCCGCGCCGGACTGGAGCCACGTCGCCCTGGCCATCGAGTCCGGGGAGACCCAGCTCGCCGTCCGCGACGGAGCGCTGCGGATCCCGCGCCTCGTGCGCCGCGCGGAGACGCCGGCCGAGCCGACCCACCAGACCGAGCCGACTGACCAGACCGAGCCGACCGAACAGGCCGAGCAGCTCGCACTCCCGACCGGCACCGAAACCGCCGCAGGCACCAAGGCCACCGAAGGCACGGTCCTGATCACCGGCGGCACCGGCGGCCTGGGCGCCCTGCTCGCCGAGCACCTCGCCGACCGCTACGCCGTCCGGCACCTGCTGCTGGCCTCCCGGCAGGGCCCGGACGCACCGGGCGCCGACGCCCTGACCGCCCGGCTCACCGCGCTCGGCGCCGAGGTCACCGTCGCCGCCTGCGACGTCTCCGACCGGGTCGCCCTGGCCAAGCTCCTGGCCGACATCCCGGCCAGCCGCCCGCTGTCCGGTGTCGTCCACACCGCCGCCGTGCTGGACGACGCCACGGTCGAGGCGCTCTCCCCGCACCACATCGACGCCTCGTTCGGCCCGAAGGCCGACGCCGCCTGGCACCTGCACGAACTCACCCGCGACCTCCCGCTGGGCATGTTCGTCCTCTTCTCCTCCGTCGCCGGCCTGGTCGGCAACCCCGGCCAGGGCAACTACGCCGCCGCGAACGCCTTCCTCGACGCGCTGGCCGGCCACCGCCGCGACCAGGGGCTCCCGGCGGTGTCGATCGCCTGGGGCCTGTGGGACCTGCCGAGCAGCATGGCCGGGCAGCTCACCGAGGCCGACCTCGCCCGGCTGTCCCGCACCGGCATCGCGCCGATGGGTCTGGAACAGGGGCTGGCCGGGTTCCGGGCCGCCCTGACCGCGACCGATCCGGTCCTGGTCGCGGCCCGCTGGGACAGCGCCGAGCTGCGCGAGCGCGCCGAGAACGACACCCTCCCGCCGGCCCTGCGCGGCCTGGTCCGGGCCCCGGCCAAGGCGGCGGCCAAGGCCAACCAGCACGCCCCGGTCCAGGGCGGCGCGCTCGCCGGGGGCGCCCCCGCCGACGGCCGGCCCCGCACCGACCTCGCCTCCCGGCTGGCGGACCTGCCCCGCGAGGACGGCCTCAAGCTGGTCACCGACCTGGTCCGCTCGCACGTCGCGGCGGTGCTGGGGCACGGCAGCCCGGACGCCGTCGACGTGCGCCGGGCGCTCAGCGAGATGGGCTTCGACTCGCTGACGGCCGTGGAGCTGCGCAACCGGCTCGACGCCGCCACCGGACTGCGCTCGACGGCGATCGTCGCCTTCGACCACCCGACGGTGACCGCGCTGGCCGAGCACATCCACAGCGTGCTGGCCCCGCCGCCGCCCTCGCCGCAGGAAGTACTGCGCACGGTGCTGGAGGCCATCCGGCCGAACCTGCCGGAGCAGGACGCCGGCGTGCGCGGCGCGGTCGTCGCGCTGCTGCACGGCGCGCTGGCGCAGTGGGACCACAACGGCGCGGAGTCCGCGCCGGCCCTTCAGGACAAGATCCACTCGGCGTCCGACGACGAGATCTTCGCCCTCATCGACAACGAGATCTGACCTTCCCGAAAGGCATCTGCCATGGCGACCGAGGACAAGCTCCGCGAGTACCTGAAGCGAGCCACCGTCGACCTCACCGACGCCCGCCGCCGGCTGGCCGAGGCCGAGGCGGGGCGGCACGAGCCGATCGCCATCGTGGGCATGGCCTGCCGGTTCCCCGGCGGGGTCGTGTCGCCGGAGGACCTGTGGCAGGTGGTGTCCGAGCGGGTGGACGCGATCGGCCCGTTCCCCACCGACCGGGGCTGGGACCTGGAAGGGCTCTACGACCCCGACCCCGACGCGCTCGGCAAGTCCTACACCAAGCACGGCGGCTTCCTCTACGACGCCGGCGAGTTCGACGCCGGCTTCTTCGAGATGAGCCCGCGCGCCGCGCTGGCCACCGACCCGCAGCACCGGCTGTTCCTGGAGGCCACCTGGGAGGCCTTCGAACGCTCCGGCATCGACCCGTCGACGCTGCGCGGCAGCCGCACCGGGGTGTTCGCCGGGATCATGTACAACGACTACGCGCTGCGCTACAACGGCCAGGCCCCGCCCGGCCTGGAGGGCGTCGTCATGGTGTCCAACGCGCAGAGCGTCATGTCCGGCCGCGTCGCCTACACCTTCGGCCTGGAAGGGCCGGCCGTCTCCCTGGACACCGCCTGCTCCTCCTCGCTGGTGACCATCCACCTGGCGGTCCAGGCCCTGCGCAACGGTGAGTGCGACCTGGCCGTGGCCGGCGCCGCGACCGTGCTGGCCACGCCCGACGCCTATGTCGAGTTCTGCCGCCAGCACGCGCTGTCCCCGGACGGCCACTGCCGCGCGTTCTCCGCCGACGCCGCCGGGGCCGCCTGGTCCGAGGGCGTCGGGGTCCTGACCCTGGAGCGGCTCTCCGACGCGCAGCGCAACGGCCGCCGGATCCTGGCGGTGGTCCGCGGCTCGGCGGTGAACCAGGACGGCCGCAGCAACGGCATGACCGCGCCCAACGGCCCGGCCCAGGAACGCGTGATCCGCGCCGCGCTGGCCGACGCCGGCCTGGAGCCCGCCGACGTCGACGTCGTCGAGGCCCACGGCACCGGCACCCAGCTGGGCGACCCGATCGAGGCCCACGCGCTGATCGCCACCTACGGCCGCAACCGCCCCGCCGACCACCCGCTGTGGCTGGGCTCGGTGAAGTCGAACTTCGGCCACACCCAGGCCGCCGCCGGCGTCGCCGGCGTGATCAAGATGGTGATGGCCATGCGGCACGGCGTGCTGCCGGCGACGCTGCACGCCGACGAGCCCAGCCCGCACGTGGACTGGTCGGCCGGCTCGGTCAGCCTGCTGACCCAGGCCCGGCCCTGGGAGCGGCGCGGCCGGGCCTTGCGCGCCGGCGTCTCCTCGTTCGGGATCAGCGGCACCAACGCCCACGTCATCGTGGAGGAGAGCTCTGATGCCCGGCCCGCGGCCGACGGCGCCGAGCCGGACAACCACGAGCCCCGCGCCGCGGAGCACCCGATCCCGTTCGCGTGGGTCATCAGCGCGCACCGGAGCGGCTCGCTGAAGGAGCAGGCCCGGCGGCTGCGCGGCCACGTCGTCCAGGACGCGACGCTGCACCCCGCCGACGTCGCGCGGTCCCTGGCCTGCGGCCGGTCGAAGTTCACCCACCGCGCGGTGGTCCTCGGCCAGGACCGCGCGGCGCTGCTGGCCGGCCTTGAGGCGCTCGCCGACGGCACGGCGGCGGCCGAGGTGCGCCAGGGCGTGGGCCGCGACGCCCCGAAGCTGGCGTTCCTGTTCACCGGCCAGGGCGGTCAGCGGCTGGGCATGGGCCGCGACCTGGCCCGGGTGTTCCCGGTGTTCGCCGAGGCGCTGGACGAGGTCTGCGCCGAGCTCGACAAGCACCTGGAGCGGCCGCTGCGCGAGGTCATGTGGGCCGACCCGGACGGCCCCGAGGCCGCGCTGCTGAACCAGACCTCGTTCACCCAGCCCGCGCTGTTCGCGTTCGAGGTGGCCGCCTTCCGGCTGCTGGCCTCGCTGGGCATCCGGCCCGACCACGTGGCCGGGCACTCCGTCGGCGAGTACGCCGCCGCGCACGTCGCCGGCATCTGGTCGCTGGCCGACGCCGCCCGCCTGATCACCGCGCGCGGCGCGCTGATGCAGGCGCTGGACGCGCCGGGCGCGATGGTCGCGATCGAGGCCACGCCCGAGGAGCTGGCGCCGACGCTGGCCGGGCTGGAGGACCGGGTCGGCATCGCCGCGATCAACGGGCCGACCAGCGTCGTGGTCTCCGGCGACGAGCAGACCTGCCTGGAGATCGAGGAGGTCTGGCGCGGCCTGGGCCGCCGCACCCGCCGCCTGGCGGTCAGCCACGCCTTCCACTCGCCGCTGATGGAGCCGATGCTCGACGAGTTCGCCGCGGTGCTGAAGGAGGTCGCCTTCGCCCAGCCGCGCATCGACCTCGCCACGAACCTCGACAGCGGCCTGAGCTGGATCGACCCCGGCTACTGGGTCGACCAGATCCGCTGCGCGGTGCGGTTCCGCGACACCGTCGCCCGGATCGAGTCCCAGGGCGTGGCCACGTATCTGGAGGTCGGGCCGGACGCGGTGCTGTCGGCGATGGCCGGCCAGTGCGTGACCGCCGCCGACGTGGCCGTGATCGCCATGAGCCGGCGCAAGCAGCCCGAGACCGAGGCCTTCGCCGACGCCCTGGCGCAGGCCTGGATCGCCGGGGTGGCGGTGGACTGGCCGGGGCTGTTCGCCGACGGCGCCGACATCGCCGCCGACCTGCCGGTGTATCCGTTCCAGCGCGAGCGGTTCTGGCTCGGGATGCCGTCGCACGGCACCGACGTCGGCGCGCTCGGGCAGGGTGTCGTCGAGCACGCGCTGCTGGGCGCCGCGGTCGAGATCGGCGACGACGGCGCGCTGGTGCTCACCGGCCGCCTGACCACCGAGACCCACCCCTGGCTGGCCGACCACGTGGTCTCCGGAACGATCGTGGTGCCGGGCACGGCGGTGCTCGACATGGTGCTGGAGGCCGGCGCCCGCGTCGGCTGCCCGGCGGTCGAGGAGCTGATGTTCGAGGCGCCGCTCGTGCTGCCGCCGGACGGCGGCCTGGCCGTCCAGGTGGTGGTCGGCGCCGGCGACGAGGGCGCGGCGCGGACCGTGAAGGTCTACTCCAAGTCCGGCGACGCCGCCTGGGTGCGGGCCGCCTCCGGCGTGGTCGTGCCCGGGGCCGCTGCGGAGATCTGCGACTGGGCCGCCGCGTGGCCGCCCCAAGGTGCCGTGCAGGTCGACGTCGAAACCGGCTACGACGCCATGTCCGCCCTGGGTTACGAATACGGGCCGGGCTTCCGCGGCGTCTCCGCGGTGTGGTCCCGGGGCTCGGAGCTGTTCGCCGAGGCCGTGCTGCCGGAGGGGCTCGACGCGGCCGGGTTCGGCGTGCACCCGGCGCTGCTGGACGCCGCGTTCCACCCGCTGCTGCTCACCGGGGACGCCTCGGAACTGCGGCTGCCGTTCGTCTTCCGCGGGGTCCGGCTGTGCGCCGACGGCGCGACGACGCTGCGCGTGCGGCTCAAGGTGTCCGGCGACGACGTGACCGTCGAGACCGCCGACGGCACCGGCGGCCTGGTCCTGGGCATCGAGTCGCTTCGGGTCCGGACGATCCCGCGCGAGGCGCTGGCCTCGGCGTCCGCGTCCACCGCGCAGGTGCTGTTCGCGGTGGAGTGGACCGCGGTCCCTGGTGGCGCGGGCAGCGACGGCCAGAGCGCCGGTGACACCGAGCAAGACTTCGACGTGGTGCACTGCCTCGGCGGCGAAGGGACGGTCCGGGAACTGACCGACCGGGTCCTGGCCCTGGTGCAGGCCCACGCCACCGGCGAGCGCCGCCTGGTGATCGCGACCAGCGGCGCCGTCGGTCCGCAGGACTCTGATGTCACAGACCTGGCCGGCGCGGCGGTCTGGGGCCTGGTGCGCGCGGCGCAGGCCGAGTACCCCGGACGGTTCCTGCTGGCCGACGTCCCCGACGGCTTCGACGCCTGGGCGTCGGTGGCCGCCGCCGACGAGCCGCAGCTCCTGGTCCGCGGCGGCGCGCTGCTGGCGCCCCGGCTGGTCCGGCGCGACCCGGGCACCGCCGAACTCTCGCATGACTCCGCTTCGCAGTCCGCCGCGGATCCGGCCTCGGAGCCCGCCACCGGCACCGCGCCGGGCCTGGACCCGGACGGCACCGTACTCATCACCGGCGGTACCGGCGGCCTCGGCGCCCTGGTCGCCGAGCACCTGGTCGTCCGCCACCGGGTCCGGCACCTGGTTCTGCTGTCCCGGCGTGGCCCGGACGCCCCGGGCGCCGCCGAGCTCGTGGCCCGGCTGCGCGACCTCGGAGGTTCGGCCGAGGTCCTGGCCTGCGACGTGTCCGACCGCGACGCGCTGGCCGCCGTCGTCCGCGCGATCCCGCCGGACCTGCCGCTGGTCGGCGTCGTCCACACCGCAGGCGTGCTGCGCGACGCGACGATCGAGGGGCTGACGCCCGAGCACTTCGAGACCGTCTTCGGCCCCAAGGTCGACGCCGCCTGGAACCTGCACGAGGTCACCGCCGGCCACCCCCTGTCCCTGTTCATGCTGTTCTCCTCGATCGCCGGCCTGCTCGGCAACCCCGGCCAGGCCAACTACGCCGCCGCCAACACCTACCTCGACGGCCTCGCGGCCCACCGGCGCGCGCGAGGGCTGCCGGCGGTGTCGGTCGCCTGGGGCCTGTGGGACAACGAGTCGAGCATGGCCGGCGGGCTGAACCAGGCCGACGCCGCGCGCATGGCCCGCTCCGGCATCGCGCCGCTGACCGTCGAGCAGGGCATGGACGCCTTCGACCTCGCCCTCGGCTGGCCGGAGGCGACGCTGGCCGCCGCCCGCTGGAACGAGTCGGGACTGCGGGCCCGCGCCGAGAACGGATCGCTGCCTTCTGTGCTGCGCGGCCTGGTCCGGCCTTCGCGCCGGGCCGCGGGCGGTCCGGCGGCGCCCGGCGGCGGCGCGGCGCTGGCCACGCGGCTCGGCGGGATGTCGGAGAAGGACGGCCGGCGGTTCGTGGTCGACCTGGTGCGCGGCCATGTCGCGGCGGTGCTGGCGCATCCCAACGTCGACGCGGTGGACGTCACCAAGGCGTTCAGCGAGCTCGGCTTCGACTCGCTGACGGCCGTGGACCTGCGCAACCGGCTCGACGCCGAAGCCGGTCTGCGCCTGCCCGCGACCCTGGCCTTCGACCATCCGACGGTCTCGGCCCTGGCCGAGCACCTCTACACCACGCTGGCCCCGGCGCCGCCGACCGCGGCGGAGCTGTTGCGCGCGGCGCTGGAGAGCGTGGCCCGCACCCTCTCCGAGGACGAGGAGGACGGCGCGGTCCGCTCCGAGCTGGCCGCGATCCTCCAGAGCACCGCGGCGCGCTGGACGGCGTCGTCCGCCGCCGCCGAGGCCGAGGCCGAGGCCGAACTCGCGCGGTCCGTGGCCGCCAAGGTCGGCGCGGCCTCGGACGAGGAGATCTTCGCCCTCATCGACAACGAACTGTGACCGTCTGCCGCCGATCCGACCGCCGACCCGTCCGCCGGCCCACCTGCCGGCCCGCTCGCCGACCCGACCGCCGCCGATCCGCCTGCCACCGACGCTGCTGAAAGGTTCCGCCCCCATGGCGACCGAGGACCAACTGCGCCAGTACCTCAAACGCGTCACCGTCGAGCTCACCGACGCCCGCCGCCGCCTGGCCGAGGCCGACGACGCCCGGCTGGAGCCGATCGCCGTCATCGGCATGGCCTGCCGCTATCCCGGCGGCGGCTCGGTGGAGGAGTACTGGGACCTGCTGCGCTCCGGCCGCAGCGGCGTCGCCGAGGTGCCCGCCTCGCGATGGGACATCGACGAGTACTACGACCCGGACCGCGGCGCCCGCGGCGCGGTCTACACCCGCTACGGCGCGTTCCTGCCCGACATCGCGGGGTGGGACGCCGAGTTCTTCGGGGCCTCGCCGCAGGAGGCGCTGCGGATGGACCCGCATCAGCGGCTGCTGATGGAGCTGATGTGGGAAGGGCTGGAGAACGCCGGGACCGCGCCCTCGCGGCTGAAGGGCAGCCGGACCGCCGTGGCCGTCGGCTACATGGACACGGTGCAGTACGGCCGGCTGGAGACCGAGCGGCACGGCATGGAGGTCGCCGCCGATCCCTACTTCGGGCAGGGCGTGTCGGCCAGCGTCGTCGCCGGACGGCTGGCCTACCACTACGACCTGCGCGGACCGGCGGTCACGATCGACACGGCCTGCTCCTCCTCGCTGGTCGGGGTGCACCTGGCCACACAGGCGCTGCAACGCGGTGAATGCGACCTGGCGGTGGCCGCCGGGACCTTCCTGATCATCCAGCCCGACACCTACGTCCAGGCCTGCGCCACCTCGATGCTGGCCGCCGACGACCGCTGCAAGACCTTCGACAGCGGCGCCGACGGCTACGTGATGGGGGAGGGCGGCGGGCTCGTCGTCCTGGAGCGGCTGTCCTCCGCAGTGCGCAACGGCCGCCGGATCCGGGCGGTGGTGCGCGGCTCGGCCGTCAACCAGGACGGCCGCAGCAACGGCCTGACCGCGCCGAGCCGCGGCGCGCAGGTCGACGTGATCCGCCGCGCGCTGGCGGTGGCGCACGTGGAACCCGACGAGGTCGGCTACGTCGAGGCGCACGGCACCGGCACCAGACTCGGCGACGCGATCGAGCTCTCGGCCCTGCACGACGTCTTCGGCGGCCGCTCCAAGGACCGGCCGCTGCGGGTCGGCGCGGTGAAGACCAACATCGGGCACACCCAGTCCGCCGCCGGCGTGGCCGGGCTGATCAAGACGGTGCTGGTGCTGGAGAACGGAGTGCTGCCGCCGATGCTGAACCTGGACGAGCCGGCCGGCTCGGTCCCCGAGGACGGCACCATCGAGCCGGTCACGGCCCCGACGGTGTGGCCGGACGAGGGTCGGCGGCGGATCGCCGGGGTGAGCTCCTTCGGCTGGTCGGGGACCAACGCGCACCTGGTGGTGGAGGCGGCCCCGGTCCAGGGATTCGGGGGCGAGAGCGCCGCCGGGAGCACGGCCCTGGTGAGCTCGGCTTCGCCGGCGCAGCTGAGCCCGGCTGGTTCCGGCGACTCGGCGGGCACGGGTTCGGCCGCGGCTGCCGGTCCGACCGCGACCGTCGGCCTTGCCACAGCTACAGCTACAGCGACAACCACAGCTACAGCGACAACCACGGCTACCGGCACCGGCTCGGCCACGGCTGCCGGCCTTGCCACGGCTACCGCGACCACTACGGCTGCTGGTACTGGCTCGGCCGAGGCCACCGGTCTCGCCACCGCTGGGGGTCCGACTCGGAGCTCGATCCCTGACACCGCTCGGGCCTCGGCGGACACCGCTTTGGCAGATACCGCTCCGGGCGCCCATACCCTGCCGATCTCGGCAGCCACCGCCCCGGCCCTGGCCGCGCAGTTCACCACGCTGGCGGCCTGGCTCACCCAGCACTCCGACCTGGACCTCGCCGACATTGCTCACACCCTGGCCGTCGGCCGCTCCGAGCTGGACTACCGCCGGGCCCTGATCTGCACGGACACCGCCGACGCCGTCCGTCGCCTCACCGAGGCGGCAGCCGCCGCGAGCGGCTCGAGCGCCGCGCGTGCTCATGCCCGTCCGACCGTCGCCTTCCTGCTCCCCGGCGTCGGCGACCACTATGCGGGTCTGGGACGCGGTCTCTACCGCACCGAACCGGTCTACGCCGCGGCCGTCGACCGGTGCGTGGCGATCGTCGCAGAGCGCTGCGGTGTCGACCTCGGACCGCTGTTCCTCGCCGAACCCGAGGCGCCGGCACCCGGCGGGTTCCTGGCGGCGGCGCCGGAGCCGGCCGACGACCCGATGCACGAGGCCGAGACCGCGCATCCGTTCCTGTTCACCGTCGAGTACGCCCTGGCCCAGCTCCTCGCGCACCGCGGCATCACGCCCGACGTGCTCGTCGGCTACAGCCTCGGCGAGTACGTCGCGGCGTGCCTGGCCGGGGTCTTCGCCCTCGAAGACGCCCTCCCGGTGGTCGTCGAGCGCGCCCGCATGATCGCCGCCGCGCCGGCCGGCCGGATGCTGGCCGTCGCCGCCGACGAGCAGACCGTGCGGGCGGCCGTCGAGGCCGCCGGGGCCGAGGTGGACATCGCCGCGCTCAACGGGCCGTCGATGACCGTGGTCAGCGGCGACGCCGACGGGATCGAGACGCTGGCCCGGCACCTGCCCGAGGCCGGAATCGCCTCCCGCGCGCTGCGTTCGGCGCACGCGTTCCACTCCACCCTGCTGGAGCCGGCCCGCGAGAAGCTGGCCGCCCTGCTCGCGACGGTGCCGCGGCAGGCCCCGACGACCACCATCATCTCCAACCGCACCGGGCGCACCCTCACCGCCGAGGAGGCGATCTCCGCCGACTACTGGGCCGACCACCTGGTCAGCCCGGTCCGGTTCGCCGACGGCGCGCGCCACTGCGCCGAGCTCGGCGTCGACACCTACGTCGAGCTCGGTGCCGGGCAGACGCTCGGCGGCCTGGTGCGGCAGAACATCCGCGGCGTCGTGCCGCTCAGCGCGAGCAACGGCGCGAGCAGCGGCGCGAGCAGCGGCGCGAGCAGCGGCGCGAGCAGCGGATCCGGTGCCGTCCCCGTCCCAGTCCCCATCCCGACGATCGTCGGCACCCTCCCGGTGCTGTGGCAGTCGGACGAACGCCCCGACGACCGGACCGAGTTGGCCGCCGCGTGCGGCCGCATGTGGGAGAGCGGGGCGCCGGTCGACTGGTCGGTAGTCGGAGCCACAGCCGGAGCCACGGCCGGCGGTGCCGGCACCGATGGCCCGGCCGGGACCGCCGCGCGGATCGTCACGCTGCCGAGCTATCCCTTCCAGCGGACCAGGTTCTGGCCCGAGGGCGAGGCGGCGCCCGCGCGGTCCAGGCCGAAGTCCTCGGCGCCGTCAGACCTCTGCTACGTGCAGTCCTGGCGGCAGGACGCCACGCGCAAGACCTCTGCGACGCTCACCCTGCCCGGCCCGCTGGTGGTCTTCCCCGACGCGAGCGGCCTGGGCGCGGAACTCGCCGCCCTCGCCTCCGCCGCGGGCATCCAGGCCGTCGAGATCGCCCCGGGCACCGGACCCGACGAACTCCGCGAGCTGTTCGCAGGGCTCGAAGGCCCGGTCCACGTCGTCCATCTGGGCGGCAGCTTCACCGAACTGCTCCACATCCTCCAGTCCGGACAGGCGGCCCGCCTGCTCACCGTGACCCGCGGCGCCGCCGAGATCGTCGGCGGCGACGTCACCGACCCGGACCAGGCAGCGACCCACGGCTTGGGACGCGTGGCCCGCTACGAGTACGCCGGGCTGACCTGGCAGGGCGTCGACCTCGACGCCAAGAGCACCGCCGCCGACCTGGTCCGCGAACTGCTCGACGGGCAGCCCGGCACCCTGGCCGGCTGGCGCAACGGCCGCCGGTGGATCCAGGACTGGGCGATCGTGCCCACGCCGGACGCGCCGGACGCCCCGAACACGCCGGACGGCCCGGACGCCGGAGACCCGGACCCGGTGTGGCGCCCCGACGGCGTCTACCTGATCACCGGCGGCACCCGCGGCCTGGGCCTGGGCCTGGCCCGCCACCTGGTGCGCTCCGGCGTCCGCAAGCTCGCCCTGGTGAGCCGCAGCCCGCAGGACGCCGACATCGCGGACCTCGAAGCCGCCGGTGCGCAGGTCCTGCTGCTCGCCGCCGACACCGGCGCCCCGGACCAGCTGCGCAGCGCCCTGAAACAGTGCCGCGAGCGGTTCGGCGCACTGCACGGCGTGGTCCACGCCGCCGGCCGCCCGGCCAGCGGCATGATCCAGCGGCAGACCCCCGAGGAGGCCGAGGCCGTCTTCGCGCCGAAGACCAGGGCGATGGGCCCGTTCATCGAACTGCTCGACTCCGACGATCCGCCCGAGCTGCTCGTCCTGTACTCGTCGGCGATCACCGCGCTCGGCGGCATCGGCGAGGGCGACTACTGCGCCGCCAACACGGTGCTCGACGCCTACGGCGCGGCCCTGTCCGGCTCCGCCCCGGCCACCAGGGTCCTGACCGTCGCCTGGGGCCCGTGGCTGCACGACGACTGGCAGGTCGCGGCCCTGGAGAGCGCCGGCGGCGGCCTGGCCGACAAGGTCCGCGCGCACCGCGAGCGGTACGGCTTCGAGGAGGAGGCCGGCTGCGCCTACCTGGACCGGCTGATCCGCACCGGCCACGGCAGCGTCGTGGCCATGCGGCAGACGATGGAGGAGGCGCTGGCCGAATGGTCGGCGATCCTCGACATCGACTCCCTGGTCGGCATGGTCGCGGCGCGCGGCAGTGCCGAACGCTTCCCCCGGCCCGGACTGCGCACCGAGTTCGCCGCGCCGCGCACCGAGCTGGAGGAGACCGTCGCCGAGATCTGGGGCGCGTTCCTGGGCATCGACCGGGTCGGCGTCCACGACCCCTTCTTCGATCTCGGCGGCAACTCCCTGGTCGGACTGGCGATGGTGCGCGCCGTCGAGACCGAGCTGGGTATCCCCGTGGCCCCGGCCACCCTGTTCGAACACCCGACGGTGGCGGAGTTCGCCGAGGCCCTGGACCGGGTCCGCAGCGGAGCCGGACCCAGCGCCACCGACCTGATCGCGACCAGCGCGGATCGGGGCCAGCGCCGCCGGCGCGCCCGACCCGGAACCCGGAGATGAGACTGCCATGACCGACAACCTCGACCTCGACCCGGGCGCCGAGGCGGCGGGAACCGACATCGCCATCGTCGGCATGTCCGGGCGCTTCCCCGGCTCCGGCAGCATCGCCGAGCTCTGGGAAGCCATCCGCGCCGGACGCTCCGGCGTCACCCGGTTCACCGACGGCGAGCTGCTCGCCGCCGGCGTCCCCCGGGCCCGGCTGGCCGACCCCTCCTACGTCAAGGCCGGCGCCGTCATCGACGGCTACGACCTGTTCGACGCCGGCTTCTTCGGCTACGGCCCGAAGGAGGCGCAGATCCTGGACCCGCAGCAGCGGCTGTTCCTGGAGCACTCCTGGCACGCCCTGGAGGACGCCGGCTGCGACCCGTCGCGCTTCGACGGCGCCATCGGGGTGTTCGGCGGCAGCGCCTTCAGCTCCTACCTGCAGAACAACCTCGGCCCCAGCGGCACCGCCGCCGCCCTCGGCGACATGGTCGTCGGCCTGGCCAACGACAAGGACTCGCTCACCACGCGGGTCGCGCACAACCTGAACCTGACCGGCCCCAGCTACAGCGTGCAGAGCTACTGCTCGACGTCGCTGGTGGCGGTGTGCGCCGCGGCCTCCAGCCTGGCGGCGTTCGAATGCGACCTGGCGCTGGCCGGCGGCGTCAACGTCGCCGTGCCGCAGCGGGTCGGCTACCTGTACCAGCCCGGCGGCATCGCGCCGCCGGACGCCGAGACCCGCGCCTTCGACGCCGCCGGGCTCGGCGCGCCGCTGGGCAGCGGCGTCGGCGTCGTGACGCTGCGCCGCCTGGAGGACGCGCTGGCCGACGGCGACCGCGTCTACGCGGTCATCCGCGGCTGGGCCGTGAACAACGACGGCGGACGCAAGGTCGGCTTCACCGCGCCCGGCGTCCAGGGCCAGGCCGCCGTCATCGCCGAGGCGCTGTCCGCGGCCGGGCTGCTCCCGGCCGACATCGACTACATCGAGGCCCACGGCACCGGCACCGCGCTCGGCGACGCCGCCGAGATCGCCGCGCTGCAACAGGTCTTCCACGGCGAGAACCTGCTCATCGGCTCGGTCAAGACCAACGTCGGGCACCTGGACCGGGCGGCCGGCGTCACCGGTCTGATCAAGACCGCGCTGGCGGTCCGCACCGGCGAGATCCCGCCGACCCGCAACCTCGCCGACCCCAACCCGCAGCTCGCCGCCGGCGGCGCCACCCTGGACGTGGTGACCCGGCTGACCGACTGGCCGGACCGGGACGGCATCCCGCGCCGCGCCGGCGTCAGCGCCTTCGGGATCGGCGGGACGAACGCCCACACCGTGCTCGAACAGGCGCCGGCCGTGGTCCGGCCCGCGCCGGCGCCGCGCACCGAGCTGCTGGTCTGGTCCGGCCGCAGCGCCGCCGCCGCCGACGCGATGACCGCGCGGCTCACCGAGCACCTGGTCTCGCCCGAAGGCACGGCCGACCGGCTCTGCGACGTCGCCCACACCCTCCAGTCCGGGCGGCGGCTGTTCGAGCACCGCCGGATCCTGGTCGCCGCCACCACCGACGACGCCGTCGCCGGGCTGCGCGACGCGCAGGTGCTGGCGCGCGCCGAGACCCGCACCGACCGCGAAGTCGGGTTCCTCATCGCCGGCACCGGCGAGCAGTACCCGGGGATGGCCGCGGACCTGTACACGACCGAGCCGGTGTTCCGCGAGGCGCTGGAGCAGTGCCGCGCGGTGCTGATCGAGCGGCTCGGGGGAGTGGACCCGCTGGCCGAGATGCTGGCCCCGCGCCAGTCCGGCGCGGCCGTCGGGCTCGCCGCGCTGCTCGGCCGCGGCGGATCGGAGGCGGACGGCGGCGCGGCCGCCGCGCCGAGCGCCGGGGAGCAGACCGACCGGCTCCAACCTGCCGTGTTCGCCGTCGAGTACGCCCTGGCCAGGCTGCTGATGAGCTGGGGCGTTCAGCCTTCGGTGATGATCGGCTACAGCCTCGGCGAGTACGTCGCCGCCTGCCTGTCCGGCGTGCTGACCCTGGACGACGCGCTGGCGCTGGTCGTCCGGCGCGCGCAGCTGATCAACGCGCTGCCGGCCGGCTCGATGGCGGCGGTGCCGCTGCCGGTCCGGGAGATCCTGGCCCGCATCGACCGCTCGGGCATCGAGTCCGTGGACGTCGCCGCGGTCAACGGTCGGGAGGTCACGGTCGTCGCGGGGCCGCCGGAGGCGATCGAGCGGTTCACCGCCTTCCTGGCCGCCGACAGCGTTCCGGCCCGGCCGCTGGCCACCAGCCACGCGTTCCATTCGCGGATGCTGGAGCCGATCGAGGCCGAGCTGACCGCGTGGATCGCCGCGAACATCACGCTGTCGGAGCCGCGGATCCCTTACATCTCGGGCGTGACCGGCGCGGTGGCGACCGCCGAGCAGGTCACCGAGCCGGGCTACTGGGCCGAGCACATGTGCCGGCCGGTGCTGTTCGACGAGGGTCTCAAGACCCTGATCGGCAGCGGCGACCTGGCGCTGCTGGAGATCGGCCCCGGGCCCTCGCTCGGAGCGATGGCGCGCGGCCACGAGGACTACCCGCGCGACCGGTGGCCGCTGGTCGTGGCGTCCCTGCCGTCCGCCGCCGACCCGCGTGCGGCCGGCGCTGTGCTCGCCGAGGCCGTCGGGCGGCTGTGGCTGGCCGGCGTCCCCGTCGACTGGGACGGCTACCAGGCCGGTCGGCCGGTGGGCAAGACCGGGCTGCCCGGCTACGCGTTCCAGCGTGAGCGGTACTGGATCGACGCCCCGGCCGAGCAGGACACGGGGGCCCCGGCCGAGCACGTGCAGCTGATGAAACCCGAGTGGATCGGCGAGGCCGGTTCGGGCACCCCGGTGCCGCTCGGACGGTGCCGGGTGCTCGGGGACACGCTCGGACTGGCGCGGGCGCTGACCCGGGCCGGCGCGACAGTGGTCGACGACACCACCGCCGACACCGTGCTCGACCTGCGGCTGCTCGGCGCGAGCGACGGCGACAGTGACAGCGACCGCGACCGGAACGACGACCCGGTGTCCGCGTTCGCGACGCTGGCCGACAAGCTCGGCAGCGGCGGCACCGGCACGACCACCAGGGTCGTCCTGGTCACCCGGGGCGGCCAGGCCGTGCTCGACGACGACCAGCCCGAACCCGGACAGGCCGCCGCCGGCGCGCTGCCGGTGGTCGCCAACCAGGAGTACCTGAACCTGGAGTGCCGCGCGGTCGACCTCGATCCGCGGGGCACCGCGGACGACGCCGCGCAGGCGCTGCTGGCGGAGATCGGCCGGACTTCGGACGACATCCTGGTCGCCTATCGAGGCGGTCGCCGTTATATAAGGACGTTCGCCGCGTTCGCCGCGATCCAGTCCGCTGGTGCGATCCAGCCCGACACCGGCGCCGACGCTGCTGCCGAGGGCGAGGGCACCGACGACGCCGAAGCTCCGGCCGGCGCGATCCGCGCGGGCGGCACCTACCTGATCACCGGCGGCCTCGGCGACGTCGGCCTCCTGATCGGCGAGCACCTCGCCCGCCAAGGAGCGGCCCGCCTGGTCCTGACCAGCCGGTCCGGCCGCCAACCCGAAGCCCTGGCCGCCATCCGCGAACTCGGGGCCGAGATCCTCACCCCGGCGGTCGACGTCACCGACGCCGCCGCGATGCGCGACCTGTTCGCCTCGGTCGGCCGCGTCGACGGCGTCGTCCACGCCGCCGCCCAGACGGCGCAGGACACCTTCCGGCCCCTGCGCTACGCCGACCCCGCCTCGGTGGCGGTCCACTTCGGGGCGAAGGTCGTCGGCGCGCGGGTCCTGGAGACGGTCCTGGCCGAGCTCCCCGAGGACCAGGCCCCCGACTTCTGTGTCCTGTTCTCCTCGACCTCCTCCGTCCTGGGCGGTCTGGCCTTCGGCAGCTACGCCGCCGCCAACGCGGCCCTGGCTGCCATCGGCCGCCGGTCCCACCCCGGCCCGACGCGCTGGAGCGCGGCCTGCTGGGACACCTGGGCCCCGACCCTCGCCCGCCTGGACGGTCCGGTCGGCGCGACCATGACCCGGCACGCGATGACCGAGCAGGAAGCCCTCGACGCCTTCGACCTGGTGGTCGCGGCCGGCCCCGCCGGCCCCGCGGACCCCACGGTCCTCGTCGTCGCCGGCGGCCTGGACGACCGGCTGCCGCGGGTCACCGCCCCCACCGACGACCTCGTCGACCTGCCGCTGCCGACCCCGGCCGGCGAGCGCTTCCCCCGCCCCGAGCTGCCGCAGCCCTACAGCCCGCCGATCACCGACACCGAGCGCGGCCTGGCCGAGGTCTGGTCCGACATCCTCGGCGTCGAACCGGTCGGCACCCGCGACAACTTCTTCGACCTCAGCGGCAACTCCCTGATGGCGTTGCAGATGCTCGCGATGGTCAAACAGCGCTTCGGCGTCACGCTGCCGTCGGTGACCCTGTTCGAGGCGCCGACCGTGAACGCCCTGGCCGCGATGCTCGACGAGATGGGCGCGACCCTGACCGTCGGCGCGCCGGCCGCC